>NZ_CAWMYL010000253.1:0-173663 GCF_963871815.1 Vibrio sp. L85
TGCCGGCACTGCCTTCGATGGTTCGAATCCGTCCCCCTCCACCATATTGAAGAAGCCAGCTCATTGAGCTGGCTTTTTTCGTTCTATACCTATCAATTTTCAATGACTACCCCACTATCTGGCTAAATCTAGTCTCACTCACAGCGCGATTTTTGGTGATCTTTCGTTAAGTAGTACGACACCTAGATACTTTTAACTAGCTCTGCTTGAGAGGAATCCAAGTGTCAGCTGGTTTATTTTAGGTCAATGGAATCAAGCCATAGATCATCTCATTAGCTCTATCTTCACCAATCCCTATGTGTGACTCATCGTTTCCCTTGTAAGAATCCTATTTGCTCGACTTTAACCACTCGAAATTATATCGATAGGTTTCGATTCTCTGATTTCCAGACATAAAAAAACCCGCTCGAAAGCGGGATTTTACTAAGACTAAATTGAACGCTGCTGGTGATTAACCTTGAATACCGACAATCAACCAAGGTGCGTTTGGTACCGTTAGGTCGCGCTCTAGGTGCCAGATATCTTCGATATCTTCTTCAATGCCTTCTGCTGCATCACGGTAGCGACCACTGAACTGCAGACTAAGCTGTGCTTTACTTGCATCGTAGTCAGCGCGAACGATTTCAGCATCTACATACATCACATCGGTGTGTTGCTCGCCATCTAGCTTCGCACGTTCTGCTTTCAAATCTTCAAATAGGCTTGGTGAAACATACTCTTCAATCGTGTGAAGTTGGTTATGGTTCCATGCGCCTTGCAAGATGCGGTAGTGCTCACGAGAGCCATTGATAAATGCAGCTTGGTCAAAACCCGGTGGGTAGTTATGTGGGATGTCAGTTTGAGCACCGAAACCGCCAAAACCACCAGCGTTTGTATTTGGCTGTTGCTCAAAATTCTGCATGTTTGGTTGCTCGAACTTAGAAGCATTACCGCCAAATGCTGGCTGTTGACGATGCTGATTCATACTGCCCTGTTTAGCGCCAAGCATGCCGCGCATCAATTTAAAGATAACAAATGCAATCAAACCGATGATTAGGATATCCATAAATTGGATACCTTCGAATGCACCACCAAAGAATGCTGCTAACAAACCACCAGCAAGAAGACCACCAAGTAAGCCGCCCATCAAACCTTTTTTGCTTGATGATTTAGCACCTTGTTCTTTACCAATGGTGTTTGTGTTTTGTTGCTGCTGTTTAGGAGCAGGGGCTGTTTTATAACTCTTACCGAAAGACTTACCACCACCGAACTTTTTCGCTTCCGCGATAGGCGTTACAGCAACAGTAAACATCAGTAGGGCGACAATCGAAAATAAACGTTTCATCGTTATCCTTAAAATTGACGATATGTACTTAATCGCGCTGCATGATAGTGAAATGAACGAGCATCTAATATCAGTAGCACGCTAAATATGAGATGTGTCCATCATACTCCGTCGGATTCAACAATGAAACAATCCGTAATAGAAGACATGTATCAGAATATTGCCAACCCACAGGTTTCTGACTTGTTTGCGTTATTGACGGTCAATCAGTAGCTGACTATCATATTGAACGTTGTTCAATAAGTAGTTTTAAATTATGGCGCGCAGAAACGATCACACTAGAGAAGAGTTAGTCAATTTGACTCTTACCACAGTCAAAGACTTTTTAGACGAAAACTCTTACCACGACCTGAGCCTTCGCAAGATCGCTAATATGATAGGTTACGTGCCAAGTACTCTCGTTAATATCTTTGGCAACTATAACCTACTGCTTTTACATGCCGTTGCACAGACATTGGATGAGTTGCAACAAGAAGCAGTAACCGCGACCAAAAACAGTAAGGATGCTCATCAAGCACTTTTTGAACTGGCATACTGCTACCATGACTTTGCGCAAAAACACCCTTACCGCTGGCAACTGGTATTTGAGCACAACATGAATGGTGCTGAGCTTCCAGAGTGGCACGCGAAGCGCATCGATGGTATGACAGGAATGTTGGAATCCTTATTGGCACAAATCGCTCCCCATCGTACTGAATCTGAAGTATTACAAGCGAGTCGAGTATTATGGTCAGGTGTTCACGGCATTACACTTCTGAGCGTCGATGACAAATTTTTCTCAAGCGAACCTATTGATGGTAAAGAGCTTATCGATAACCTGATTTCAAACTACCTGATCAGCTGGTAATAAAGGATTGTTCATGTCATCAGACAGCCAGTCGTCTTTGCTTAGGCAGCGAAAGTTCCTCCCCTACTTTATTACCCAGTTTTTTGGTGCTTTCAACGACAACATATTTAAGAACGTACTGCTGCTGTTTGTGGCTTTTGCTGGGTCAAGCGCGTTACCAATTTCTAGCAACCTTTTCATTAACTTAGCGGCAGGCTTGTTTATTCTTCCATTCTTCTTATTCTCTGCATCAGCTGGGGTGCTCGCGGATAAGTACGAGAAGTCATGGTTTATTCGAAAGGTAAAGTTGTTCGAGATCGGCATCATGCTATTAGGCGCAATTGGTTTTATCACCGAAAGCTATGGCGTCCTGCTCTTATTGCTGTTTTTGATGGGTACCCAATCGGCGTTCTTTGGACCAGTCAAATATGCCCTACTTCCTCAACAACTTAATGAGAGAGAACTCGTCCCTGGCAACGCATTAGTCGAAGCTGGTACGTTTATCGCAATTCTGGTCGGTACTCTCGGTGCCGGTATTATTGCCTCAGCAGAGAGTGCCAAATATCTTGCTGCTTTCTGCGTTGTCATCTTTGCTGTTTTGGGCTACCTATCTAGTCGCTTTATTCCGTTTGCATCAGCCAGCGCGCCGGACATTCAATTCAAATGGCAACCATATAAACAGACCAAGCACACACTCGCGATTGCTAAGTCTGATCGTATTGTCTTCCAATGCATCATGGCAATCAGCTGGTTTTGGTTCCTAGGTGCGGCTTATCTGACTCAATTTCCAAACTTCACCAAGGTGTATTTGAACGGTACCGAAAGCGCGGTTTCTTTCCTTCTAGCGCTATTCTCTGTTGGCATTGCGGTTGGCTCCATGGCGTGTAATTGGCTCTCAAATCATCGTATTGAAGTCGGCATCGTGCCGATTGGTGCTCTCGGTATCACAATCTTCGGTTTTTTGATGGCAACATCGATTCCGACCGATCTGCCTCGCTTCCATACTTTCGCTGAGTTTGTTAGCTACGATGCATTCTGGCTCTTGTTCTTCTACTTATTAATGATAGGTGTATCCGGCGGTCTCTTTATCGTCCCCCTTTATGCCTTGATGCAACACCGAGCTAAAGAAACGGAACGAGCGCAGGTCATTGCAGGCTTAAACATCTTTAACTCTCTATTCATGGTAGGCAGCGCTGTATTAGGCATTGTTTGTCTAAGCGTACTTGAAATGAGCATTCCTCAATTGTTTGCTCTTCTGGCGGTGCTTAACTTCCTCGTTGCAACGTACATTTTTTTGCAGATTCCTATCTTTGTGGTGCGCTTTGCAATGTGGGTGGTCACTCATACCATTTACCGAGTGAAGCACAAGAACTTACACCACCTACCAGAACACGGCGGGGCATTGATCGTCTGCAATCATGTCAGCTATATGGACTCACTGCTATTAAGTGCCGTTTGTCCTCGTCTCATTCGATTTGTGATGGAAGAAGACTATGCGAACCTTCCTCCTTTGCGACGATTCCTTCGCCGAGCAGGCGTGATCCCCATCTCGGCTAGCAATCGAACATCGATTCGCCGCGCATTTAATGATGTTGAGAAAGCACTGAGTGAGGGTCATATTGTGTGTATCTTCCCAGAGGGACGTTTAACGTCAGATGGTGAGATGAACGAGTTTATGCGTGGTATCGATATCATCCTTCGCCGCAGCCCTGTCCCAGTCATACCAATGGCACTGAAAGGTTTATGGGGCAGCTATTTCAGCCGTGCAAAAGGTCGCGCATGTAAGGGGTTACCAACCCGTTTCTGGTCTAAATTAGAAATCGAAGCAGGAACACCCGTCGATCCAAAACAAGCCAGCGCGCAAGTTATGTTTGAAAAAGTAAGAGCACTTCGAGGCGACTGGCGTTAAACTCAGAGCAGCACTTTCATATTCTTGAACATGCGTTTAGTTTAACTGAACGTATGTTCAATTCATTAAGACTTTCTGACCAAAAGCGTTACTGTATACTCCACGCTTTAACTCATAACAACGAACGACACCCTTGAATACAAAGAATATCCCCTTTGGATTGGCACTGCTGTTTTGTTTAACCCCTTTCGTGTCCTCTCCTATTGCGCTTGTGGTCGGTTTTCTATTGGCGAGTTTTAGCCTAGTACCGACAGAACTTACTATTGCCTCTTTTACCAAGAAGTTGCTTTCCTATTCAATCATTGGCTTAGGATTCGGTATTCACTTTGAGCAGGCTCTAGCAGTCACTTCTGACGGTATTGGTCTTATCATCGCCACCATTCTTGGCACGCTTGTGATCGGTATGACGATCGCGAAGATGATTAAGTTAGAACGAACGACCGCTTACTTAATCGCTTCTGGCACTGCAATTTGCGGTGGCAGTGCAATTGCCGCTGTCGCTCCAGCGATTAAAGCGAAGGACGAACAAATCGGTCTTGCACTTGCAACGGTTTTCGTTCTGAACTCATTAGCGCTATTTATCTTCCCAGTGATTGGTCACGCAATAGGCTTGGATCAGCATACGTTCGGAACATGGGCGGCGATTGCGATTCACGACACTTCTTCAGTTGTGGGTGCCGCGTCTGCTTACGGCGAAGAAGCACTTACGACAGCAACAACATTGAAGCTCGCCCGAGCATTGTGGATTATCCCTGTCGCACTGATCAGTGCTGTGATCTTTTCTCGAGGTAATGGAGAGGAAGGCAAAAGTAAGTTAGTGATTCCTTACTTCATTTTCTGGTACTGTGCTGCAATTGCATTCAGCGATTTCTTCCCACAATTTGAAGTGGTATATCAAGGCATCTTTGCCATTGCTAAGCAAGCTCTTGTGGTTTGTTTGTTCTTGATTGGTTGCAGTATTTCAGTCTCAAAACTCAAATCAGCAGGCGCAAAGCCATTACTGTTTGGCGTCACGTTGTGGGTACTGATTTCTACTACGTCTCTAGGCTGGTTACTTCTCAGCTAAACCTTGATCGATTTTCTGAGGCTGGGTTGGCTCAACTTTTCGCGTGCTTTGACTTTTGTGTACCAACACTAAAGCTATTGCAACCAGAAAGGCAGTTAACTCAGCCAATGAACGCATTAACCCCTCACTGCTGACAGCTACACCGATTTGCAATAATACCGCCGCTGCTAACGCTAATTTGATCATCCTGAACCTTATGCCTTATTCCTTTATCTTTGAGCATGATTATGATTCAGAGTTATAAGGATACGAAATTACCTTTTCGACTAATTCATTGCGAAATCAACTATACCCAAGTGACTTCAAGGTGCTGGATTCAGAGCGCTGTCACTGATTCAAGTTCAAGGAAAACAACGAAGCGTAATAGCAAGCTCTTTCCAAGTTGTTTGACGATGAAATTGTTTCAGTGACACACTCCCAAAAGGTGAGTTGCCTTGGTTCGTATGCTTCGTTAACAACTTTTGATTTAGAACCACTAGATCTTCAAATTGTTGCCTCGCCTTCAAACCAAGTCATTCTCGCTGAACCAAGCATTTTGAGGTTACTTGGGTATATGACTTTCTATCCATGAAATAAAGGTTTTCACTTTAGGTCGATGTTCATAGCCAGATGGACAAATTAAATCGTACCCCAAGTTCGTATCCATTGTCGGATAAGGGCTAACCAATTCTCCTTTATCCAGTAAATCTTTGACGAATCGATACCGCCCCATCGCCACACCAACACTATTTCTCGCCGCGAGCACCGCCATATCTCGATGGCTAACACAATAAAAATGCTCAAAGATATCAACATCAAGTCCCACATGGGCAATCCATCGTTGCCATACATCCGAACCCAATGCATGGATAAAGTTGATACGATGAAGTGATGCCATCCCATCCTCTAAAATATTCTGTTCTTTCATGTACTCAGGTGTACAGACCGGGATGTACTTTTCACCAAACAGTCTTTGGCGATACACATCAACCAAATGCTCCGTATCATAAAAAATCGCAGCATCAATGTGATTAGTCACTAAATCTAATTGGTTTTCCTGTGCAAACAGGTTGAGGTTAAATCCCGGATAAAGACGTTTAAAATCCGCAATACGTGGCATCAACCATCCATTTAAGAATCCCGGAGATGCAGCGATATTCAGTTCACCAACTAAATCCGTTGATTTTATTTCTTCAATTTCATTAAAGATGGTGCTCAGTGACGATGATAATGTCTTTTGGAATCGGTACCCTTCTGCGGTCAAATCTAACTTCCGCGTACCTCGCACAAACAGAGAAAAACCAAGCTCCTGCTCTAGCACTTTGATGCGATGACTCACAGCGCCTTGAGTGAGGTGCAACTCTTTCGCTGCCTGCGTAAAGCTGAGGTGCTTCGCTGCGATACTGAAAGTATGAAGGTTTCTAAGCAGTAACTGTTGGTTAGCCATAACGCACCATGCATTAAAAATATTAATTCATGATAGTAGTGATTTCGTTTGTTTGCGTCGATAATTAAGTTTCAAATAGTCTCTAGAAACTAAATAAAAACACCACTTTCAAACATAGATCATGTTTTAGGTGGCATTAAAATTATAGGGGCAAATATGAATATACTCGGCTATATGCAAAAAGTCGGTAAGGCATTAATGGTACCCGTGGCGACCCTACCTGCTGCGGCAATATTAATGGGGATTGGCTACTGGATTGATCCGGTCGGTTGGGGCTCTGAAAGTGTTTTAGCGGCATTCCTAATTAAATCCGGTGGAGCCATCATTGATAACATGGCGGTACTGTTCGCCGTTGGTGTCGCTTTCGGATTAAGTAAGGATAAGAATGGCTCTGCCGCTTTATCTGGTTTTATCTGTTTTATGGTGCTAACCACATTACTAGCACCGGGTGCCGTTACTCAATTGATGGATATTAGTGCTGACGAAGTGCCTGATGCGTTCAACAAAATCAACAACCAGTTTATCGGTATTCTAGTTGGCGTGATCTCAGCAGAAATCTATAACCGTTACTCTGGTGTTGAGCTACCAAAGGCGTTGGCATTCTTCAGTGGCAAGCGTCTGGTTCCAATCTTAACCTCTATCGCTGGCATGGCTTTGGCTTTTGTCCTGCTTTACGTATGGCCTGTGATTTATGATGCATTAATTATTTTCGGGACTAAGCTCGAATCCATGGGGGCGTTAGGCGCAGGTCTCTTTGGCTTCTTTAACCGTTTGATGCTGACAATCGGCATGCACCACGCGCTCTACCCAGTCTTCTGGTTTGATGTGGTTGGCATCAACGACATTCCAAACTTCTTAGGCGGCGCACAGTCTATTGCCAATGGTACGGCTGTGATCGGCAAAACTGGTATGTACCAAGCTGGCTTTTTCCCAATTATGATGTTTGGCCTACCAGGTGCCGCTCTTGCGATTTATCACTGCGCTGATAAGCAAAACAAAACCAAAGTGTTTTCTATCATGCTGGCTGCTGCGATGGCGTCTTTCTTCACTGGTATCACAGAACCTCTAGAGTTCAGCTTCATGTTCTTAGCGCCAGTGTTGTACCTGATTCACGCAGTATTAACGGGGATCTCAATGTACATTGCGGCAAGCATGCAATGGATGGCAGGTTTTGGCTTCTCTGCAGGCTTCGTTGACTTCGTACTATCAAGCCAAAACCCGCTGGCGACCAAATGGTACATGCTGATCCCACAAGGTTTAGTTTTCTTCGCGATTTACTACAGCGTATTCCGCTTTGCGATTATTAAGTTCAACTTACGTACACCCGGTCGCGGCGAGGATATGGAAAAAGAAGTCACTGAGAACATTGGTGAATTGGCGAAAGACTACATCGCAGCGATTGGTGGTGCAGATAACATTCTCGAGTTGGACAATTGTATTACTCGCCTTCGCTTGACTGTAAAAGACTCTTCTCTAGCCGATGAAGCTAAGCTAAAACAACTAGGTGCTGCTGGCGTAGTTATGATTGGTAAAGGCGGCTTACAAGTGATTATCGGATTGGGCAAAGTAGATAAAGTGGCTGAGCAGATGAAAGTCGCGCTCGCTAACTAAAGAATTGTGGTGACTCACCATCACCACATCCCCCTGAAGTGCAATAACGCTTAGTCACCGTTTTGCACTTCATTTTTTAGCCAGTCTTTCACTGCTTTGCGCGACACTTTAATACCACCACCTAACAGAGTTTGAGGCATTGCGTAATACGCTACTGGCCATTTGAATTTCTCTAGCTTAGTTTTTAGGTATTGCTCGTACTGTACTTTGCTCAATAACGATTCAGTTTGAATCACAGCCACTGGTCGGTGTCCAAATTCCGCATCTTCTACTGGCACAACAATGCTTTGCGAAATACCCTCGATTTGGTTCAGTACTGCTTCAGTTTCTTCGCAGTGAACATTCTCACCGCCAGAGATGAATTGGTTGTCTGCTCGTCCAATGATCTTAAGTTCATCGCCTTGCCACTCACCTAAGTCTTTACTGTCGAACCAACCATCATCATTAAGCAGAGAAGTAATACTTCCTTGATTAAAGTAGCCAGTTGCGAGAGTGAGCCCGCCAATATAAATGCGTTGCTCCTCCAGCTTAATATCTCGATTTTGCAATAGGTGACCTGCATTGCTGATGCTGTCTATTTGCTTTGCTGTCACCGTTGAAGCGGCTTCCGTCATGCCGTAGCCTAGCCAAGTCTCAATGCCTTGTTGTGTCGCTCGTAGTGCGAGCTCATGTGCGACGTGGCTACCACCCAGTAATACATGCGTGAGAGACAATTCAACTTGTTCGTCCAGCAAACGCTTAAGCTGGGTCGAGACTAAAGAAGCATGAGAGACACCAACAATATCGTCTGCAAGGCTTCCACTTCCGACCTTAATGGTTGCACCAGCGAACAGCCAGCGATACACAATGGCAAGACCAGAAACATGATAAAGCGGCAAAGAGAGTAACCACGTATCTTGTTGGTCGAACCGAAACTCAGCCAACAGACCTTGAGCTGAAGAAAGGTGCTGTCTATGCGTATGAACAACCGCTTTGGGCGTACCGGTTGAACCAGAGGTAAATACGATAGATGCGAATCCATCATGCGAGTATCCGTCAGTAGAGAGCACTGATACATCATCGGTGTCAGTGTCTGGAATCGACAACAAGGTAGCACTAAGTTGTGATAACTGATTTTCAGAGTACAAACCAACAGCACCATCAGCAAACCAAACAAAGCGTTGCTGGTTCGGTTTGTATAATGTCGTTAGTTTGCCAGACAGAGCCTCAAAAGGCTGCAGCATGGTTAAAGCAACAGTCGCTCCTAACTGCTGAGCGGCAAGATAAAACCACAGGGTTTCAACTTGATTCTTACCGACTAACGTCACCACATCTCCATTCATCACACCTTGCTGTTGCAGGGAATGAACATAATGGCTAATCCGTACCGCTAATTGCTGCCAATTGAGCGACGCTTTGTTTGTTTCAAGTGCAATAGAAAAAGGGCTCACATGAGCCCAGTATTTCCATGGTGCAATCGCAATATCATCTACGCTGAATGCCACACTAACTCCTGCTCTGACAGCGGAATAACTGGAAGATCGCACTTCGGCCAGCCCTGCTCTAATTGCGCTTTAAACAAACCAATGGTATCCAAACCTGGGATCTCATTTGGTAGTTGCCATTGTGCTAAGCGCGCAAGTTGGTTGAGACCTAAGCTCGATTCAATGCTTGAGCTGATCACGGCTTTAATGCCCAGCGTCTTCGCCTTTTCAATCAGCTTAATACAGAAATCAACCGAGCCGATTAACGTTGGCTTGATGATGATGGTTTTCACACCAGTAAGATCTTCCAAGCTGAAATCTTCACGACGAACCGCATCTTGCAACGTCTCATCCCACGCGATAGCGATCCCCGTATTGATTGCAAAAGACAGGCTGTCGCCAGGAGAGCGACATGGCTCCTCCAAGAAAGTGATGCGCTGGCGTAGTGATGGTGCAATGTATTTTGCAAACTGCTGCGCTTTTTCTGGCGTCCAAGCACGGTTTGCATCAAGACGAAGCGTTAGTTGTGGAATCGACTCAAGGAACAAGTTCACCAGCATACCGTCACGAATCGGTTCATACAGACCGACTTTTACTTTCGCGACTTTTTCGCCTTCCATTTCGTTCAGTTTTGGGATCAGATCGTCTGGGTCACCGTTACACAAAGGCGCGACTTGGTGCTTACCTTGCGCAGGTAAACCACCTTCAAGCTCCAGTTGAGCCATCGACAAACCAAACGCAACCGATGGATACATGTGGTTGTAATCCAAAGGTAAGTTCGCAACCCAGCGTTCAACCTGAGCTTGCAATTGAATACCGGCTTCTTCCACACCTTCCAAGCTAAAACCAACCAGTGGAGCGACTTCACCACGACCTATTTTATCGCCTTCGGACAGTTCAACGATATAACCTGTACGTTCCGTCAACTTGTTATCACGCAGTATCACGCCACTGTCCATTGGCAAGCAGTAACGATAAATCTTCGCTTTACGCATAATTCGAATCCTATGTAATGCCGTATATTCTGAGCTCTTTAGCGAGAAAACCCGCTAGCCTCCCAGAGGGCGAGGCGCTCAGGACGAAAACGAAATAGAGGAGCGCATGGCTCCTCTTCTTATACGGATTATGGGTTACGAGGGAATTTGTCGAAGTCTGGGCGACGTTTCTCGTTGAATGCGTTACGACCTTCTTGGCCTTCATCCGTCATGTAGAACATCATTGTCGCGTTACCAGCAAGCTCTTGCAGACCCGCTTGACCATCACAGTCTGCATTGAGTGCCGCTTTCAAACAACGTAGCGCCATAGGGCTATGTTGTAGAACTTCACGACACCAGCGAACGGTTTCTTTTTCTAGGTCTTCTAGTGGCACAACTGTGTTCACTAGTCCCATATCTACTGCTTCTTGTGCATTGTAGAAGCGACATAGGAACCAGATTTCGCGAGCTTTCTTCTGGCCAACAATGCGAGCCATATAAGATGCACCCCAGCCACCATCAAATGAACCGACTTTAGGACCCGTTTGACCAAATTGTGCATTATCAGCTGCAATCGTTAGATCACACATCATGTGAAGAACATGACCACCACCGACAGCCCAACCTGCAACCGATGCGATCACTGGTTTTGGACAAGTACGGATGTCGCGTTGGAAATCCAATACGTTTAGATGGTGAGTGCCTTGGTCGTCTTTATAGCCGCCGTAATCACCGCGGATCTTCTGGTCACCGCCAGAACAGAAAGCGTCTTCGCCTAGACCCGTTAGAATGATCACGCCAACACCAGAGTCGTAGCGTGCATCTGCCAACGCATCAATCATCTCTTTCACCGTTTGAGGGCGGAACGCATTACGCACTTGTGGACGTGCAATAGTAATTTTCGCGATACCGTCTTCAGACTTGTGGTAATGAATGTCCTCGTATTTCTCGCCGCAATCTTTCCATTGAACCGGAGCGTAAAGTTCTTCTTCAGAAATGCCTACTGTTTTAGCCATGGTGATTCCCATTGTTCTCGTTGCTCTCACCCAAAGTGAGAATGAAATATTTGATTAATGTGCATCGCAAATTGTTGTGGTTGCTCTTGATGGACATTGTGTCCAGCGCCCTCAACTTGCAGATACGCCAACCCGCTACTCTCAGCCAGTTGACTAAATTTCTTGTCTTTTGAACCGCAAATGTAATACAGCGGAATGGTTTGTTGTTGCAGCGCAGACAGCAAGTAAGATTGCCTTGCTAAAGACGTCGCAAGCAACATGTCCGCAACTGCTGAACCAAGATTAGCACTTCGTTTCTCAATCAATGTTTGTCTTTGCTCATGGTTTAGTGAAGAAAAGACCAACTGTTGGTACCAATCGTTCAAAACACAGGCAAGAGGCTCTGTTTTGAAGCGTCTCGCCCAATGCGCATCGTTGCTAAACCGTGCTTGTTTTTCTGACTCGCTTTGCAGCCCGAAGTTTCCCCCTTCGATAATCGCACCGCAAATATTGAGATCCAGAAAACACTGGTGCGCAAGACCATGCATAGCAATGCGCCCACCCATTGAATAACCAATCAGAATAAACGGTTGTTGTGAGGGAAATAGTAAAGATAGTGTGGAATGGAGCAGTTTGCAGCAATCATTCAGGTCACGGCAAAAAATAGATTGGCTATGCCCATGCCCGGGTAAGTCAATCGTTACTCGGTCATACTGTGGCAAAGCTGCCATACACGTTTGCCAATCCTCACCACTGCCAAGCAAACCATGCAAAAACACCAACGTAGGTAATGCGCTACCTTGGTGTTTTTCCGTTGCAGGAAAGTGTTCAGAATAGAGCATGTAGATTCTTATTGAAGGATTTAAGATGCTCTACCGCTTGATTTGACGGCGTTTGCACTTCGACCACCAATGCTCCACGACCTGTCGCCAAATGTTGTGCTACTAACGTTTGGTACTCTGCCAGCGTGCTTGGTTTACTGTATTCTAATCCAAACTGCTTAGCGGCATGCTCAAACTCATAGCCATGGGGCATTTGGTAGAAAGACTCCCTATGCTCTTGTGGCACTGGCAGTAAATCAAAAATCGCACCACCATCGTTATTCGTGATCACTAAAACCGAAGGTAATTCACTGTGTGTAAACAGCGCTAGTGAGTTCAATCCATATAGAGCAGAAGTATCGCCAAGGAACATCAACATTGGATTTTGACGAGCTCGTTGCACACCACTTGCCGTAGCAAACAATCCATCAATACCCGAAGCGCCACGGTTAGTGAAGACTTCGGTATTGTCCAGTTTGCCAAACATATCGATTAGGCGAACAAACAAGCTATTACCAACAAACAAGTCCACCCCTTGAGACCGCTCCGCAACATCTATTGCCAAAGCAATTTCACTCAATTCACTCTTAGGATCGGAGACAAACAAACCTTTCGCATGCTGAGTCACCTGTTTGATGTCAGCAGCAAGGTCATCTGCCCAGCCGGAATACTCCGATTCAAACTCTGTAGTACGCTCTACCCACGCGCTTGGCTGCTCTGCCCAATGCCATTGAGGCAAGTGGCTTTGATTGTCACGATCCAATCGTGGAGAGACATACCAATATTGAATATCCCCACCATGCTGATTGCGAGAAACATGTCTCTCTAACCAATGATTAAAACGCTTAGAAATGATTCGGCTGCCGAACTGAACAATCAAATCGCAGTCATCAAGCTGGCTTGCCAACCTTGGGTTTTGTAGCCATAAATCAAAGTGCGCCCAATCAGAACTCACTCCACTTTGTGGGTCGGCAAGTATCGGCCACCCCATCTGTTCCGCAAATACACGAGCCGCTTGCGCTTGAACTAATGGCAAGCTTCCGATGACTACCACGCCTCTGTTATCGCCGCAACTTGGGATCGCACTGCTGGTTTTAGGGTTAAATCGCTGACAATACGTGACTTTGCTGTCTCTCCAACCTGCAACCGTGTCCAAGTAGCTTTGGTACGTACTCTTTTCAGTGTTCGAGTACAAAGGCTCGGGAAAGGCACAGTTAATGTGTACCGCACTGCCTCTTAGGCGTTGCGTAAACATCACTTCATCAACAGAAGTCAGCAACCAATTAAGAGGCGTTGATAATGTCGGACTCGGAAGGTTTAAACTGTCCGATACATGCTCAGCGAAAATACCCAATTGGTTGATGGCTTGGTTTGCACCGCAACCTACTAATTCAACAGGGCGGTCAGCGGTCAGTACCACCAGCTTTTCACCAGTCAACTTTGCTTCAGCAATCGCAGGCAATAAGTTCGCTACGGCAGTGCCAGAAGTCACAATCAATGCGACCGGCTCTTTGCTTGCTTTAGCAAGTCCGAGCGCCATGAAGCCTAATCCACGCTCATCAAAATGAGTATGAATAGTAAAATTGGGGTTATCTGCCGCTTCTACTGTTAAAGGTGTAGAGCGAGAACCAGGCGCAATACAAACGTGATTCACACCGAAGCGGTTCAATTCTGTCAGGATGGTTTCAGACCAGATGCGATTCAAAACAGCTTGATCGGCACTCATGATGCAACCCCAAGCGGTGGGTGATCTGAAATAAGAGAAAGTAACGTCGACATTTTTTTATCTAACTCGGCCCATTCATGTTCTGCAATGGAGCCTGGAACAATACCCGCGCCAGCAAACAGTTGAACTTGATCCCCTAAGATCAAAGCACTTCTGATCGCAACGCAAAATTCTGCACGTTCATGGCTAATATAACCCATCGAACCTGCATACCAACCACGAGCAAACGGTTCGTTATCCAGAATAAACTGCATCGATTCCTTGCGTGGTAAACCCGCTACTGCAGCGGTTGGTTGTAAAGCGGAAAGAAGCTGAACCCCATTGATTCCAGCTTTCAGTTCAGCGTGAATATTACGCTTCAAGTGCTGAACTTTTCTTAAACGTACTAAGCGAGGCTCGTTTTCGACCTCAACGCTTTCTGAATGCGGCGACAAACGATCGATAATGTCATCCACTACATATTGGTTTTCATTCAGATTTTTAGAATCTTGAGATAGCCAGTTTGCTAGCTCCATATCTTGCTTTGCATTATCGCCACGACCAATAGTGCCGGCTAAAGCTTCAGTATGAAGCTCATGACCAACACGTGAATAAAGACGCTCAGGCGTTGACCCCATAAAACTGTGTTTACTGTCTAGACTCAATAGAAAATGAAAGCTGTGGTGATTATTTAAGTAGCTTGCTTTAAGTAACTGCGCAGCAGAAAGTGTCGAATCTAGTTGAACCACTGTTTTGCGAGCCAAAACCACTTTCTTGAAATCATCGTTTTCAATACCTGTCAGCACTTTTTCTACTAGCGTGTTCCACTCAGGCTCAGTTGGCGCGTGGTCAATAGATCGAATATGAGAAGAAATAGGCGCAAGGCTAGGCACATCACAAACCAGCTTTTTTAAGCCTGCTAATGTACGGGTTTTATCTTCTGAGATATTGACTGCGAGCGACCATTGTTGATCGAAGCGAATCAACTCGATTTGAGGAAGAAAAAAGAAAGATGGCATGCAGCGACGATTTTTCTCGTGCTGACCATCGAATGAACGACCACCCCATACACGTTGACCTTCTCCAAGGATCGTATATGCAGGTCCCGGCTCAACAAAAGAATGGAGCTGACCTAGGGCAACAACTTCTTCACGAGTATCACGGGACTGCCAGTAAAACTTGGGAAAAAGTGGTTGTGCTTCAAGCCAGTCAATAAACGCGAAATTTGGTTTCTCGTTGAGTGGCTCGACTAAACGTGTTTGATTGCCTTCCGTTTGCTGAACTCGCTCGATAATTCTATTTACGGCTTGATGGAACTGTGACAAATCAACCTCGAAATATGTGAGGATTAGTGGTAACTGACGGCTACTCTAAGTTTAGACCCAAAGCAAATCAAGGTCGTATGCGATCTTTTGCAAAATCCTGTGATGGCGACAGGACAAAACTTAGCCACTAAACGGATAATTTACAGATTTATATTCTAATAAAAAACAAATTATTGTATTTTAATAAAGAAATTAACGATTTTTTAGGAATTAAACAATGCAAAATATCGGGATGTCGTCAAAACTCGACAATGTCTGCTACGACATTAGGGGTCCTGTACTCAAACATGCTAAACGCATGGAGGAAGAAGGGCATAAAATCCTAAAGCTAAACATTGGTAACCCCGCCCCATTTGGTTTTGACGCCCCTGATGAGATTCTAGTAGATGTAATCCGTAATCTACCAACTTCTCAAGGCTATTGTGATTCCAAGGGTATTTACTCAGCACGTAAAGCCGTCGTGCAGCACTACCAACGTAAAGGCATCCGTTCTCTGGATGTGGAAGATGTATACGTAGGCAACGGTGTTTCCGAACTCATCGTAATGGCAATGCAAGCGCTATTGAATAATGGCGATGAAATGCTGATCCCAGCACCGGATTACCCATTGTGGACGGCATCTGTTGCACTATCAGGTGGTAAGCCTGTTCATTACTTATGTGATGAAGGTGCGGACTGGTATCCAGATCTAGAAGACATCAAAAAGAAAATCACGCCAAAAACACGCGGTATTGTTCTCATCAACCCGAACAACCCAACGGGTGCGGTTTACAGCCGTGATTTCCTTTTAGAAGTGATTGAGATTGCGCGTCAACATAAGTTGATGATCTTCGCCGACGAAATCTACGACAAAGTACTTTACGACGGTGCAACACACACTTCTGTCGCAACACTTACTGACGATGTATTGGTAATGACCTTCAACGGTCTGTCAAAAGCATACCGTGTTTGTGGTTTCCGCGGTGGTTGGATGTTCCTAACGGGTCCTAAACATTTGGCACAAGGCTATATCAACGGTCTCGAACTGCTGTCTTCAATGCGTTTGTGTGCCAACGTACCAATGCAACATGCAATCCAAACCGCGTTAGGCGGCTATCAAAGTATTAATGAGTTAATCCTGCCAGGTGGTCGTCTTCTTGAACAACGAAACCGCGCTTACGAACTGATCAATCAGATCCCTGGGGTTTCGTGTGTGAAGCCAAAAGGCGCGATGTACTTGTTCCCGAAAATCGACACCAAGATGTACAACATCAAAAATGACCAACAAATGGTCTTGGATTTCTTAAAACAAGAGAAGGTATTGTTGGTACAAGGCTCTGGCTTCAACTGGCCAAAACCCGATCACTTCCGTATCGTGACTTTACCCCACGTAGAAGATCTCGAAACCGCGATTGGTCGCTTTGAACGGTTCTTAACAACGTATAGCCAGTAGTAATTACTACTGAACTCTCATATGCTTAGAGGAGCTCCTAGTGAGCTCCTTTTTTTGTATCAGAATCAAAATTGGAGACAGCAATGAAAGAAAGCCATTTTTTCGCCCACTTGGCACGAATGAAGCTCATCCAACGCTGGCCCTTGATGCGCTCGGTATCACCGGAAAACGTTTCTGAACACAGCTTGCAAGTCGCGTTTGTCGCTCATGCCCTCGCCTTAATCAAAAACAAGAAGTTTGGCGGCAACCTCAATCCTGAACGGATAGCAATTCTTGCCATGTACCACGACTCCAGTGAGGTGTTAACTGGTGACTTGCCAACTCCTGTAAAATACTACAACCCAGAAATCTCTAAAGAATATAAGAAGATCGAAGCAGCTGCGGAACAAAAGTTACTGTCCATGTTGCCTGAGGAGTTTCAAGACGATTTTGCTCCCTACCTGTTGTCGCACTCTGCGCATGAAAAAGATGCATTGATCGTGAAACAAGCTGATTCCATCTGTGCATATTTAAAATGTCTCGAAGAACTTAGTGCAGGTAATCACGAGTTTGCTCTCGCCAAGAAGCGTCTCGACATCACTTTGCAAGAACGTAAAACACCAGAAATGGAATACTTCCTTCATACCTTTGCCCCAAGTTTTGAATTATCGCTGGATGAAATCAGTTAGTTGATGGAGAGAAACGTGTCGTTTGAATTAGATACTTCATGGCAAGAACGCCATGACGATGAACATAAAATCCGCCGTGACGATCATCGCAGCCCATATCAGCGTGACCGTGCGCGCATCTTGCACTCTGCGGCTTTCCGCCGCTTACAGGCGAAGACTCAGGTCCACGGCAACAGCTTAGAAGACTTCCACCGAACTCGCTTAACCCACTCTCTCGAAGCCGCGCAATTGGGAACGGGTATCGTAGCGCAGCTCAAGAAAAAGCAACCAGAGTTTCGAGATCTTCTGCCGTCTGACAGCTTGATCGATTCTCTCTGTTTAGCACACGACATTGGTCATCCTCCCTATGGACATGGTGGTGAAGTAGCCCTCAACTACATGATGCGTGAGCATGGAGGTTTTGAGGGGAATGCTCAAACATTTCGTATCGTCACCAAACTAGAGCCATATACTGAGCACTTTGGTATGAACTTATCGCGACGCGCGCTACTTGGTTTGATCAAATACCCTGCGCTACTTAGCCAAACTCGTGCAGTCTGCTTACCTGACCCAGTCGAACACCAACGCAAGCTAAAAGCCAAAGACTGGTGCCCAGCAAAGGGGATCTACGACTGCGATAAGGATTTGTTCGATTGGGTCATTGCACCATTAACCGACAACGACAAAGCCTTGTTAAGCCAAATGCGCTGTCGCCCAGAATCAGACTTTGAGCACTGTAAAACTCGCTTCAAGTCACTCGATTGTTCCATCATGGAACTCGCCGATGACATTGCTTATGGCGTACATGATTTGGAAGATGCAATTGTGCTGGGAATGGTCACTCGCCAACAATGGCAAGAAGGAGCAGCAAGCCAACTGGCGGATTGTGGTGACCCGTGGTTTGAAGAGCACATTGGGTCAATCGGGCAGATGTTGTTTAGTGGCAAACATCATGAACGCAAAGATGCGATCGGCGGTATGGTCAATGCGCTGCTTACCAGTATCTCAATTAAAGTCGTCGATGAACCATTTAACAATGCGCTACTGGCTTGGAACGCCTGCTTAGAACCACAGATGGCAAAAGCGCTTGAAGTCCTCAAACACTTTGTTAGTAAGTATGTGATTCAAGTACATCAGGTGCAGATTGTTGAGTATAAGGGTCAACAGATCATCATGGATTTGTTTGAGGCATTAAGTGCCGATCCTGAACGCTTACTTCCAACACACACCCAAACCTTGTGGCAAACTGCCACCACCGAGAGCGCAAAAATGCGTGTGATAGCAGATTACATCTCAGCGATGACTGACGGGCATGCACAAAAGCTACACCGTCAGTTGTTTTCTTCAATCGTGCTCTAACCAAAAAGGACGGCTTTAAAGGCCACTATGAACCTTAATCCCCTTTCAGCTTAACGAGCTTTCAGATAGTTCTTTTCAAATACGCCCGGAGGCATCTGGGCGATTTGGAACTCAATCATCTTCTCAAACGCCGCCAATAAAGGTGTGAAATCTTGGTTTGGCTCTAACAAGCTTAACGCATGATACCCAGCTTCTACCGTCGATAAGCTGTTTTCAGAGGGTGCTTTACGAATGGTGTAGTGACCTTGTAGATTTTCCGGCAACTTCACCGTGGGGATAGACTGTAAATTGGTCGAAAGCTGCCACATCTTGTAAGCTTTCTTCCATGTCCCATCAAGTAAAATCAAACGAGTTTTCTTAGTAGAATCAGATCGTTCATCTGCCAACTGAGAAAGACACAACGACTGCTCTGAAGGATACAGAATAAAGTGCTGGTACGTTGCATCCTCAAGCAAGGCATTTAAAACTGAATCGTCAGAAAAATCTTCACCAATCAAGCAAGTACAATGATTTAAGCTTAAATTGAGAATCCGTGCCGTACCGAGAGGACGATGCTCTTCACTCGTATGCTGAAGGATGATAAGTTCAACCTCGTTTGCTAGCGATACAATCCATTGGCAGATACAAGCTTTGCGCGATTTTCCACACTGAGAACAATAACGAGACATAGAGTGAACCTTTATACATTGCTGAGCATCATCAGCGTCATCTGTTTAATACTTCAATTCGAGCCAATGGCAAGTCTAACTGAATGGCATGCATACAATATACGCCATGGCGAATGGTGGCGAATCGTAACAGGAAATTTGACGCATACCAACTTTGCTCATCTTGGTATGAACTTAGCTGGTCTATGGATTATTGGTTTTATTTTCCGCCCTACCGTGCGCAACTTTCTCATTGTGTTCATTGTCTTGTGCGCCTTTGTTGGTGCAATGAACTTGTTCACTAATATGTCGGTTTACGTTGGTTTATCAGGGGTACTGCACGGATTGTTCGGTTTCTGGGCTCTGAGTGAAGTTTTTGATGGCAGAAGAAGCAGCATGCTGCTCGTTGGTGGTCTAATTGCGAAAATCGCCTGGGAACAGTTCTACGGTCCTTCGAGTAGTACAGCTGCAATGATTGGGGCTCGTGTTGCTGTTGATGCGCATTTATTTGGCGCAATTGGTGGTCTAGGTATGGCAGGGTTAGAAAAATTGCTACACCGTCGTCTCTTTGGTTAGCTCCCTTGGCAAAACGCTAAAAAGAGCTCTTCACACTCCATTTTCGCATTTAAGCTAACCAAACAAAAAAATCCCGAACCATTAAAGAAGATTGGTTCGGGAAAGCAGTAATAGGAAACAGAAACTTCGCTTTTTAATGGCAAGAACGTTGATTACAACAAAATACGCTCTTCATTCTTTTTCACCGTGGCATCGCCAATGCCCTTCACTTTGGTCAGATCCGCAACGGTTTTAAAAGGACCGTGTTCATTACGATATTCGACGATATCTTTCGCTTTCTTTTCACCAATACCCTTTAGCATGGTGGCAATCTCTTGCGCTGAAGCTGTATTTACGTTTACCGTAATCTCGATACCTTCGTACTTAGCTGCTTTTGTGTTAGCCGACTTACTCTCTTCTGCCCAGCTCATCGGTGCTAAGAGTAATAAGCACAGTGTTAACATCCATTTCATTTGAGCACCCTCCCTTGAGTTTTTGTATTAAAACGAAAACTACTCTATGCAAAGCGCTGTTTATGTTGAAGTTTATTCAAACAAAAATAAAACGGGCCGCGAATGCGACCCGTTTTAGTTAACATGCAAATTACATCAGTAATGCTTAGTTGCTCACAACAAAGTACTCAATGTCAGTGTTTGCGCGTAGTACAGAGATTACCGAAGTAAGATCTTGTTGAGCAGAAGCACGTTGCATTTGCATCGCAACTTGCTCTTCCAATGCGCTGTCTAGCTCAGCATGAACAGCATCAAGCTCAACAACAACAATGTTGCCTTCTAGATCTTTAGATTGACCAAACACTGGTTTGCCATCAACAGGTTTCGCCATTGCAAATACTGTTGCTGCTAGTGGAGAGCGACGATCAACAGACTCTTGCTCACCAAACGCCAAACCATTTTCAGCAAGAATAGCCGTGTTGCCTTCTTTCAGAGCAGCAACAACTTTCGTGCCGAGTTCGATCGCACCTTGCTCGCCTTTAACGCGAGACAGTTCTGCAACCACTTGATCTTTCACTTCAGCTAGTGGAAGAACTGTTTCGTCACGAGCATCTTCGACACGAACAACAATGATGTGCTCAGGCGCCACTTCGATTGCTTCAGAGTTCAGACCATCTTCTTTCACTTCTGGGCTCATAATTGCCTGCATCACAGCTTGGTTCTTAAGAACTTCTGGCGCATCAACTTGAGAAATGAAGTCTGTCGTCTTCACTTTTTGACCAACCGCTTTAGAAGCGTCATCTAGCGAATCTGGGTACTCAAACGCTACTTTTTCAAGTTCGTTTTGTAGTTCATAGAACTGATCTACCGCTTTCTGGTCTACCATTTCTTGTTTAATTTCAGCTGCAACTTCAGAGAATGGTTTCGCCACTGCACCTTTTAGCTCTTCAAGCTTAATGATGTGGTAACCGAAATCTGACTTCACTAGACCAGTCATATCACCTGGGTTCTTAAGTGCAAATGCCGCTTCTTCAAAAGATGGGTCCATTACATCACGTTCGATCCAGCCTAGGTCACCGCCATTTTCAGCGCTACCAAAGTCTTCCGATTTTTCTTTTGCTAGTGTAGCAAAATCAGCACCTGCGTTTAGCTCGTCAAGAATTGCTTGCGCTTTCGCTTCATCATCACCTTCAACTAGGATGTGTGCTACGCGACGTTGCTCTTCTGTTGAGTACTTATCTAGGTGCTCGTCGTAGTATTTCTTAACTTCTGCGTCAGAAACTTGGATTTGCTTCTTAAGCTCTTCAGCAGAAAGCTCGATGTAAGCAACTTTAACTTGCTCAGGACGAGTGAAGTTATCTGGGTTTGCTTTGTAGTACTCTTGAATTTCTTCATCAGTAAGATCTACTTTCTTAGCAAACTCAGCCAAATCGATAGTGATTGTGCGAACGTCACGAGTTTGAGTGAACAGCTTGCCTTCTGCCTGAACTTCGCCAGGTAGCGTGAATTCACTTGTTTGCAGTGCGTTCAGCAGTTGCTCACGAACCAATTCACGGCGCATGTACTCTGCGAATGAGTCTGGAGAGAAGCCTGCGCGACGTAGAGACGCTTGGTAGATCTCTTGGTCAAATTTACCGTTAGATTGGAACTGAGGCATGTCTAGAATCATGCTGCGAACTTGTGCATCGCTAATGCGTAGACCTAGAGCTTCAGCTTGTTGGTCAAGTAGCACATCGTTGATCATGCGGTCTAGAACAGATTTGCGGAACGATTCAACGTATGCAGGGTCAGCCAGCATTTGAGAGAAGTAATCACCCAATTGAGCTTGCATGCGGTTACGCTCATTTTGGTATGCCATCTCAAACTCACCACGAGCAATCTCGGTGTTCCCTACTTTCGCTGCCGCGTTGTTGTTACCGCCAACAATGTAGCTACCTACACCAGCAAAAACGAAAGAAAGGATGATAAGTCCAAGGATAATTTTGACCGCGATGCTGTTCACGCCTTCGCGTAGTCGATCCATCATAATTTAACTGCTCTCCACAATTGAAGCCGACTGCTTCTAATAGAAAATGTAATGTCGCGATAATATCAGAAAAAGAAATGCGCATCAGTAGGATGCGCATAATTTAAGAAAGTTCGGCTCTTAGTTTGTAAATTTTTGTTCAAATCTGACTGTTTGGACAAAAGTTATGCAATGGCCGTTAGCTGAACCAGCTCTTGTGTCTTCGACACAAAAAATTAGTTACAAGCGTCTTTTAGAGCTTTACCAGCTTTGAAAGAAGGTACTTTAGCTTCTGCGATTTGGATTTCTTCACCAGTTTTTGGGTTACGACCTGTGCGTGCTGCACGAGTACGTACGCTGAATGTACCGAAGCCAACAAGAGCAACTTGGTCACCAGACTGAAGCGTACCACTAACTGCTTCGATGAATGCGTCTAGAGCGCGACCAGCTGATGCTTTAGAGATGTCTGCGTTTTCTGCGATTTGTTCTACTAGTTGAGTTTTATTCACTGTGATTTCCCCTTTGTGTCATCTGTGATTATTTTTGTGATGACTTTCGTTCCATAATTAAAAAAATATGCTTCAACCCTTATCCTTCAAGGGCTGGAAGCTATCGAACTTAACTTAGCGTCCAAAAAAAACGCTGACAAGCCTTTTTAAGCCTATCAGCGTAAAGTTTTACTTATTTTTGCTACACATCACTATTTTTGAGGCTGAAACTCAACGCCCGTCGGGTCTCGCTCAAGTGCAACTTTAAGAACTTCGTCGATCCACTGTACCGGGATAACCTTCAGATCCGCGATAACATTTTCTGGAATCTCTTCCAAATCACGCTCATTGTCTTTCGGAATCAGTACCGTTTTGATGCCGCCACGGTGTGCCGCAAGTAACTTCTCTTTTAGACCGCCGATAGGTAGAACTTCACCACGTAAAGTGATTTCACCCGTCATACCCACTTCTGCTTTCACAGGGTTACCTGTCAAGCTAGAAACTAGCGCAGTACACATTGCGATACCCGCACTTGGACCGTCTTTTGGTGTCGCACCCTCTGGTACGTGTACGTGAATATCACGTTTCTCGTAGAAGTCTGAGTTAATACCCAACTTCTCAGCACGTGAACGTACAACCGTCATCGCCGCTTGGATAGACTCTTTCATTACGTCGCCAAGAGAACCTGTCTGCGTCAACTTACCTTTACCTGGCATCGCTTCCGTTTCGATCGTCAGTAGATCGCCGCCCACTTGAGTCCAAGCGAGACCAGTTACTTGACCAATACGGTTGCTGTCATCTGCCTTACCAAAGTCATGACGTTGAACACCTAGGTATTCTTTCAGGTTATCCATCGTAACTGTCACTGACTTCAAGCTTGAATCAAGCAGGATGTTCTTCACTGCTTTACGACAGATCTTAGAAATTTCACGCTCTAGGCTACGTACACCCGCTTCACGCGTGTAGTAACGAATGATACCGATGATTGCAGAATCTTCGATGGTAATCTCGTTTGGTTTCAGACCATTACGCTTAACTTGCTTATCAACAAGGTGGCGTTTTGCAATGTTTAGTTTCTCGTCTTCTGTGTAGCCAGAAAGACGAATCACTTCCATACGATCCAATAGCGGTCCAGGAATGTCCATCGAGTTCGATGTAGCAACGAACATAACGTCAGAAAGATCGTAATCTACCTCTAGGTAGTGATCGTTAAACGCATTGTTTTGCTCTGGGTCTAGAACTTCTAATAGTGCTGATGATGGATCACCACGCATATCTGAAGACATTTTGTCGATTTCATCCAGAAGGAACAGCGGGTTTTTCACACCAACTTTCGACATTTTCTGAATTAGCTTACCCGGCAGAGAGCCGATGTAAGTACGACGGTGACCACGGATTTCCGCTTCATCACGTACACCACCCAATGCCATACGCGTGTATTTACGACCCGTTGCCGCTGCAATTGAGCGACCTAGAGATGTTTTACCAACACCAGGAGGACCTACAAGACAAAGGATTGGACCTTTCAGCTTGTTGATACGGTTCTGCACCGCTAAGTACTCAAGAATACGCTCTTTCACACGCTCTAGACCGTAATGGTCTTCGTTTAGAATCTCTTCTGCTTTCGCCAAGTTCTTCTTCACTTTAGAACGCTTGTTCCAAGGCACGCTTACCATCCAATCGATGTAGCTGCGAACAACTGTCGCTTCTGCAGACATTGGAGACATCATCTTAAGCTTTTGCAGCTCTTGTTCTGTCTTTTCACGTGCATCCTGAGGCATTTTCGATTCTTCAATCTTTTGCTTCAGCGTTTCAAACTCGTCAGGCGCATCTTCCATCTCACCAAGTTCTTTCTGAATCGCTTTCATTTGCTCATTCAGGTAGTACTCACGCTGAGACTTTTCCATCTGCTTCTTAACGCGACCGCGGATGCGCTTTTCTACTTGAAGAAGATCGATTTCTGATTCCATCTGACCCATTAGGAATTCTAGACGTTCAGTTACATCAATAATTTCAAGTACTTGTTGTTTGTCCACCAGCTTAAGAGGCATGTGCGCAGCAATGGTATCTGCTAGACGCGCAGCTTCATCAATACCGCTTAGAGAAGTCAGTACTTCTGGTGGGATTTTTTTGTTTAGTTTGATGAAGCCTTCAAATTGGTTAATCGCACTGCGAACAATCACTTCTTGCTCACGCTCATCCAATTCAGGTGTTACCACAAATTCCGCTTCAGCAAGGAAGAATTCGCTCTCTTTGAAATGGTTGATTTTAGCGCGCTGCTGACCTTCAACGAGCACTTTTACTGTGCCATCAGGTAGCTTAAGAAGTTGAAGAATGGTTGCAACTGTACCTACTTCGAATAGGTCTTCAACCGTCGGCTCGTCAGTGTCAGCTTGCTTTTGTGCCACAAGCAGAACTTGTTTGTTTGTTTCCATCGCTGTTTCTAGACAGCTAATCGATTTCTCACGACCAACAAACAATGGAATAACCATGTGTGGGTATACCACTACGTCACGTAGAGGTAATACCGGGATCTCGATACGCTCGGAACGTTCCAAGTTCATATAATTCTCTCTTCCGCTTTCACGTTTAACGTATTACTTAAGGCAGTATATGGGGGCTAATTATTTGGATTCAATAAAAGAAATAAAAAAAGGAGGTAATTACTTACCTCCTTTTTATTTATGGCTGAATTTATTCTGCTCCAGCTGCCTGATTATCGGCATTGCTGTAGATGAGCAATGGTTCTGATTCACCGTTAATTACTGATTCATCAATCACGACTTTACTTACGTCAGTCGCTGATGGCAGTTCATACATGGTTTCTAACAGAACGCTTTCTAAGATTGAACGTAGACCACGAGCACCCGTCTTACGCTCCATCGCTTTTTTAGCGATAGCACGCAACGCGTCTTCACGGAACTCAAGTTCTGCGTCTTCTAGTTCGAACAATGCTGCATATTGCTTGGTCAACGCGTTCTTCGGTTCACATAGGATCTGAATTAGCGCTTCTTCATCAAGCTCTGTCAGTGTTGTTGTTACAGGCAGACGACCAATGAACTCAGGGATCAAACCGTACTTCACTAGATCCTCAGGTTCTACCTGAGTAAATAGTTCACCAACGGTTTTGGTTTCGTTCTTCGAGCGCACTTCTGCGCCAAAACCAATACCTGTGCCTGTTGCTACACGTTGTTCAATCACTTTATCTAGACCAGCAAATGCACCGCCACAGATGAACAGGATCTTAGACGTGTCCACTTGTAGGAATTCTTGCTGTGGATGCTTACGACCACCTTGTGGTGGAACCGATGCAACCGTGCCTTCGATAAGTTTTAGTAGCGCCTGCTGAACACCTTCACCAGATACGTCACGCGTAATTGATGGGTTTTCAGCTTTACGAGAAATCTTGTCAATTTCGTCAATGTATACAATGCCGCGTTCAGCCTTCGCTACATCGTAATCACATTTTTGCAGAAGCTTCTGGATGATGTTTTCAACGTCTTCACCAACATAACCAGCTTCGGTTAGTGTGGTAGCGTCAGCCATTGTAAATGGCACATCCAGGAATCGAGCTAGTGTCTCAGCAAGCAGTGTTTTACCACTACCAGTAGGACCAATTAGAAGGATGTTACTTTTACCAAGTTCCACACCTTCGCTCGTTGTATCACCATTGCGTAAACGCTTGTAGTGGTTATATACCGCAACTGCGAGCACTTTTTTCGCGTAATCTTGTCCGATCACATAGTCATCAAGGTGTTCACGGATCTGTTTTGGCGTTGGTAACGCTTCAGATTCTTTCTTAGGGAGAACATCCTTGATTTCTTCGCGAATGATATCGTTACATAAGTCGACACACTCGTCGCAAATGTAAACTGACGGACCTGCGATTAGCTTGCGAACTTCGTGCTGACTTTTGCCACAGAAAGAGCAGTACAGCAATTTGCCGCTGCCGCTTTCTTTGCTTTTATCTGTCATTCGCTAACCTCTTAGCCTTTACTCTTTATGAATGAGTGTATATCAAATTTAGCCAAAATGCGCTGGCTAAATTACTCGCCGCGATGGCTCAACACTGCATCCACAATACCGTATTCTACTGCCTGATCTGCCGACATGAAGTTGTCACGATCAGTATCGCGCTCAATCACTTCAAGAGGCTGGCCAGTATGTTCTGCTAATAGGTTGTTTAGCTTCTGCTTGATAGTCAGGATTTCCTGAGCATGAATTTGAATATCAGAAGCTTGACCTTGGAAGCCACCTAGTGGTTGGTGGATCATCACACGTGAATTAGGCAGAACGTAACGCTTGCCTGGCGCACCACCTGCAAGCAGGAACGCACCCATAGAGCAAGCTTGACCCATACATACTGTGCTTACATTTGGTTTGATGAACTGCATTGTGTCGTAGATAGACATACCTGCAGTCACGCTGCCGCCTGGCGAGTTGATGTATAGGAAAATATCTTTATCTGGATTTTCAGATTCTAGGAAAAGTAGCTGAGCCACGACAAGGTTTGCCATGTGGTCTTCCACTTGACCAGTTAAAAAGATCACGCGCTCTTTAAGCAAGCGTGAGTAAATGTCGTAAGAGCGTTCGCCGCGGGAAGTTTGTTCAACCACCATTGGCACTAGCGCGTCAATAATTGGCGACATTGCGTTTTTTTCTTGGTAGCTCATATTCTTATGTCCCTAAAATAAATGGCCCGGATGATGTGTATCATACGGACCATTGTTAGCAGAATAGTCGACGTTAAGTCAACCTTCTACGCAAGATATTGCTTATTAAGCAGCAGGTTGTTGGTTAAGTAGCTCGTTGAAGCTTACTTCTTTCTCAGTAACCTGTGCTTTAGCGATGATCGCGTCGATAGCTTGCTCTTCTAGAGCAACGTTACGCATGTTGTTCATCATTTGCTCGTTTTGCTCGTAGTAAGCAATAACTTCTGATGGATCTTCGTAAGCAGTTGCCATTTCTTCGATTAGCGCTTTCACTTTCTCGTCGTCAGCTTTTAGTTCTTCAGACTTGATTACTTCGCCTAGTAGAAGACCTACAACTACGCGACGTTTAGCTTGCTCTTCGAATAGTTCACGTGGAAGCTGTGCAGCTGCTTCTGGGTTACCACCGAAGCGTTGTGCAGCTTGTTGACGTAGAACTTGGATTTCTTGGTCGATAAGTGCAGCTGGTACGTCGATTTCGTTTTGCTCAACTAGACCGTCGATAGCTTGCTCTTTGATGCGGTTCTTAACAGCTTGCTTAAGTTCGCGCTCCATGTTCTTGCGAACTTCAGCTTTAAGTGCTTCAACGCCACCTTCAGCAACACCGAACTTAGAAACGAACTCGTCGTTTAGTTCTGGTAGTTCACGAGCTTCAACTTTGTTCACTTTGATTGCGAACTTAGCTGCTTTACCTTTTAGGTTTTCAGCGTGGTAATCTTCTGGGAAGTTTACGTCGATTTCGAATTCCATACCTTTAGTTTTACCTTCGATACCGTCTTCGAAACCTGGGATCATGCGACCTGCGCCCATTTCTAGTGGGAAGTTCTCAGCTTTACCGCCTTCGAACTCTTCACCGTCGATAGAGCCAACGAAATCGATGCTTACACGCTTACCAGCTTCTGCAGCTTCTTCAACTTCTGCCCAAGTAGCTTGTTGCTTACGTAGAGTTTCGATCATCTCTTCTACGTCTGCATCTTTAACTTCTGTTGTTGGTTTTTCAACAGTGATGCTGTCTAGACCTTTAAGCTCAACTTCTGGGTAAACTTCGAAAGTTGCAGTGAAAACTAGGTCTGCGCCTTCGTTGTTTTCAACTGGAGCGAAAGTTGGAGCGCCAGCTGGGTTGATTTTCTCTTTTACGATCGCTTCGATGAAGTGGCGTTGCATAACTTCACCAAGAACGTCTTGACGTACTGCTTTGCCGTACATCTTAGCAACCATTTTTAGAGGCACTTTACCCTTACGGAAACCATCGAAACGACGGTTTTTAGCGATGTTGCGTAGTTCAGCTGTTACAGCGTCTTCGATGTTTGCAGCTGGAACAGTAATGTTTAGACGGCGCTCTAGGCCTTCTAGCGTTTCAACAGTAACTTGCATTATTTATAAACCTCTAAAGTGGCTCGGTTTGTCCGAGCGTATGAGCGAGACTCTCCGGAGTTCACGCTTCATCCTTGTGTAGTGTCCTGTCCGAACACCTAATTTAAAATCGAGTATCGATGCTGAAAATCAACATCGGACTAATCAGTGATATCTTCGGTGTTATCACCAAAGGTATCTCCTATTAGCCTCAGGACAGAATTTTTAGACGCGACATTCTAGCGATCTGTCGCTACCCTGTCGAGCCAATAGCCACTATGTGGACATTGTCTGCGCTAAATTCTCGAATACTGACCCCAGAATTAGCGAAAAATGCGATTTGAACACCGCTTCATCGCTGTCAGCATATCTAGAATGGGGACAATAGCGACTTTTTCAAGAGAATCGACAGCTTTTTTTATTGAAAAGCCTAAAAAGAGATCTTGCTCTTGTTTTACTCCACAGAGTTGGAAACTAAATCCCTATTCATCTCTACAAACTATTAACATTTTCTTACGTGACAAAAGGAAGGTGTCAAGGAGCGAGGGATGTCGCAGAGAAACCGTATTATACTGATTTTTTTCGCCTTCTATTTCCTCTGCGCGTTCATCGGTGGTCACTGGGTTTGGAGCCATAGCTACCAGTCATTACTCGACAAGCATCAATCACAGTTGGAGCGCTTTTCTAGCCATATTCAAAATAAGTTAGATAAATATGCTCACATCCCACACCTGCTTTCTAAGGATGAACCTTTGGTCGAAGCGCTGCTTAACCCAGAAAATAGCGCACAACTTGAAATCACCAATCGATACTTAGAATCGGTCAATGGCGTCATTGAAGCGGCTGACACCTATTTAATAGATAAATGGGGAACAACGATCGCTGCAAGCAACTGGCGTAAAGAACGTTCTTTCGTCGGACGCAACTTCGCCTTTCGTCCCTATTTTAAACAAGCGATTACAGGGCAACGCAGCCAATATTACGCGCTGGGTTCAACATCGGGTAAGCGTGGTTATTACTACTCTTACCCTATTGTCTATGCTGGGGGGGTGCTCGGCGTCGTCGTGGTTAAAATGGATCTGAGTAAGATAGAGGACAACTGGCAACAACCCAACAGCGTTTTCGTAGCAAGTGACCCGAACGGTATTGTATTTATGAGCAGTCGCAATGACTGGTTGTTCAAAAGCCTGCAGCCTCTCGAAGAGCCAACTGCAGCAGAGGTGTGGGCAAGCAGGCAATATTTGAACACCACAATCGACTCACTTGGATTCGTCGGTGACATGAGCTTAGCGCATACCGAAGCGAAGCAAGGCTACCCCTATAACAAAGGGACACTAGTGGTTTCATCCTTACCTTTAGAAAACCTCAAACTCACTATCCGAGTGCTTTCTCCTAAGCAATCTGTCATCTGGTTCACTATGGGCTATTTGCTTGTTCTCACGCTTGTTTTTACTGTGCTCTTTCTCGTTGGGCAGCTCATTTATCATCGCCAGCAGCGGCATCGACAAATCGAACGCATTCAGCAAGAAGCAAATCAGAAATTGGAATATCAGGTAATGGCTCGCACCGCTGAATTGCAAGCAGAGATAGCACAACGTATCGAGACAGAGCAAACCTTACGCGTTACCCAAGACGAGCTGGTGCAAGCCGCAAAACTTGCTGTGCTGGGACAAATGTCGGCAAGCATCAGTCATGAACTCAATAATCCCCTCGCCGCCATTCGCAGTTTTGCTGAAAACGGTAAGCTTTTCTTGCACAAAGAGAAATATGAACGGACGGAAGATAACTTAACGCGTATATCCGCCCTGACCGACAGAATGGCGAACATCAGTCAGCAGCTGCGCTCTTTTGCTAAGAAGACCAGTGGTAACGAGCTGGCGCAAACTCACCTTCTGCCCGTTATCGCCTCCGCAAAAGAACTGATGAAGCCGGCATTCAAATCAGCCCGAGTGACATTAAGTACCAAACTCATAGAACAAGACGTAGAAGTGCAGATCAACACAATTCAACTCGAACAAGTGCTGGTGAACTTATTGACCAACGCAATAGAAGCGACCAAAGGGCAAGAAAACAAGCAAGTCCATTTGTCTATCGAAAAAGATATACAAGCCGAACTCGTATGGATTTATGTCGATGATAATGGCACGGGGCTCGGAGAGTTCACCTTTTCACAGCTATGCGAACCCTTTTTAACCACCAAGCAAAATGGCTTAGGTTTAGGGCTCTCGATATCGCAACAAATTTTAGCTGGTATGAATGGCAAATTAAGCGCCCAGAATCGAGAGCAAGGCGGAGCTCGATTCTCCATTTGCTTACCTCTTATTTCATCACACACCACATAACAAAAGGATTGAACTATGTGTCAGGTGTTTTTTATTGATGACGAAGCCGATCTCAGACTGGCGATCGAACAAACCTTTGAACTGGCAGACATAGAAGCCAAGTTTTTTCCGGATGCAGAGTCGGCTTTAATCGCGATGCAACAAGGAGAAGGCTCGGGAGTGGTCGTCACCGACATCTGTTTGCCGGGCATTTCTGGTATGGATTTACTGACCACATTAACCCAGCGCGACCCAAATTTACCCGTCATCATGATCACAGGACACGGCGACATTTCAATGGCAGTTCAAGCTCTTCATCAAGGAGCCTATGACTTTATTGAAAAACCATTTGCACCTGAGCATCTGGTAGAAACCGTCAAACGTGCAATTGAGAAACGCAAACTGACTAATGAAAATGAGAAACTGCGTCAATCCCTGAAAGCCAGTCAAACCTTGGGACCGCGTATTATTGGAGAAACCGAAAGTATCCAACTGCTACGTGAAACCATCACTCACATTGCTGACACCGATGCGGATATATTGCTGTTTGGAGAAACGGGGACAGGTAAAGAACTGATAGCTCGCTCTCTGCACGAACAAAGCTCTCGTCGGAACCAAAACTTTGTCGCGGTAAACTGTGGGGCAGTACCTGAGAACCTCATCGAAAGTGAGCTTTATGGTCACGAAAAAGGGGCGTTTACCGGAGCAGAAAGTCGTCGTATCGGTAAGTTTGAATTCGCACAGGGTGGCACGTTATTTTTGGATGAAATCGAATCTATGCCAGTTCAAGCACAAATCCGTTTACTGCGCGTTTTGCAAGAAAGAGTGATTGAGCGGGTTGGTTCCAATGAGTTATTGCCATTGGATATTCGAGTGATTGCAGCAACAAAGGTGGACTTAAAGCAAGCCTCTGAACAAGGCACATTTCGCCAAGACCTCTATTATCGCCTCAATGTGGTAACACTGGATTTACCGCCGATGCGCGAGCGTAAGGAAGATATTCCCGCACTATTCCACCACTTTTTACTGGTTGCCGCATCACGCTATGGGAAAACCTCCCCTAGCCTCTCCTCACAAGATTTGGCTCAGTTAATGGCACATGATTGGCCGGGTAATGTACGTGAGTTACGTAACGCGGCAGAACGATTTGTTTTACTTGGGAAGCTGATACAGCTAGGCGACGCTTCGTGCACACCTACTTCCCCATCGAGCCTTTCTGAACAAGTGGCAGAGTTTGAAAAAGCAGCCATAGAGAGTGCTCTACTGGAGAACAGCGGGAGTATCAAGCAAACGATGGAACAATTGAATGTGCCTCGAAAAACCCTGTACGACAAAATGCAACGCTATCAGATAGATAAAGATCTATATAAATAAAACGCCGTTTGCGGTTTGTTGTTATATCCAACTTGAATCATACTTTTTACTAACGAGAGTTTAATGGTTCATATGGATATGACAGAGAAAATCAGGATACCCGTTATCACAGATACCGTGATGGTCGACGGGCATTATCAGGAAGAAAGGCGATCCGGTGAAGATCGGCGCAAAAATAGAAAGAAGTGGCTTGGTTACGAGCGCAGAGTCAATCCCGACCCTCGTAGACCTTCCTATAAGTCAATAAACGAAGAGGTGTGAATCGTCACACCTCTTTTGTTTTAACTGTTTCGGCTCTTACCGTTCACTTGCTCACCGCTACTTAGTAATGATTTCCGGTCCCATCAGCGTCGTTGGCAACCAAGTTGACACCCAAGGAACGTACGTCACGATAATGAGGAATAAGAACATCACCGCCACCCACGGTAGCGCCGCTTTAACCACATTCATCATCGACATTTTGGCGACTCCAGCAGTCACAAACAAGTTAAGTCCAACAGGTGGCGTAATCATGCCAATTTCCATGTTAACGACCATCATGATGCCAAGGTGAATCGGATCGATGCCCAGAGCGATCGCTATTGGGAACACTAGCGGTGCCACAATGATCAACAAGCCAGAAGGTTCCATAAACTGACCACCAATCAACAGCAGCACGTTCACGACAATCAAGAAAGTAATAGGACCTAGCCCCGCCGACAGCATAGATTCAGTGATCATTTGCGGTATGCGTTCTTCTGTCAGCACATGCTTAAGAATCAAAGCGTTGGCAATGATAAACAATAACATGATGGTCAGCTTGCCCGCTTCATACAAGGTGTGTTTGGTGTCTTTATGAACGAAAGTCTGGAACACTTTAACTAAGGCTGGTTTACTATTTTGCTTATCAGCAAAGGGCCCCATGTCTTTGTATACGAAGTTGGCAATGAAGAAGGAATACACCGCCGCCACTGCCGCCGCTTCTGTTGGGGTAAAAATACCGCCATAGATACCACCCAAAATGATCACCACCAACAACAGACCCCAGCTCGCATCTTTGGCGGCATCAAAGGTTTCTTTCCAACCCACGAAAGGCTGTTTGGGCAAGTTCTTGATTCGTGCGGCAATGTAAATGGCGATCATCAACATCACTCCCGCAAGTAAGCCTGGAATCACACCACCAAGGAACATACGTCCAACCGACACATCAGTTGCAGCGGCGTACACCACCATCACAATCGAAGGAGGAATCAAAATACCCAGCGTACCCGCATTACAGATCACGCCTGCAGCAAACTCTTTGGAGTAACCGTTTTTGATCATACCAGCGATAACGATACTACCGATCGCAACCACCGTCGCAGGGGACGAGCCAGAAAGTGCAGCAAACATCATGCAAGCCACAACTGATGCCATCGCTAACCCACCGCGGAACCAACCTACAATGGCAATCGCGAAGCGGATAATGCGCTTGGCAACGCCACCCGTAGACATAAAGCTAGAGGCCAAAATAAAGAAAGGTATCGCTAACAAGGTGTAGTGGCCAGCAAACGCGTTAAATAAGGTTTGTGCTACCGATGCAAGAGAAGCATCTGAGTGCATCAATAAGAAAAGAATACTGGACAGACCCAGTGAGACAGCAATTGGCACACCAATCAACATGAAGCCAATGACCATCAAGAATAACAACAGAATATCCATGATTTATTGCTCCTTGCGATCTGATGACGAAGAGCCGTTTGGAATCGCATCAGCGGCTTCGCTCAATTCTTCTTTAAGTGCTTCCAACTCTTCTTCTGCTTCATGACCTGCAATCAAACGGTCTAACTTACCCGTCGCGATCTGCCATGTGATTTGTACAAAACGAAAAGTCAGAAGTGCCATACCAAGAGGTAAAGCAAAGTAAGGAATAAAACGAGGAAGCTTCTCATAGCGTTCCCCTTCGTTGAGCCAGTCCGCTAGAAACTGAAACATCTCAGGCATAGGAATATCGTCGGTTTCATACCATGCACGCTCAGTGACAAACGGATACCAGTAATTCCAAGAGCCGATTAACAGTAGAATGGAAAATGCCAAACAACACACAGCAGCAAGCAGTGCGAGGATCTTACGTTTGCCTTCAGGGACCATGTTAATGATGACATCAACACCGATATGAAAGTGCTTCTTCACACCGTAAGAGGCACCGACCAGAACCATCCATGCGAACATGAATACCGTCAACTCAAGTGCCCAAAGGATGTTGTCGTTAAAGACATAGCGGAAAATAACATTGGCAAAAGTCAGCAACGTCATTGCACCAAGAAAGAACGCGATCAGCGTTTCTTCAATCGCATCGGTGACTCGTCCTGCCTTGGAAAAAAAAGTCTGTTCCATAATTACATCACGTCATTATTGGGATAAAAGGGTCCCCCTCCTCCATATTGGAGTACGCGAGGACCAATCGTAGTGCTTAGTGCTTTTTACTTATGAGCCCAAAGAACTTGGGCTGTTTGATTATTGGTTGGAAGCAAGAGCGGCATCGATAAGATCTGAACCAATGTCTTTCTCGAATTTCTTCCACACAGGTTGCAGTGCCGTCACCCACTCTTGACGCTGCTCAGGCGTTAAAGTACGAACCACACCACCGGCTTCAATGATGTTGTTCTTATTCGCAAGGTTCACCTTGGTTGACTCGGCATTACGCTGAGCCGTCACTTCTTGAATAATGGTATTAAGCTGTTCGCGCTGATCGTCTGGTAACTTTTTCCAGAAATCGTTCGATGTCACAACTAAGTAATCTAGGATGCCGTGGTTGGTTTCAGTAATGCCATCTTGTACTTCGAAGAACTTCTTACCGTAAATGTTCGACCATGTGTTTTCCTGACCATCGATAACTTTGGTTTGAAGACCGCCATACACTTCTTTAAATGACATTTTTTGAGGGTTTGCACCAAGCTGTTCGAACTGAGCCACCAATACGTCGGAAGCTTGTACACGGAACTTCAAACCTTCCGCATCGCTAGGCAACATCAATGGCTTGTTGGCAGACATTTGCTTCATACCGTTATGCCAAAATGCCAGACCTTGCAAGCCACGACGCTTCATTGCATTTTTTAGCTTTTCACCGGATTCCGAGTTTTGGAAACGGTCGACAGCCGCCACATCCTCAAAAAGGAAAGGAAGGTCGAAGATGCGGTATTTCTTGGTGAATTTCTCAAACTTAGAAAGAGAAGGGGCAGCGAGTTGAACATCACCATTAAGCAGAGCTTCAAGCACCTTGTTGTCGTCGTAAAGCGTCGAGTTAGGGAAGACCTGCATGCAAACTTTGCCGTTCATCTCTTCATTTACACGCTTTTCCAGTAGCGAGGCAGCAATGCCTTTAGGGTGTTTATCTGTGTTCGTTACGTGACTGAACTTGATCACGGTTTCACCAGGGTCACAGTTTGCAGCAGCATTAAAGCTGGTGATGGCTAGAGCAGATACAGACAAAAGGGTTAGAGGCTTGAACATTATTATTCTCCTTGTTGAATCACATCCCATCCTTTCCATGAATACCAAACGGGCAGAGGGTGATGGGTACAGATGTTCAACAAGGAGCAAGTTGTAGACCAACTAAATTATCAATTTAAAATCAGCAAGTTAAGTTAAAGTCAAAAGTTAGCCAGAGCAAAAAGGGGTTAAATCCACCCATGCTAATCTGCGTGATGGGTGGAGAATGACACATTTAAGAAGAGCAGCTAATTTCCATCTTTTTCCCCCACTCTGGAGGCAGTTTGGCGTAGTCATCCAACTCTGGCTGCTCGTCATAAGGACGCTTGAGCAATTCAGCCAGACGGCTTACTTCACTGAAGTCTCCTTCCTCTGCCTTATCAATGGCAAGTTGAGCTAGGTAGTTACGCAAGATGTATTTTGGATTCGCTCGACGCATCTTTTCACAGCGAGTTTCTGCTGATACGCACTCACCGCGCTCGTCCACTTCCAACTCACAGCGGGCAAGATATAAGTCTACCCATGCACTTGCAGCTTCTCGATCAATAAACAAATCAATCACAGCTTGGGACGAGTTAACGTCTAAGTTAGACAACTCACGGAAGAATCGCGTGTAGTCTGTTTTGTTTTGGTTTAACAGTTCAAACATGGCTTCGAACAAGCGTCCGTCTTCTTCTATTTTGGTCAAAAGACCGAGTTTGGCGCGCATCAATTCACTGAACTTCTGGCTAAGGCGCATTTCAAACTTTTCTAGTGCGGTCTCCAGCTCTTCCCGTTGCACAAGCGCTGACAAAGAATGTGCTAAAGCCGAAAGGTTCCAAAGAGCGATACGTGGTTGCTGTTCAAAGGCATACCGCCCTTGGTAGTCCGAATGGTTGCAGATGTAATTAGGATCGTAGTCGTCGAGGAAGCCAAACGGTCCATAATCAAAAGTTTGCCCAAGTATCGACATGTTGTCGGTATTCATCACACCGTGGGCAAAACCATAGGCTTGCCAGTACGCAATCATCACTGAGGTTTTCTCCACGATGGTCTCGAACATGGCAGCATATGGTTTCTCCACTTCTAAACAATCTGGGAAATACCACTCGATGACTTTATCAGCGAGGTACTTTTGCTCACTAAGTTGGTTGGTGTAGAAAAAATGCTCAAAGTGACCGAAGCGAATGTGCGTTTCAGCAATTCGAATAAGTAGCGCGCCATATTCCATCTTCTCACGGTAAACAGGCGTATCGCTGTCCATCATGCCAAGCGCTCTGGTCGTAGGAATGCCTAACCCGGCCATGGCTTCACTGCACAGATATTCGCGGATCGTAGAGCGCAATACTGCCCGACCATCCCCCATCCGTGAGTACGGCGTGAGCCCTGCTCCTTTGAGGTGAATATCAAACCAAGTACCATTTTGGTGTTGCATCTCAGCCAGTAACAACCCGCGACCGTCACCTAAATCCGGGTTGTACACGCCAAATTGATGCCCTGCGTACTTCATTGCCAAAGGAGCAAATGATGCAAATTCGTTTTGCCCTGCAAACACATTCAACAACTCTTCATTCGCGCTTTCTGGTAAGCCAAATTGCTTCGCTAATTCTCCGTTCCAAACAACCCAACGTGTGTTATCTAAAGGCTGTGGCGTGACATAAGTGAAAAACGCAGATGGCAGGTCACTGAAGCGATGGGTGAAATTAACACCTTCCCAGATGGACATAGTGGTTCCTTAATAAAACGACTTCCTAAACGTGAGTATAAGCGCTGAACAGATTTCTCTTCAGCCACGAATTATTCATGGGTATTTACGAAATACCGATAACGACAGACCAACATGAGATGACTTCACAACGCGTCACTGTACTACGGGACGAGACAACTAAAGAAATAAAAAAGCCACTCGGCTGAGTGGCTTTAATGAATGAACAAGAGACGCTTATTGCTCGCGACGACGCCAGCCAAACAGCCCCAATAACAATAGTGCCCAGTAAGACAAAGCACCACCGCCACTATCCGAATTGTCAAAACTTAAGCTGCTTACCGAAGCCACCACTGACACATTCACTGAGCCAGTCGCCAAGCCACCATTCCCATCCGACACGGTGTATTCCAGTTGAACATTCGTCACTTGATCTTGAGGTGCTTGGTATTGGATCTTTCCATCCACCACACTTGCCGTTCCCACGCCGGATGGATTACTCACGCTCTGCAACACTAAGCGATCTTCATTGAAATCTGAATCATTGGCGAGCACGTTGATCATAATGCTCTTTCCAGACTCAACACTGGCGCTATCTTGATTAGTAACCGGCGGCGTGTTCTCAACATCAACACTAACCGTCGCGGTTGCAGACAAACCGCTAGGGTCCGTGACCGTCACTTGGAAGGTAAGCGTCTCACCCGCCTTCGTTCCTTGCGCCACAGTAAACTTCGCGTTCACACTATTCGCATCTGAAATAATGGCTTTAGTACCCGTCGTTTGCTGCCATCTATAGTTAAGCGCATCACCATCAGGGTCAGAGCTTGAAGAAGCTGACAAGCTGCCTTGCCCGTTCGCTGTCATGCTACTGGAATCAACTTCGGCATTGGCTGTTGGCGCCTCATTTTGACCATTCACACGCACTTGCACCGTCACTGGCAGCGATTTCAGCGCACCATTTGAAGAAACAAGACGATATTGGAAACTGTCATTACCCACGAAGTTTTCTTTAGGTGTGTATTGGGTGCCGCTCAATGTGCCATGCGTAGGTTGTTGCGTGTATTCCACATTGAATTGATAGCCAGGGGCAATAAAGTCATTCGACGTAAGCGCAAGCGTTACAGGCACGTTTTTGTCCGTCGTCACCGTGTCCGTTTTAGCCTCTACGATATTGCTTGAATCAATATCAAACAGCGCGCCAAAAGGAATGTACGAGAAGTTTTGACGCATTAAACCTGAAGAGTAAATACGTTCACGATCTCCTGCCCAAATCGTTGGCACTGTTTCTTGTTCCGTCGCTAAGGTGCTTCTAAAGTTATAGTTAGATTCAAAACGCCCGTTCTCAATTTCAACCACAAGCAAATGCTTACCTGCCGTTATGCGACTTGGTTGTTCAAACAGAATACGAGTGCTGCTACGAAGTGAGCCTGCCTGCAGAAGCTGCGCCTCATTTTGATCGAACTGCAAACTGAACGATTCAAATCCAGGATGTGGGAAACGCCATACCTTGTAGTTCATCACCCCAGCATTGTCATTAGGTGTCACATAAAGTTGCAAGCCATCCAATTCTGAAGCCACTTTAAGATCCAAAGAGACAGCCAAAGCGTCATCAGAGCTTGGGTAAACATATCCTCGATGGAACGAGTTTTGCCACGCCGACTTGTTTGGTTCACTTGGCATGGTTAGTGAAAACGTTGCCGAGTTTGATTCACTTGAGATATTTGAGATACGAACACCCGTGTTAAAGCCTGCTATGCCGGTCAAACTAGGGTTGGAATCGTCAGAAATGCTCGTGCCACCATTTGGATAAAGATCTCGATCGTCGCTAGGAAAACCGGCTTCCAATTGTTTGCGTCCGTCAGCTTGCATGATCTGCACCTGCATATCACCGACATCGTTGAATCGATTTAAGATATTCACCGACGTTGCCAACACCCCTTCTGATACCAATGCTCGGTCGTACCCTTCAAACCGTCTATTCTCAAGGTAGATACGAGGACCGAACTCTTTAAGATAAGGATCAAGATAAACGAGCTTCACTTGCCCATTTTCAACCGAAGCAGATTCATCGCTGGATTGCGCAATGTCCGGCAGTACAAAGCCCGCAGCATGCTTACTCCAAGCACTCATGTTGACCGGTGTATCTCCAGCATAACGGTCGCCTTCTTTCTTCGCCCAAGAACCACCACCCATCACGCCCCACTGGCCAATAGATGCATCGCTGTTGTAAGAGTACAAATCCGGTAACCCAAGCATCAGGTGACCGAGTTCATGGACGATCACCCCCAATGTGGATTGATGCGTCTGCTGAAAGTCAGCAAACACACAGTAGTCTCTGATGGTAGTTCCGTCGATTGACACCGTATCATGTGAGTATTTGTGCGGCCATATAGAAGGACGATCTAGCTGGTTTGCCGCCAAGTCCCCACCAGCAAAAACAAACATAACCGAGAGCTCTGTTGGTTCGACACGACCGCTGCTGTCGGTGTCGTATTGAGCTAAGTTGATGTATTGGTCTAGCTTTTGGTACGCCTCAGAAAAAACCGCCTTAAGCTTGGTATTACAAGCATCACCGCTGGTTTTGGTGCTACAGTTAGGATGGTTTTGGTTCACCGTGACACTAATAACGCCATCATCCGCAGTGCCATAGCTTTCCTTCGCTGGTACGACGCGATACTTTCCATGTGAGTTCTTGTCATAATAATCCACCACGCTTTGACGATTTTCGCCAAACACCAACTGTTGAAAATCGTTAACCATAGTCTGGTTATTAAACGACACCTCAACCACCAGCAAAGGCTGTTGAACCACACTCGATGAACTCATTGCTCGGTATCCTTGCTGAGCTTGGCGCATCAAGTTTGCACGAGCTTGGGGTTCTAGTGTTCTCAAAGAAGAAAGAGAAGGTTTTAATAGTACATCAGGGCGGTTTTTCGATACTTGTGGAGCGATTGCAGATTGTGTTTTTTCTACTCCAGTCGAGACAAGTAGCGGCCGATCCGCTTCTCGCTTGATCTCAGCAAAAAACCAAGTATCACCGTCTTTGATTAATGCATTTCCTTGCTTATCTTCATGCCAGTAGAAACTAGCGGTACCGCGAACCAGAATTTCACTGACCGTCCCATCACTGAGAGTCACGGGTTGCCAAATAGGAGATGGGGGTGTGGTTGCCATGCCGTGACCAGAAATCAGCGCGGTCAACATGGTGAGTGCGAGAGTCTTTAACTTCAAACTTCAGCTCCATGAGTTCGATGTGTAAGCCATGCATCTCATATGCAAATGATTACAACAAGTTATATATGGTGGAGCTATGAAATAGTACAGAAATCGAGAAGGAATGAAATGCTGTGACAGGAGTAGATCGAAATTATTTGCATTCGCTCACTAATTTTATAAAAAACGCGAGAACCGAATAATCAAAACTCTCGCGTAAGTTATTAATATTAAAAGATTAAAATGCAATTAACCTGTTAAAACGTTATCTTCTGGGTATTTAATTAATGTCGGTTCTGGTCGCGCCAGCATGTAGGCTAGTGTCAATGGACCAATACGACCGATGATCATCACAACGATCATGATGTACTTACCTGGTTCCGACAGTTCTGCTGTCAATCCAGCCGTCAAACCTACCGTCGCAAAGGCAGAAATGGTTTCAAACATTACCTTATCAAACGCGGCTTTCTCAGTAATCATCAACAAAAACATCGCAGTGGTGAGGATAGCGCCACTTACCACGATAATCGCTAATGACTTGGTTACGGTTTGCCAATTCACCGTGCGTTTAAAGATCACAACATGCTTTTTCTGGCGCAAGAACGCCCATGTTGCCATAAATGCCACTGCAAAAGTCGACACTTTAATACCACCACCTGTAGAGGTTGAGCCCGCACCAATCAACATCAGTACGATCATCACTAACAAAGCAGGTTGGGTAAACTGAGCCAAATCTACGCTGTTAAACCCAGCGGTACGTGCACTTGCCGATTGGAAGAAAGCCGCTAACCATTGCCCCGCAACAGGCAAAGACGCCATGGTATTTGGGTTATGTCTTTCCAGTAGCCAAAACAAAATAGTACCGACACCAAGCAATGCAGGTGTCGCGATCAACATGATTTTGGTGTGCAGATGCAAAAAGTGAAAGCCTTTACGCCAATGCAGCCATAAATCACCGATCACGGTGAAGCCCAAGCCACCGAAGATAAACAAACCCGCTAGGGTGAAAATCACCACCGGGTCGTTAACAAAGCTCATCATACTATCGGAGAACAACGCAAATCCTGCGTTATTGAATGCTGAAATAGAATGAAACAGCGCATAAAACATGCCTGTTTGCCAGCCCATTTCTGGCACCCAGCGGAAAGAGAGGAAGATAAATCCAATGGTCTCAGCAATCAGAGCAAAGACAACGATTTTCTTGACCAATTTACGTAAGTTGACTTGGCGATCTTGCCCTAATGCATCTTTCGCAAGTGCTTGTTGACGCAAACTCAAACGAACACCAAACATATACAGCAGCACCGCAGACAGCGTCATCTGCCCTAGCCCACCAATTTGCATTAAGAACATCAATAGCACTTTACCCGCCAAGGTAAAGTGCTGCCCGGTATCTACGACACCAAGCCCCGTTACACTGATAGCCGAAGTCGCGGTGAACAAAGCGTCAGTGATAGAAAGCCCGGTTACAGAAAAAATCGGCAGGGTCAGCAAAACAGCAGAAGGCAATAACACACCGAGAAAGCTCAGCAATATAATGCGCGGTTCGCCACCTTTCGCTTTATCTCGTTTGCCATCTGGGGCGTAAAACACGCCTCTCTGATGAAATTGCTTCATAGTGATTTCAACTTGCTCGCAAGTTTGTCTTGGGGTCCCACAACAATGATGAGATCGCCGATCTCCAGCGTTGAATTGAGATCCGGTGCTTTGGTGATTTCTGGACCGCGTTTAAAGCCAAGTACTTGTACACCTTCCACCTTACATAAGGCTAAATCACCAAGTGTTTTGCCCATCCAACGAGAGCCAATCACAAACTCTGTCATAGCTAATCCACTGCCTAGTGGATGAAACTCCAACACACGTTTGTCCAGCATCTTACGCGCCACACGAATACCCATATCACGCTCTGGCATGATGACGTGGTCTGCACCGATTTTTTGTAGAACACGTGCTTGGAAGCGATCATTCGCTTTTACCCAAACCGATTTCACACCCGCTTCTTTTGCGATAAGTGTTGCGAGGATGCTGGCATTGACGTCTGCACCGATAGCAATCATGACCATGTCATAATCATCAAGCTTGAGTTCTGCGACTGTCTCTTCATGAGTACAGTTCGCTACGATGGCTTGGCTAACAAATCCCGCCGCTTCTTTCACTCGGTCTTCGTTAATGTCTACCGCCAAAACTTGTGAACCTGAATCCTGCAGTTCTTTACAAACGGCCAAGCCGAAACGACCTAGACCAATTACAGCAAATTGCTTATCACCAGTTTTCATTCGTGCCTCATTTATGCGTTGAATAGCAGGCGCGAAAGTCTGCGCCTATTCCTCACCATCTGCAAACATGACGACAAAAAATTGACAAAACCCTAACTCAAACCTTCGCGCAAGATCTAACCAAAGCGTAAGACACATTGAACGAGTTTTCCTAATTATTAGCAATTAAATCAAAAGAATAACTACATGCTTCACACTTCATCTGTGCATGGTTTTCGCTATCAAATAAAGAAAGAAAACTGAGACCACGTTGAACAAAAAGCCAGAGAGAAAAGAAAAAAGTAAAAAATAAGCCGCATCGAGGTGCGGCTTATCATGTAGAAAAGAGCTATCAAACGTTATTTAGCGTTACGTTTATCACCATTTTCGCGACGTGGACGTTGATCTTGCGGCTTACGCTTGTTCTTCGGAACGTAGTTCAGAATCGAAATTGGCACAGGTTTTCTCGGTGCAAAACCTTCAATTTCTACACGCTCTAGCAAATGACCAAGGCGGCTTTCGATCATGCACAGGTTTTTGAAATCGTCTTTCGATACCAGTGAAATCGCCTCGCCCTCTGCACCAGCACGACCAGTACGACCAATGCGGTGTACATATTCATCGGCTGGGTAAGGTAGATCGTAGTTAATCACGACAGGCAAGTTATCAATATCGATACCACGTGCCGCCACACCCGTTGCCACTAAGTATTGGATTTCACCGGCTTTGAACTTCTCAATCAGTTCTTGGCGAACACGTTGGTTACGACCACTGTGGAAAGCTTCAGCCACAATGCCACGCTTCTCTAATTGAGTAACCAGTTTCGCTGCGCCATGTTTTGTCTCGATGAACACCAACACTTGCGACCAGTCGTTCTCATTCAACATATGGCTCAGTAGTGAAGATTTCATGTCTTTATCAACGGTGGTGATCCATTGCTTAATGTTTGACTTAGACGCGCTGTGCTTTGCAATGGTGATTTCTTCAGGATCAACAATTGCATTCTTTGCCAAATCACGAACTGGGTTAGATAAGGTCGCGGAGAACAGCAAGCTTTGAATATCTTCTGGCATGCAATCGATGATCTTATCAATCGAATCAATAAAGCCCATATCCAACATTTTGTCAGCTTCATCTAGGACCAGCATTTCCACTTCATCAAAGTGAATAGCACGCTGACCGTATAGATCAATCAAACGACCTGGAGTGCTTACGACAATGTCTACGCCTTCAATCAACGCTTGTTTTTGCGGTGCGTAATCCACACCACCGAACATCGCCATAGAACGCAATGGTAGATTTTTGCCATATGCTTCAATGCTCTGATGAACCTGAAGAGCCAATTCGCGCGTTGGCGTTAGGATGATCGCACGTGCACGCTTTTTACGTTGCGTTTCGCCGTGGCTCAGTTTTTCTAAGATTGGTAATACAAAGCTGGCAGTTTTACCTGTCCCCGTTTGTGCTGCGGCAATTAGGTTGCTACCACGCAGAACAATAGGAATGGCTTTTTGTTGGATAGAAGTCGGTTTTTCGTAACCCAGCGCCTTCACAGCATCTGTGATAGAAGCACTTAAACCAAGCTTAGAAAATGGCATACAAACGTCTCAACGAAGAAATGGGCGCGTAGTGTATCAGAATCCGAACTAAGTAACAGAATCTATCTGTCTCCAGCAGAGGCTTACTGAAATCTACTCGTGGCGACAAAGAAATTCTATCCTTTTAATCAGTCATTCAATTGTTACAGCGTGATGATTTATTCGCCACTTCACGTTTCTTGTATTTGAACCTCGTTATGCTGCTAGGGTGTGCATCACTGGAAAACTTCATGGACATTTTATTACTGGTTGGATTAATCGCGCTCAATGGTGTGTTCGCCATGTCTGAGATTGCATTAGTGACTGCCAAAAGCGGTCGACTGAAAAAGTCAGCCGAACACAGCTCTTCCACTCGTCTTGCTTTAGAGCTTAAGAATAACCCCACTCAATTTCTCTCTACTATACAAATCGGCATCACCGTCATTGGCATCCTCAGCGGTATTTTTGGTGAAGCAACCCTCTCAGTTCCATTCGGGCATTGGCTCGTCGCACAAGGTTTAGAGCGTGAGATAGCAAATATCCTTTCAACGGCAATTGTGGTGGTCATGATCACTTACTTCGCCATCGTGATTGGTGAGCTCGTGCCAAAGCGTTTTGCACAAAACAATGCCGAACGCATCGCTGTCATCGTTGCCTACCCAATCCACTGGCTAGCAAAACTGACCACGCCATTTGTCATGCTACTGACCGTTTCGACCGACACACTACTTAAGCTTCTACGCCAAAACAACGCAGGCGAAATCGTCACAGAAGAGGACATCTTTGCTGTCGTTAGCGAAGGTTCCGAATGTGGTGCTATTGAGCCTCAAGAACAATTGATGATCCGTAACTTGCTCCACCTTAATGACCGACTAGCACTTTCACTCATGACACCAAGATGCGATATCCATTATCTCGATTTAGATTTACCTCTCGATGCGATTTTGAGGAATCTACGTCAAACTCAGCATTCTGTTTGGCCCGTCTGCAAAGGAGGGTTAGATAACATTATCGGCACCGTTTCCTCTAAGGCGTTATTAGATGAATACGATGAGCTATCCATTTCTCGCTTAGCCAAGCTGTTGAAACGGTCGCGCTTCGTACCCGAATCAATGAAAGGTCTACCACTGCTCAATTACATGCAACAAACCAGTACCGAGATGGTGTTTATCGTCGACGAATATGGCGATGTGCAAGGACTAGTAACTCACTACGATCTGCTTAAATCCATCGCTGGTGAATTGGGCATGGCACCACAGCAACTCTGGGCAAAGAAACAGAAAGATGGCAGTTGGATCATGGATGCGCTGATCCCACTTAACGAGTTGAAGTACAAACTAACGTTGAACCATATTGAAGGCGAAGAAATAGAAGGATTCCAAACATTGAATGGTTTTTTGACGTGGTTAATTGGGCGCGTGCCGACTCAAGGAGAAACCGTCGAATATCAACAATGGCAATTTGAGATACTACACGTGAAGAATAATCGCATTGTCCAAGTCAAAGTCACCGAGTCGCTCAGCGAAATGAAAAGCGATTAAAGCGGAATAAAAAAGCAGCTTCCGGCTAGGAGGCTGCTTGTTAGATCAAACCAGTATTCGCTTTAGAATAGGTAAGTTGCACTTACGTATGCACTGCGACCTTTCTCTGAATAACCGTAGTAGTCGTCTTCATCATCAAGCTCGACATCAAAGATGTTGTTCAAGCCAGCTTTAAGATTGAGCTGTTGGAAGTCATAAGCAACACCAAGACCGACAAGCGTGTAGCCATCTACTGTTTTGTTCTCACGGCTTTGGTTTGTGATCACCTGTTCACCAACGTAGTTTACTCGCGCAAACGTAGTGAATGCATCAAACACTTCCCAGTTCAAATCAAGATTTGCAAGATGCTCTGGCGTCTTCATGAGCGTATCACCCGTGCTCTTGTCTTTCGCGTCCGTGTAGGTGTAGTTACCCTTTAGGTTGATGCTGTCAGTAATATCATACCAACCTTCAAGCTCGATACCTTTGATCTCTGCTTTACCGATGTTTTGGTAAGTGAAGATAGGCATTTTACCAACCGCACCAACTGGCTTGGTTAGGTCGCGTTCAATCTTGTTCTTAAAGTCCGTGTAGTAGTACATCAAACCAACACCCATAGACGTGGACTCATAAGCAAAACCGGCTTCGTAGCTTTCTGATTCTTCAGGTTTTAGATCGTCGTTACCCGTTAACCAACAACGGTTACCACAACTGATTACACGTACTTGATCGCTGCTTTCCATCATACCCGGCGCACGGAAACCACCACCCGCACCACCTTTGAACACAAATTCATCGGTGAAGCTATAAACTGCATATGCTCTTGGACTGAAGTGACTACCATACACTTCATGGAAGTCTTGACGACCACCAAGTGTCAGCGCCAATTTATCGAGATCGAACTCACCCTGAACAAAAACCGCGCCTTGATAGTTATCGATGTCGCCTGATGGTACATCTCGGCTGTTTTCCAATTCAGAAGTACGGTATTCGCCACCAAACACCCACTCATGTGAGTCACGCCACAAACCAGAAACTTTAAAATCAAGCGTGTTGTTTTGTAGCTCAACATCAGCAGCGCCATTGGTGTACGCCGTACTTGCATCATCAAGCTTCATATTTTCGCCATACAAACGTACTTGTGTATCCACAGACTCCCATGCACCTTCATGCGTCAGTCCGTAGTTCCAACGCGTTGAGTCTTGAGAATTTGTTTGCGCACCCGAACGAGGATGGACCCAATCCGCTTCACGCTCATCGTTGGTGTAAATCACATCGGCGATCAAACGCTGTTCATCAGTAAGCTGCCAAGCCATCTCACCAAATACATTGGTGGTGTCTTTCTTTTCTAATGCATCAAAGGTCGGGTTAGTATCGGTACGCCACGGATCTCTTGAAGAGCTTTCAACAATGATGCTGCCTTCAAGGTTTTGTGCGAGTTCACCACTAGCGTAAGCATGACCTTTAACACCATCACCACCGTCGCCTTCAAGAATGCTTTCGTATTCCAAACCAACAGAACCTGATGTCTCTTTGGTTGGCGACTTCAAGATAACGTTGACCACACCACCCATCGCTTCAGACCCATACAGGGAAGAAACCGGACCGCGAACCACTTCAATTCTCTGAACCGCAGTCAGTGGGATGCTTGATAAGTCAAAATCGTTACCACGAATCAAAGCATCTTGAGAGTTAATACGACGACCGTTAATCAAAACCAAGGTGTGCTTAGAATCCAGACCACGAATACGAATGGTGTTACGACCGTAAGCTGTACTACTCAACACACTCACCCCGGTAGCACTACGCACCGCTTCTGAAATGTCTTTTACCGGCATCTTAGCGAGATCGTCAGCGGTAATTACCGACACTGATGCCGGTGCAGTCAACTCTGAATGTTGTGTTAAAGACGCTGTCACAACCATGCGCTCCATTTCCACAACATCATCTTTATCGTTAGCAACTGCATGACCACTGAGTGCCGTCAAAAGTGCACCGGCAAGCACTGTCGGCATAAATGTGGGCTTTTTAACTAAACTATTCACTGCATATCCTTATATCTATTTTATAAATAAATTGAGCTCGCAAACTCTAATAAACGAATGTATAAATGACAATCATTACTACTCGTATTTACATTTAGATTTGAGCTGGGCTATATTTTTGAACTGCAACACATTGAAAAGCACCGAGCTGGGTAACATTCTCGACCCTTTCTGTCTTCAATTAGAAAGTGTCAGTCCAAGGGTTCACATCGTAAAAGCCACACCGGAGATGTATTCCAAATTGGGCTTTCCCGAGGAAGAGCAACAAATTCATAAGTCGATAGCTAAACGCCAGCGAGAATTCAGAGCAGGACGCAACGCGGCTCGTGCCGCCATACAAATGCTCACCTTGAGCCAAGATAACGGGAACTCCCCGCTCATTTTGACGGGAAAATCCAGAGAGCCTTTATTCCCTCAGCCAATCAGTGGCAGCATCAGTCACACTGATGGTATTTGCCTCGCGGGTTGTGCATTAAAAAGTGACATCGCAAGCTTAGGGATCGACGTAGAACGCAATGTCCCCCTCGCCTCACACCTTTTTACAAGCATCTACACAGGTGACGAACAGAACTTAATCAAATCGTCTAGCCACCTACCTGATGCTCTGATATTCAGCATCAAAGAGAGCTTGTTTAAATGCTGCTTCCCCTTTGTTCAGGTGTATTTCGATTTTCTAGAAGCACAAATCACGCTGCTGCCTGAGAGTAAAAACTCAGGACAATTTCGCTTCGAGCTGATTGGAAATAACCAAACCTCTTTAACCGCCAAATTGCCCGACCTTCCATTTCATGGCTACTACTGCTTCAATAAGCAGTTTATTTTCTCGCTGTGCTATTTCTCCTCATGAAGTCGTCATTCATTTCTATTCGATGACCTTTTTGATCACCATTTGCTGTCGTTCATTAACCAGCGGTAAGCGCTGCTCTAAACGCCACTTCCACATTTGTGGGATTGAAATACCTACTGTATCGAGTTGCCTTGTCTGCGGACCCAAGTACCAATAAGCATCAACCAATTCATCTAAGCAGGTAAAAGCATATGGATTCACGGGAGGCTTTTTAGGGATCAGTTCAAGAAACGAGCGCTGTTTTAGTAAAGGCTGATCCGTCGGGTAAATGCCATGTTCAGGGGCATTCAGTTCGCTAGATAAGATGTGTGGCCAAACTGATACATACTGCTCACCAAACTTGTGTTTCGCTAGCTCACCGAAGGTGCTGTGTTTTGCCATAAAGCCCAGCGTTGGCGAGCACTTTAGAATGTGTCTCGCGCCAACTAACACCACCACACCAAGCCCACATTTCGACGTTTGTTTTTCTACTCCTTCTGCCAAAGCTTGATCACGTTGTGCACTGAGCTTTGCTAACTCTTTCGAATGTTGGATCTCTTCCCAGCTGAACGATGGTTCGGTCAACGCTATCTTGATCGGCACCTTACGCGTGCTATTTACAGCACGAACTCGCTCAAAGAAAGCACCGTAACAAGGATGCAACCAAGCGGGAAATGCGACTGAGTCCAACCACACCGCCGCTAATTCAGCTTGAGTAACCGTCTCTCCCGATAAGTAGTTATTGAGTAATGCTTGATGTTTGGCATTCCCAAATTCAATGAACAAATGCGAAAACGAGCCATCCAATTCAGGTGCAAGTAAGGCTTCCGTTATCTTCTCGAACAGTTCGCTAAACCAATGAGCTTCACCGATGGCAACTACACTGCCAGCGTTAAGTTTGCTTTTGAGAAAAGCCAGAGGGGAAACCACCCCCTCCAACAAATCCTTAGTTTTTGCTTTGGTTGAGGTATCAAACATCAAATCTCTCTCTCAGTTCTTCAACCATATGTGAACCAATCAAACGCAGCATATCTGGGCGCATCATTTCACGATGAATACACGCGACATCGATCACTTTGAGCTCGCCATCCATGTATTTGAACCATCCATTGCGATCAAGAAATGCCTCTTCTGGTGGCTTCTCCGCATTGAAAAACAACACATCCCCTTGATACTGATAATTGACGCTATCGCGTACGCGATGGTTGTTGTTAATGACCACTTCCACCATTGCCGTAATGGTTTCAGCACTCAGGTGCGCCATTGATGATCCTGCATCTTGTAAAATGTCGATCACTTCAGGTCGCGTTAGGCTAGAATGCAACGATTCATCAAACTCTACCCCAGCCATACGAATTAAGGCGCCAAGCGCTTTCTCTTCGCCAGGCGGGTGCATACTTTGCCATTGCTCCGTTGGGTAAGAGTCCAACAAGGTGACTAAGCCAACTTCTTGATCTTGCTGCTGTAAGATGCCCGCCATTAAATGCGCAATCATGCCGCCAATAGACCAACCTAGTAGGTGATATGGACCAAAGGGTTGTTCTTCTCGAATCGCCGCCACGTAATCCTCAGCCATTTCGGTCATTGATTTAGGCAGCGGAGAAGAAGGGTCACCGAGGTTTTTCGCTTGTACGCCGTAAAGAGGCACATTGGATGGAATAATCGGAGTCAAAGCCGCATAGCACCAACTCAAGCCACCAGCAGGATGGACACAGAAAATAGCTGGCTTGCCCTCTCGTTTTCGCAGAGGCAGTAAGATATTGAGCGCTTCATCGCTTTCACTGCCATTTAACTTGGCGGCAATACCGGAAACCGTCGGAGACTCAAACACCGCCGCAAGCGATAGCTCAATTCCCATGATCTCTTTCACATGAGCAATCAACTGAGCAGCAAGCAACGAGTGTCCGCCTAATTCAAAGAAGTTGTCATCCACACCAACCGCCGGTAAATCAAGTAAGCGGCAAAATAGTTTGCATAAACGCTCTTCAACAAGGTTACTTGGTCCTTTTGTGCTCACTTGAGCAGACAAATCTGGCTTGGGTAACGCATCACGATCCAATTTACCATTCGGTGTTAAAGGGAAGCTTTCAAGCTCAACAAAATAGCTTGGCACCATGTATTCCGGTAATGGCTCAGCAAGGTACTTTTGTAGTGCGTTAGTATCAATTCCCTGCTCAAGCTCCTCTGCCGACACATAAGCAACAAGGCGTTTATCATTCTCAGTATATTCCTGAGCTAACACGGCAACTTGCGCAACACTTGGGTGGTTTGCTAAGGCATTTTCAATCTCTTCTAACTCGATTCGGAAACCACGAATCTTGACCTGAAAATCGCTTCGCCCACAGTATTCAATCGCACCATCTTCGCGCCAGCGCGCCAAATCACCAGACAAGTACATTCGGCTACCTTGTGGACCAAAGGGATTGTCAATAAAGCGCTCTTGAGTCAGTTCTGGCTGACCATAGTAGCCCATCGCCAACTGTCGACCTGCAATGTATAAGTTACCCACCACACCAGGAGGTACAGGATTAAGTTCGTCATCAAGAATATAGATTTGCGTGTTCCATACAGGACGACCTATAGGAATCGAATTCCCTTGCGTATTCGCCTCACTCGGCCAGTAAGTTACGTCCACCGCAGCTTCTGTCGGACCGTACAAATTATGCAATGGTGCATCAAACTCTTGGTAATAGTGATTGACTAGCTCCATTGGCAACGCCTCCCCGCTACAAAAGACTTGGCGTAGACTTTGGCACAATCTGGCATCTGCTTGTTGTACGAAAATTTGCAGCATTGAAGGCACAAAATGCAAGGTGGTGATCTGCTCTTTATGAATCAAATCTTGTAGGTATATTGGGTCTTTGTGTCCGTCTGGTTTCGCAATAACAAGGCACGATCCGACCATCATTGGCCAGAAGAACTCCCATACTGAAACATCGAACCCTGCTGGCGTTTTTTGTAATACCCGGTCTTTCGCATCAATTGGATATTGGTCGTGCATCCACAAGAGTCGATTGACAATCGCATCATGCGTAACGACGACGCCTTTTGGTTTCCCGGTCGAGCCCGAGGTATAAATCATATAAGCTGGTGAATGAGGTTCTGGCTTAACTTGAGGAGGCAACGGTTCTACCACTTTATATATCGTAGGCAGCGTCTCATCATCCACTAGCTTTACATCCACCTCTTGCGGCAGTTTGTCTTGAAGCGTCTTGGTTGAGAAAACAAATTTCGGTGAAGAAGATTCGAGCATGTAGTGGATACGCCCCTCGGGGTAGTCAGGATCCACAGGCACATAAACCGCGCCAGCCGCTAAAATGGCTTGCTGTACTACAATCAGCTCTTCGCTTCTTGGGACACACACAGCAATGCGGTCACCAAGCTCAACGCCTTGCGCTGTTAACCAGTTGGTGAGTGAATACACTTTGCGAGCCAGTTGCTCGTAACTCAACTTCTGACCTTCAAAGATCAAAGCCGGAGCATGTGGTGTCAAAATACGTTGGCGAGCCATGATGGCGGACAGCGTCGTTTCCGGCACTTCGCGAGCGGTATCGTTCCATGTCTCGACAACCTTCTCTCGCTCACCAGCCAGTAAAATACTGACATCACTCACTTGGCAATGAGAAGAATCTTGAGCTTCTGCGCTTGTAAAAAAGTCACTCATAAAATGGAACAAGCGTTGTTGATGCTCATGAATCTCTTTCTCTGAATACAGCTCTGGATTCGCATCCATATCGATGTGTAATTGCCCAGCTAATTCATAGCAATAGAAAGAAATGTCATCGACCGGTCCGGCTGATAAGTTGTGTGCTTTTGAAGTGAGGTCACCGAATTTATGCTCGTACTCAAACGGCATAATATTCACCAATGGACCAAATAGATTACGATGATCTTTTACCAAATTTAGCTCGCGATGAAGCTCTTCATAGCGATAGCTTTGATGACGGCGAACCGATGCAAATTCTTGGTTAACTTGCTTCACCAACGTTTTGATATCCAGTCCTGATTCAAAACTGACTCGTACGGGAAGAATATTGACGCGCATCGCCGGAGTTTGAATGGCTACCGAGCCCAAACGCCCCATCAGAGGCACACCAATCACCACTTCATTGGAGCGTGTCATACGGTGTACATAAGCCGCGATAGATGCGATAAGTACGCTATACCAGTGTGTTCTGCACTGTTTAGCTAACGACTCCATTCTCTGAAAGTCAGAGGCTGCCATTGCACCTTTTAGACGAAGGAAATGGTCTGAAGTCACTGTCGGCTTACCCGCAAGGTTTACAGTGTCAGAATGGTCGGCATAACGCTGTAAATAAAATGCGCGATCTTTTTGGTATTTCTCAGAAGCTTTATAGTCGTCATCTTCTTTCAAAAGAGCCTGTTGGTCTGCAAATTCAAGCTTCTCAAAGTGCTCTCCTTTAACCAACTGACCATAAACATGCGCCACCCGCCCCGCGACCAGCGACATGCTGTAACCGTCTATCGCAATGTGATGCAGTGAAAGGAACCAAACGTATTGATCATCGGAGAGCTTAAGCAATGCCATGATGAATAAAGGACCTTGTTCCAAATCGACAGGTTGCTTTAACTGATCTTTCATCCAAGTCACAGCGGCATCAAGCGGTTTAACGTGTTGCGAAAAGTCGATACGTTCGACTTGCCAGGTTTGTCTATCTATCACCATTCGCGGTCCTTCGGTGGTGGTAACAAACTTAGCGTGCAACGAGTCGACTTCATCAATTGCCGTTTTGACTGCTTCAACAAAACAAGGCTCATCCACCTCGCCTTCAATAACCAGGTATTCGCCAGTCTTATAAATTGGGTTTTCAGGGTCACGTAACTGAGCAAACCAAATCCCAGCTTGGGCATCCGTAAGCGGCAACAACTGCTCTGCCGTATAAGGTAAATCGTACATGTTCATTCCTTTGTCATTTTTCCGCTTTGGCTGTTAGGTCAGCTTCTTCTCGATCAGTCTCCACCAATCCTGCAAACTCGGTTTCGCTGCTAATTCCATAAAACTCACATCAAGGCCCGCCTGTTGCCAATCTCCGACCAGCGACATCATGCGTACCGAATCCAAACCAAAATCAAGCAAACTATCCTCTGGAGTCATCTCATCGGCTGGTACCTCTAACAGCGCCGCTAACTGTTGAGTAAGTTGCGGTTGCGACTGAGGAATCACAAAATCACCAGCTGCGAGTTCGTTCGCACTTGCCACTTGTTCGAGCAATTGCTGCTTGTCCAAGACATAACCGCATCGACCCGCCACATAGTTGAGCGCCATGTCATGATCGCTCGCTGAGAAGTCAGCAACGGCATCGGAAACCATGAAAGCTTTAATGTCTGTCATGAACGCTTCTGCCGCTGTTTGTAAACAACCGATGTGAGCATAAATACCCACGATAATTAGCTGATCACGCCCCGTTTCATCCATCATGGATTTAAGTGGCGTACGTTGAAACGCACTGTAACGCCATTTGGTGTACACGGTGTCCTGCTCCGTTGGCGCAAGTGCTGGAGAGATTCGAGTAATGTTGTCATCCGCTTTTAAACCGGGGCCCCAAAAATCGGTCAATAAAGCGCGATCTTCTTGGCGTTGGTCACCGGGCTGCGCGGTATAAACCACTGGAATGCCGGCATCAATACATGCTTGTTTGATCTCTTGAATGTTGCGAGTCAACGTTTGAATCAGCTCGCTGTCTGCATCGTAGAAATTGAGAAAGTACTGCTGCATATCGTGGATTAACAACACGGCACGATGTGGTTCTACTGACCAGTTAACGCGATTTTCTGGCTTCACTTTCGTTAGTGAGTAACCAGAGATAGATGGAATGGCCATTGGGCTTATCTCCAAAGTAATCAAAATGCCAAGCACACCAAATCAACCTTGGTGTTTCGACCTTGGTTAAACGAGTTCGAGTAATTTATTTTTATTCACTTTACCTACTGGCGTTTTGGGTAATACATCAACAAAAACGACCATATCTGGGATCTTAAAATCAGCCAGCCCACGCCCTCGTAAGAAACGCTTTATCTCGATCGGTTTCGGGGCTTGCTGCGGGCAAACTAAGGCAGCACAACTGCGCTCTCCAAGGTAATCATCTGGGATGGCAATAACAGCAGCATCATGGACACAATCGTGCGCCAGCAAATGGTTCTCGACCTCTTCTGCTGCGATTTTTTCACCCCCTCGGTTAATCTGATCTTTGTCGCGACCAACAACTTTCAAATTGCCCTCTTCAGTCAGCAGTACCACATCGCCAGTACGGTAGTAGCCTTGCTCGGTGAATGAACGCTGATTGTGCTCAGGAGCCCGGTAGTAACCTTGAATGGTATAAGGTCCACGCACGAACAAAATACCTTCCGTTCCTTGTGGGACAGGGTTACCCATTTCATCGAGTATCAACAGCTCATCAGCAGGTGACATTGGGCGACCTTGCGTCTTGACAATCACGGACTCAGGATCATCTAGACGGGTGTAGTTAACTAGCCCTTCAGCCATGCCAAATACTTGCTGTAAGGTACAACCAAGTTCAGGTTTGATACGCTTTGCCGCTTCCTCACTAAAACGAGCCCCCCCAACTTGCAGCACTTCTAATGAAGTAAGGTCATGTCGAGTTCTTGCGGCTTCATCGAGCCACAATAGTGCCAACGGTGGCACTAAAGCGGCTACGGTAATTCGGTACTTTTCAATCAAAGAAAAGGCAGTTTGAGGGCTTGCGTCTGGAGCAAGTACAACGGTGCCACCCGCCATAAAACAGCCCAACGCACCGGGAGAACTCAATGGGAAATTGTGGGCGGCCGGTAAAACACAAAGGTAACGCGTATTTGGCGAGAATTGGCAAACCTCATTGCTCGCTCGTACACTGTATAGATAGTCGTAATGTGTGCGAGGAATAAGCTTAGGTGTGCCAGTCGTACCACCCGATAATTGGAAAAAGGCAAAATCTTCACCGCGATGAACTTGAGGTTCAACATTGTCTAGCAAGAGCGCTCTAAGGGCTACGCTACCAATCGGCATGGCGCTCATGTCACCCGCCCAAACGATGTTCTTTAAGCCTGGTAATTCAGATGCTACTTGCAGCGCAATATCAGCCGTATCGACGCCGAGTTGAGGAGCAGTGATTAACGCTTTTGCCTGTGTAAAATGACAAAAGTATCGAATCTCCGAATAACGATGAGCGGGTAACGCAAGCACGGGTTGAACGCCAATTTTAAGCAGTGCAAAAAAGCTAATGTAAAACTCGCCTATGTTAGGCAAATGCAAAACGACCTTGTCGCCAGATTTAAGATTCAGAGTCGATTGGAAACCAGCAGCTAACTTATCAACATGCTCAAGTAACGATTGATACGTCCACTGTCGCTCCCCGTCAACTAGAGCAACATGGTTAGGAGAAATAGATACGCTTGCCTCAAGCATCTCTGGAATGGTTTGCTCTGTCCAAAAACCCGCTTGGCGGTATTGCTTTGCTAAACCTTCTGACCAAGGTGTAAAGCCAGAGGCATTCATGCTTAAGCAAGTCATTGAACCACCTCCATATTCTCACGGATTTCAATACCCAGCGCGTTCAATACAGTGCGCATTTTATTTCCTGTTTCTTCAAGCTCACTTTGCGGCTCAGATCCGGAGACGATCCCAGCTCCGGCATAAACTCGAATACGCTTCTTCTCAACTTCAGCGCAGCGGATAACAACAACCCATTCGCCATTACCACGAGCGTCTACCCAACCAACAAGACCCGTGAAATAGCCCCTATCAAAGGGCTCCACTTGACTGATGAAATCGTAAGCTTGAGCCGTAGGATAGCCACACACGGCAGGCGTTGGGTGAAGCGCACTCGCCAATTTCAGAACGCTGGTATTGGCATCGGACACCGTCCCTTCAATACGAGTCGAAAGGTGCAACATGGCTTTGGTTTCAATAACCGACGGCACCATAGGCACATAAAGGTTATGACACCAAGGTTGAAGCGCTTTTTCTACCGCATCGACCACTACCGCATGCTCATGAAGATCTTTGCTACTCTCCATCATGAGCTCTCCTTGCTGCTGATTCATTGATGCATTTTCACAACGTCGACGAGAACCTGCCAGAGGGTTTGAGCACACATGAGGACCTTTGCGGGATACCAGTAATTCAGGGCTGGATCCCATCAAATAAGCGTCAGAATGACCACCGCCGATACGAGTAGAAACGGTATAACCACCAGGATTTTGCTTGAGTAAGGTTTTGAGGAAGCGAGCTCGATCGATTTCATCTTGTGTATCCACTTGCATCGTGCGTGACAACACCACTTTATCAAGAGCGATGTTTTCTTGGCTGCAACGATGAGTGGCAAGCTCAACACTATGCATGTATTCAGTAGGCGTCGGGACAGGTTGAATAGAAGAAGGATGACAGTCGTTGCAACCATCGACATCTAATACTTTATCCGGTCTGATCGGCGACGTCGTGATCAAACGCTCAGGGACGATAAAGTGCACAGGATTATGTTCAGAAAACGGTATTACACCAACGGCAATAGGGTTGTCATTCCCCTCTTCCTTCGCCGATTCTAGTAATTTGCTAATGTGAGTATCTAACTCTGAGAATTTAACTTGTTGGGAAAATTCTGCAGCAATGCCTTGTGTAAGCAACGTCACCGTCGGTGAGCTAAAGAAGAACGAAGCGTCATCCGTATGGGCGTTGAGAAACTCTGTGAGCATAGTACTGCTTCCCATGGAGTTACGAAGCATAATCATCTCTCAAACTGTATTAAACATAGCGTCCTAAATGAGATTCCTTCTCATTTGAAGAGTGAGACTACACACCTAGTTACAATTATTCAATCATTTTTGATAATAATTATCATTCGCATAACTTATAGTTTTATAAATTAATATTCTTAAACAAATAGAACCTCAAGCAAACAATTCACCATATTTATATCTAAGTAACTTCAAATCTAAGCAACTTCAAGGTGGAGGATTCAGAGCGAGTTACCTTGGTTCGTATGCATCGTTAACAATTTTTGATTTGGATCCATAGCCAAAAAGAAAGGGCTGACGCCCTCAGCCGTCAGCCCTTTCTCAATCTTTATTTCAATTAACAGCGCATCAGTTGTTATCAACAAAGCCGTATTTCTTATCACTTAATGAGCGAATATCATTGAAGCGGTCTTGCGTCTTCCCACCGATAATATCGACGCGTCTTTGCATCTCATTTACCCACTCCCTATCTTCCATCACATCACGAGGGAATACCGTTGTTCGTTGGTTATCACCCAGATAAAGAAAAGCATCAAACAAACCACCGACTTGGGCGTCCATGTCGTCCATCGCAGCAAGCTTATAACGGGCTTTTGGTAATAAATCGATAAACCTCAGATCAGCAATCGGACTTTTTGCGACCTCAAGAAGCGCCGGAGCTTTTACGTCATGAAACGTCTTCACCACTTCTGGTTCCGTCATTGGCCAAATCAAGTAGGTACTATTGGGAAACGCTTGCTCTAATCGTGTTGCCAATGGCCAAGCACTGGCTTGTGTTTTTGCAACGTAATCCCGCGGCGCATTCACCAAATGGAAAGCCCCAAAAATCAACAGTGCTTTCTGATTATTTTGTATACGCTCGGCAGCAACTTGATAAAAATGCTCCGTCTTGTTTTTAGCTGCTTGCTGCCATACCTTTTCATCACTCACAGTGCTCCAATCAAACGGTGCTTCGGCTAAATGCACATGGATTTTTTTCCCTTTAGGTAGCGTTTGATTTCGCACCTTTATCGCTTTGAAGAAATCGGCATAAGCATCTGGCATCCAAGCCATAAAGTAGATCGAACCTCGCAAAATTGAGCGAAGCTGTTCATCATTCACGTCCCCACCAGCTAAGTAGTTATCCAGTACAGGTTGGTACTTTGCATTGCCAAACTCCACCACAATATGCGTGACTTGATCTGAAAATGCAGGAGTCGAAACCAGCTCTGTTGCATAGCGCAAGAAAGCATCATTCCAATGATAATCGCCAATACCCACAAAGTTGTGTTGCTTAAACGCATTAAGAATCGCAGCGTCTGCTGATTTAGCTTGCTCGACCACTTGTTCGATTTTTTGCTCGGACAGATCTACCTCTGCGTAGTGTGGTAAATACTCACATCCAGCCAACCCGATAAGCCCTAACGTGAGCAACCAAGGTTTGATTTTCCAACCTAGTTTGTTCGTCAATTTCATTACCTCCTTGTTAACATTATGACAACGATAACAAAAATCATTATCATCTATCTAGTTTGGATGTGATATTTGCAGCACGAAGGGAGAGGGTTATGAATGAAAACAACACAGAATTCAAAAGTAAACTGTGCCTAGTGACTGGTGCAGGGCAAGGTATTGGACTTGCCTGTGCCAAAAGCTTATTGGAACAAGGGGCTACTGTGATTGCCTGCGATATCACGCAAGCTCTGCTAGAGGAATTCAAACAATCTTTGCCAAAAAAACAGCAAGCTCGAACGTTGCTACTTCCCTTTGACTTAGCCAACACCACAGCCGTTCAGTATGCGTGTCATTATCTTGCTCAAGACAAGCTCATTCCTGACTACGTGATTACATGCGCCGGTGCGCTACATCTTGGTTCTGTTCTGGAACTCCCTCCTGAAGCGCTCATTAAAACGTTAGACGTGAACCTAAAGGGAACCATGCTACTGACACAACAACTGGCGAAATTGCTGGTTCAAAATAACAAAAAAGGCGCGATTGTTGCGGTAGGTTCGAACGCAGCAGACACCCCAAGAGTCAACATGTCGGCGTATTGTTCGTCTAAAGCGGGACTTCATATGTGGGTGCAATGTTTGGGGTTAGAACTCGCGGCATACGGCATTCGCTGTAACATTGTTAGCCCAGGCTCAACCAGAACACCGATGCAAGAACAAATGTGGAATGAGTCCTATGGAGAACGAGAAACGATTCAGGGTAACTTAGCGTCACACCGGATTGGTATTCCTTTGAACAAGATTGCAGAAACCAAAGACATAACCAATGCGATTGAATTTTTACTGAGTGAGAAAGCGGGTCACATTACCATGCACGATTTAAGAGTGGACGGCGGAGCAACTTTCTAGTTGCTCCAGATTTAAGAGAATGAGCTAGCCTAAGAACTTAGGATGCAGTCCCTTTTCTAGCTTACGTCTCACTTTATATGACACATCGCCTAGTGTGATTTTCCCAGCGTTATTGCGGTCGATCCCTGCATTCTGGCGATAAGCAATTGATCCTTGTTTGAATAATACATGAGCAGCGGGTTTACCAATAGCCGCAGGATACAGGATCGCCATATACACATCCTCAAGAGAAGACAGGCGGTTTCGGTAAGGCATAAAATACGCTTTCACATAATCGAGTTGCTCTAACGCACTCATTTGAGCAAGCTTCTTTGTGCTCGTACCAAGTGCTTCCGCGGTTGATGGCATAAATTGAATCAAACCCGTAGCCCCACTCCCCGAGCCGTTTTTAATGCTGGGGCTGAATGTCTCTGCTGTTTCAAAAGCCATGCAAGCCATCAGATGATTTGGATCGATGTTGAGATCTCGGGAAATATCATTCACTTTACTTTTAAACTCAGGAGATACGCGACTCCCCCAAGCAAGAGCATCTACAGAAGGCGTCGAAAAGGGCACAGAAACATGACCTTTCTTGTAGAAAAATGAAGAAGGAGAGAGGATTTTTAGAATTTTCTGATTCTTTTGAGTGTACGTATCAGAAAGGGGAAAAACCTTATCTTTCCTGTGTTTAAGCTGCTTAATTTTTGTCAACTTATACAATAACTTAGAAACCGTTTTCACGATAAAACCACATTTGGAAAACATGCTCCAAACTGTAATCCATTTCTCACTTATTTAACATCGTTATCAGTAATAACAATCAAAAGTGTGAGATAGATCTTTTTGGCTTTCTGAGAGCGAACGAAGAAAGGACATAAATGCTGATTTCATCTTCATTCGTGTTCAATTTATAAACCCTTAAATATTACCCCTCTATGGTGACCTAAGTAACGCTTATGTCTATGATGCACCTGAAAGGACATGTCTTCTTGTAATCCAAGAACCTCGGGTTTCTCTAGATAACTTGAAATCAAAACCTTCCCACTATCATTGAATGATATGAATCCAAGATCGAATGCCTTATCGATATTTGGAATTAACAACAGCCCGTTAAATCTATCTAATCGCTCTTCGTTATCCGATTCACGCCAAGGCTTAATATGAGATGCCAATAGCAACTGCGTGTTCTTAAAACCCGTAACGGCACAACCACCCCACATATCAATTAATTTTGACCTGAAGTGCCCCTGCCCCATTCTTGTATTAACTAAAATAGTCTTTTCCGTCGAGCTGAGCTGCTTATCGTTCATTACTTGTCGAATATCTGCATTAACATCTATCTGAGATAAGTCGACAAAAAAGTTTTCGTAGTGAGAAAGCGCAGCACTGTACATCCCTTTCCCCTTGATATCTCGAATTTTAAACTCAGGTAAACTTTGGGCTTTGAGCTTATAGTTCTTAAATTCACCGTATGATTTCACATCTGTAATTGGTTCTTGAATCTGTCCAGCATCCATAAGCCAGTTCGATATTGAACCACGAACTGCGCCCAAATAGTTTTTCGCTGTTTTCTCTGACTTACCTAGGTCAATCAACCAGCGATAAAACAAAGACGCTAAATCTGAAAGGTTTGAAACAAGAGCATCTTTCAATTCATTTGAAACGATATAGCTACTCATATAATCATAAAGCTCATCATCAAGATAAGCATAAGCAATCGCTTTTGACGAGTATCGTTTGGTAGATTCCGCTTGAAAACCATCATTGTAAGACAAGTGCCAAAATCCCTCACTTCTCAGAAAAAAGTAAGGATTTTCCGGTGTATCCCTATCATTCCCAGTAGCAAAGTTTGCTAAGTGATAAGTGAAACGCTCTTTGAGGACCTGACTAAACTCTATTTTGTTGGAAGAGATATGTCCCGCCTGAATGAGCTCCATAACCGTGAGCAACATGCACACTTTATGAGGGCTCTTTTTCCCATTAGAGCTATTCATATTCAGGCTACGGAATTTATCTACATAATATTGAAGTGACACGGCTTGTTCTTCTTTCACTTTAAAATCACAACGGTTTGCCAATAAACATCATCCCTCTTGAGCTGATCCTTACTGTCAGAAACTTGTCTAACGATAAGCGCATTGTTCTTTGCCAACTGCTCTAACTCTTGAACAGAAACAGGATAAGCTTTGCGCCCATCAGTGAACTCTCCATGGCGAAGGCTTATGACCAATCGACCATTGGGCGCAAGCAGATTAGAGAGCTTACGGAAAGCACGTTCACGATGAGAAGTAGCAAGATGCATCCAAACCGCGCTCACTAACACAAGATCAAAGCGAAGCCCCAAGTTGGTGGTTTTCTCAAGTGCTGGCAAAGAATCTTCCAACCAAACGACAGAATCATCAGTTTCAGCTTTTCCTAGTTTTAACAGCGACGTTGCAGGTTCCAGCGCAATAACCTCGCAGCCTTTTTTGGCCATCCATTTAGCATCTCTTCCGGAGCCTGCGCCAACATCCAACACACGATCACCAACAAGAGGCCAAAAAGCCTGCCAACTTGTATGCACTTGCTCAAAAGTTGTTGAATCATATTGCTCTGCTAATGAGCCAGCATTCTGATTATAAAAATGAAAAGTCGAAGACATGGTTGGGCTGCTGTTATTAAACTCATTAAATCATAAGGTTAAACGAAGACAGACGCCATCATGAGTGTTTAAAAATTTAGGTTCAACCGACGAAAAAGCCCCGCGATTTTTTGCGGGGCTTCGGTATTAAAAAGAGTGGGAGGATTACATCTCCTCATCTCTCACTAGCTCAGCTAGGGTCGCTAAGCGTTGTTCACTCTGTTTTACGTATGGGTTGGCTTCATCCCATGCGTAACCCGCAAGAATCGCGCTGATCATCTGTTTGATACGTGGATTGGGGTTTTGGTAGAAGATAACATCTTGCAACATGCCGTTGTACCAACCTTCCACGTAAGTACGGAAAGTATTGACGCCCACCATTAGGCGATCAGCATAATCAGATTGCCAATCGACCGTTTCACCATTTAGCTGGCGTTCAATGCAGTCTGCTGCAAATTGTGCTGACTTCATGGCAATAGTCACGCCTGAAGAGAAGACAGGATCAAGAAACTCACCAGCATTACCAAGCAACGCGTAGTGTGGTGTCGCTAAGTGTTTTACGTTCGCTGAATAGCCACCCAGTTCACCAGCAGGATTTGGGTACTGAGCTTGGTTAAGGAGCTGCGCAAGCCCTGGTTCTTCACTTGCTAACTGCTTAAGAGCGGTAATCTTATCCTCGGGATAGTTTTCAAAGAACGTCGGTTCGCCAACCACACCAAATGAGCAAGTACCATTTGAGAACGGGATCAACCAATACCACACATCATGATTTTCAGGATGCACAGAGATCAGGATCTTGTTGCGATCGTATTCAATCCCTTCTGCAGTAATGTTGTCTTCAATGTGCGTAAAAATTGCTTTTCTTGGTGGCAGGCATGAAGGCTCTTCTAGCGCGAGCAAACGAGGAAGAACGCGACCAAAACCACTAGCATCTAGCACGTAATCGGCTTCAATTTGGTAAGCTTGTTTGTCAGCGTCAAGCACATTAAGAATCGACTTGGCACCTTCAAAGTCGATGCTTGTCAGTTCGTGCTGGTAACGAATTTCAACACCTTGCTCCACTGCACTGTCTGCCAGTACTTTATCGAAGTTACCGCGTTGAACTTGGTAAGTGGTACCCGGTCCTGCAGTGAATTTGTTGGTGAAATCAAATTGGGTATAAACGCCATTGCGACGAAACGCAGCACCATCTTTGTACTGGAATCCATATTGGTTCACCGCTTCCAACATACCGGCTTGCTCTACCACTTCCATGCAGGCAGGAAGAAGGCTTTCACCGATCGAAAAACGTGGGAACAACGCTTTCTCAATCACAACGACATTAATTCCGCGCATATTGAGCAATGCGGAAACGGTAGAACCTGACGGTCCTGCACCAACGACGACGACTTGCTTTTGTTCTTTTCTCATTCTGCTTTCTAGTTTGCTTGTAGTTTTAATAACGTATGACCGAGACCAATGTTGTCGGTTCTTTCTGTCACGACTAAGCCTGCCGCTTCAACAATTTCCAGAAAATCATCGCTGCGGTAGAAACGACTGTTGCCGTTTGCTAAACAGGTAAAGTAAAGCGAGGTCGCGTTCAAGCTATAAGAAGCACCCGCGTATTTTTGTGCATCCCAGAACAGTTCTAAGATATACACCGTATCGCCTTCTCGAAGCTGCGCTTTCACTTTCTTAAGAATATTGAGAATTTCGATTGGTGAGAAGCAATCAAGGAATTGACTCATCCACCAGATATCAGCGTGCTCAGGTAACACTTGAGCTTTATCCAGCATGTTGGCTGGGAATGGAGTGATGCGCTCACTCAGTTGATTTTCCTTGGCATTTGCCATCGCAACTTCTAGCTGCTGAGGAAGATCAACAATTGTAATGTTCACATATTGATCGTGGTTACAGCACTGCATTGCCCACTTACCAGTATTGCCACCAATGTCCACAATGTGACTTGGTTTATTAGCAAATACTTCTTTAAGTAATAGTGGGAAAGAGCGATCAGAGTAAAAGTGGTCAAACTTGAACCAGCTTTGTTTCGCTTGTTCTGGCAATGTTGATAACCCCTGGTAAATGGTTTCCCAATCACCAAGTTCTTTAAGACCTGACGGCTTGCCTTCTTTGATCGCATCCGTTAGGTGCATCATAGCGGCGTAACAAACGTCGGCAGTGAAATCCATGTTTGCTTGCGTCATGCCATCATAAAGTAAGTAAAAGCCTAGGTTAGCCAAGGAATAGTTAGGTTTTTCCCACAAAACAATGTGCGCACTAATGGCCATATCCAACAATACTTTCACGCCGTATTCAGACACACCCGTTTTTTCTGCAATTTCTACAGCGTTCATACCCTTTGAGCCTGCACTGTCGAGCGCAGCTAAGATACCAAGTTCTCTTAATGTTCTCGCAGTGTGGAAAACAATAGGGGCAAAAGATAATTTTTGAGCTTCTGTTTTAGCTTCAAAAGCGTTGAAAGGATCAATATTTTGATTTAACACGAAAAAACCTAACTTCAATTAATATAATTATTACTGGGACTCTGCGCCTAAAAGTGCAAGCGCGCGTTGAATATCAACATTTAAGTTGTTCACCCAACGGTTGTAATTACGATGGATTTTGCCATCACTTGCTTTTAGATTTACTGAGTTGAGATAAATAATTGAATAATATTTGTTGCTATATGGAATTTTTACTTCCGCAAAGTGACTACGAACGTTGATTTTTGCAATTAATACACCTGGGCTTGTTTCTTCAATCGTCCAACCGCGATTAGTTGCTGATTGAACAATCGCCGCTTTTACTTGTTTATTTTGAAGATCATAAGCAACTGGAGTATCCTCCACATTCAATACAGGTTGCACTCGACCACAACCGACAAGAAGCAAAGTTAATAGCACTGATATAAACAGCTTTAAACGTGACATGATAATTTCCTTTATTATGGTTTCTGCTGAAGCTTAAATTGTATCGAGCGGTAAAATAAAGCAATTTAATCAAATATGCCAAACTCCAAGATCAAAATTTCGTTTAATATCGACGCTTGGTCAGCTAACTCTCAAGGGCTTAGTCAAGTCGATGAGTGGAAACAATGGACCTCTACCGGTCAGTGGCCAGAAGAAGGCAAACTGAACGTATCTGATATCCCACCTATGATGCGCAGACGTATGAGCCAACTGAGTAAGCTAGCGGTTCAAACGGCGATTGAGTTGCTCAAGCAGCACGATGTTGACTACCTTGTTTTCTCTAGCCGTCATGGTGAACTTCATCGCAGTGTGGCGTTGGTAGAAGACATCCTCAAGGGTGAAGAAGCTTCGCCAATGGCATTCTCTCAGTCTGTGCATAATACCGCAGCGGGGCTTGCGACCATCGCAACTAAACAGCCGATCCCTCTCACCTCTATCGCAGCTGCTGAAAATACCTTCCAAAGCGCGTTAATCGAAGCGTGGCTATTCCTGTATGACAACCCTGACAAGAAAGTTCTGATTGTCGATTTTGATGAGCCACTCCCAGAGTCATATTCTGAGTTTGAAACGCACGATTACCATGGATATGGTTTAGGTCTGGTGCTTTCTCATGGCGATACTTTTAGCGTACAAGCAACAACCGAGAAAACAGACGAAGATGCCTTTCCGCAAGGGCTTAGCTTTATTCAGCACTTTTTATCATCAGCAAACAATTGGACGATTCATTCGCCTCAACAATCATGGGAATGGCGTCGTCAATGAGAATGTTGAATCAATATTGGCGAGTATTCGCGACAGGATTTTGTTTCTCGGTTTTTGGTTTAGGTGGCTTGGCACTCAGCTTTATCGTCATTCCACTTATTCACCTGACTACATCGGATATAAAACAGAGAGAATATAAAGTTCAAGGGGCGATTCAATATTCTTTCAACACTTTTTGTAATTTGATGAAGCTTTGCGGCGCAATTGATTACCAAATCATTGGTGCCGACATTCTTCAACAAGATAAAAACTGTCTCATAGTTGCGAACCACCCAAGTTTAATTGATTACGTTTTGATCGCATCCCAATTAAAGCGCTGCGACTGTTTAGTTAAGTCCGCAATTTGGGCAAACCCATTTATGAAGCACATTGTTAAGGCTGCAGGTTATATACCCAACGAAGCACCTGATGATTTATTAGCAATGTGTGAAGAAAGATTTGACGATGGTAACGTTTTGCTTATTTTTCCTGAAGGCACAAGAACCACTCCAGGTGTAAAATCGAAATTACAAAGAGGCGCTGCGCAAATAGCGGTTAGAACCGAGCGAGATTTGCGTGTCGTACATATTACGGTCACGCCAAGCTTCCTGACAAAAGAGAAAAAATGGTATCAAGTTCCAAAGACAAAACCATTTTTCAAGGTTGAAGTTAAGGATAAAGTTGAGATTGAGCCTTTTATAAAGCAAACTACGTCCCCAACGATAGCGGCTCGTCGCTTACAACAGCATTTGGCTGAAACTATATTTCCAGAAAATTCGTAATTATAAGCAGGTCCCAGTGGAACAATTACACAACGATATCAAGCAACTTATTATTGACGCTCTAAACCTAGAAGATTTAACCGTCGACGATATTGAAACAGAAGCACCACTTTTTGGTGATGGTCTTGGCTTGGATTCTATCGATGCTCTTGAACTTGGATTAGCAATTAAAAAGCAATACAACATTGTCATTGATGCAGACGATTCGAACACTCGTGAGCACTTCGCTTCTGTAGCTAACCTTGCGAAGTACATTTCTTCTCAAACCTCTTCTCAAGATAATGAATAGTTTTTAGGTATATTCATGACAGACGTAAATAAAGATCAAGTATTTGAACAAGTTAAAGATGCGCTTGTGGAGCTATTCGAAATTGAAGCTGAAGACATTCAGCCAGAAGCCCATCTTTACACCGATCTAGACCTAGACAGCATTGATGCCGTAGACCTTGTTGTACACCTACAAAATGTCACTGGCAAAAAGATCAAACCAGCAGAATTCAGCACAGTTCGTACTGTCGATGACGTGGTTAATGCAGTAACTGAACTTCTCAAGGAAAGTTAATGCGCCAATTGCTGACGGTTTTGTCTGCAATTGTATTATTTGCCTACCCCTTCGCGGTTTACTTCGGTATCGACCGATTTGGTTTAAATCTGGTTGGTGGCTTATTGGTTGCAGCGTTGCTTTTGCGGTTACTCGCTGCAAACAAAACACCACTCAAAGAGTTTAAGTTCCTTGCGATCACCACGGGCGTTGTGGGTATTGTCTTAGTCACCTTAGGTGTTGTTTTTAAGCAGCACGGGTGGCTAAAGTTCTACCCTGTTGTCGTCAACCTTTGCATGCTTGGCGTGTTCTCACTGAGCTTGAAGCAACCGCAAACCATCATCGAGAGACTGGCTCGCCTTCAAGAGCCTGAACTTCCTCAAAGTGGCGTGATCTACACACGAAAAGTTACGATCGTGTGGTGTGGATTCTTTATCTTGAATGCATCGGTAGCACTGTATACCTGTTTTCAACCTATCGAAATCTGGACGCTGTACAACGGCTTAATCAGTTATTTACTCGCTGGTAGCTTGTTCGCTGGTGAATGGATAGTGCGTCAATTTGTACGAAAGGAACATTAAATCGTATGAACACAAGTTCGTTAAACTTCTCCTCTATTGCGACCTTAATGACAGCCAATAGAGAGGCACAATCCACGATTGCGTATGACAGAAACCAAACCATGACGTGGGAGTCTTTTCAGCATAACGTCGCCAGTTTGCGAGCAACGTTAGAAGCGCTTAATGCCCAACGAATCGCGCTCTGTTTTGGCAACAGCTACCTTTTTGCGCTCAGTTTCTTTGCTTGTTGCCATGCTGGAAAATCCATCGTCCTTCCCGGCAATTACCAACCTGAAGCTTTAAAAGAGCTCGACGAGCACTTCGATCTTGTATTGCACGACACTGAAGTGATGATTCCGACAGGGCTCTCAGCTTTGCACGTGAATACAAGTTTCGATTCTCTCATTTGTGAATGGCAAGCCTTGCCACTTGCGAATATCAACGTCACGCTGTTTACCTCAGGTTCAAGCGGTAAACCAAAAGCGATCAGAAAAACACTCAAACAACTGGATGTGGAAGTCGCCATTCTTGACGGCTTATGGGGAGACAAACTGGAAGGTTCTCATATCGAGAGCACAGTATCTCACCAACATATCTACGGATTGCTATTCCGCGTTCTCTGGCCATTGTGCTCTGGGCGCCCTTTTGCCGCTCATAACTTAGAATTTCCAGAGCAGATTGTACATTTTGCCTCTACAGAGACAACATTGATCAGTAGCCCTGCATTACTTAAACGCCTGACAGAAGAGCATCAACCATCGGCGTTACGCTGCGTTTTTTCTTCTGGAGGTCCTTTAGCTAATGATGCTGCCAATCACAGCCAGCAATTGTTTGGTGATTACCCATTAGAGGTCTTCGGAAGTACCGAAACGGGTGGTATCGCTTATCGACAGCAACTATCTGCTACCCAACCTTGGACTCTTTTCCCTGGTGTTGAAGCCGCTCTAAATCATGAAAACTGTTTAAAGCTTCGCTCCCCCCACATTGATGAAAACGCGTGGTATCAAACTGCAGATGAATGCTATTTCCATGATAGTATTTCCTTCGAACTACGCGGTCGCACCGACAGAATCGTCAAAGTTGAAGAAAAGCGCGTTTCGTTGGTCGAAGTCGAGAAGCGTTTAGAGCAATTGCCGTGGGTAAAAGAAAGTGCCGTCATCCCGATGGAAGATGCCGGTCGGCTGTCTCTATTTGCAGTGATAGTCTTGACCAACGAAGGCGATCAAACACTGCAAGAACTCGGGAAAGGTAAGTTCTGGTTAGCGCTAAGAAAAGCCTTGCGTAGCTGGTTAGAGCCGATTGCTATTCCAAGAAAATTCCGCGTTTTAGACGAGATTCCGCTCAATAGCCAAGGCAAGCGCCAGATCGCTGAAATAGAAAAACTGTTCCAAGAATAAAAGAACTCATCATGGACAAAAGAAAACCAACGCTCAAACAGGTTGATATCGACAATCACATCGCGACGATTAAAATGCGTGTCGATGCCGACATCTTGGATTTCCAAGGTCACTTTACCCATTTCCCATTGTTGCCAGGCGTAACACAAATCGATTGGGCGCTGTTTTATGCGGTCGAATACTTGAACACACCAACACTGTTCAAAGGCATGGAAGTCATCAAATTCCAAGAACCTATCCTACCGGATATGTGCGTTAGTCTTACGCTTTCTTGGGATGCAGAGCGTGAAAAACTGGCATTTAAGTACACGTCGATCTCGGGCGAGCAAACCGTAGTTCATTCTTCAGGCAAAATGAAGCTAGGGAATTAACGTGACAAGCGCAAGCAACGAGAACCAATACCACCCTTGTTTTCTTATTCCATGCTACAACCATGGCAGCACGATTGCGGCTGTAGTTGAGTCGTTGTCTGTTTTTTCCCTGCCAGTTTTAGTCGTTGATGACGGCAGTAATGAAGAGACAAAACGTGCTCTAGATGCTTTAGCAAATGAAGAGAAAATCACCTTGATTCGCCTTTCAGAAAACCAAGGTAAAGGTGGCGCAGTAATGGCTGGTATTAAGCAAGCGCTGCTACAAGGGTTCTCTCATGCAATTCAGATAGATGCCGATGGGCAACACGACCTTGAGGCTGTGCCAACGTTATTGCAGGCTTCGCAGGCTAACCCAAACAGACTAATTTCTGGACAACCGGTTTACGACGAAAGCGTACCTAAATCACGTCTCTACGGACGATACGCGACCCATGTTTGGGTGTGGATTGAGACGCTATCGCTTTCTATCAAAGACAGCATGTGTGGCTTTCGAGCTTACCCTCTTACCCAAACTGTGGACGTGCTCCACAAGTACGACATTGGTAAGCGCATGGACTTCGACATTGAGATCTTAGTTCGTATGTATTGGGAAGGCACTGATATTGATTTCGTACCAACACGCGTGATTTACCCTGAAGGTGGCATTTCTCATTTTGATGCACTTTGGGACAACGTAAAAATCAGTTGGATGCACACACGTTTGTTCTTTGGCATGTTGCCTCGCATCCCTTCATTGCTGGCTCGTAAGCAAAAGCGTGCAAACGAATCCAAGCAAGCAACATCTCGCGACGCTCATTGGTCAAAGCGAAAAGAACAAGGCACCGTGTTGGGGATCAAAACCCTATTAGCCGTTTATCGAGTATTTGGACGCAAAGTTTTTGACCTCATTTTGAAGCTCGTAATGCGTTACTACCACCTAACAGGTAAGTCTGCTCGACAAGCTTCTGAGATCTACTTAGATCAATTGCAACAACACGCGAAACAACAGAACATCACCCTACCTCAACCTTTGGACAGCTATCAGCACCTGCTGTCATTTGGGCGAACCATGCTTGATAAGTTGGCAGCTTGGCAAGGTGATTTCAGTGTGGACAATCTTACCATTCATGGTCAGCACCACTTCGAAGAGATGGCTGAAAAACAACAAGGCGTGGTCATTCTTGGTTCCCACCTTGGTAACATCGAATTGTGTAGAGCGCTTGGTCGCCGACATTCACACGTGAAAATCAATGCATTGGTGTTCACCGAGCACGCCGAGCAATTTAATGCCGTGATGAAGGCTGTCAACCCAAGCTCCGAGCTTAACCTTATCCAAGTGAGTTCGATGGGACCCGATACCGCCATTTTGCTTCAACAAAAAATAGAGCAAGGTGAATGGGTGGTGATTGTTGGCGATCGCACTTCCACCAGCGTTGAAAGCCGCGTCGTTTGGGCGGACTTTTTAGGCAAGCCAGCGCCCTTCCCACAGGGACCATTTATGTTGGCTTCAGTGTTGAAAGCTCCAGTTTATCTGCTGTTTGGTCTACGAGACGATAACGCCGAAACGCCGCACTTTAACGTATATTTTGAACATTTTAGTGATCAAATCGTCTTACCACGTAAGAGTCGCCAAGAAGCGCTGGACAACGTGGTTCAGCAATATGCGCAACGATTAGAACATCACACACTGCAAGCTCCATTGCAGTGGTACAACTTTTTTAATTTCTGGACTTTAAGTAATCAGCAACATGACAATGAACAATAATCAAAGCATCACCTTTGGTGCAGAACGCCTTTCGATTGAAGATGTCGTCGCGATTGCACACGGTGCAAAAGCAAACATGAATGCGTCACCGGAATTCACATCGAAGATTGATCGCGGTGTGGCATTCCTAGAAAAATTACTTAAAGAAGAAGGCGTAATTTACGGCGTAACCACTGGGTATGGCGACTCTTGCACTGTTGCAATCCCACCAGCATTGGTCGATGAATTACCCCTTCACCTCACTCGCTTTCATGGTTGTGGTTTAGGCGAGATCTTGTCTCATGAGCAAGCAAGAGCAGTGCTGGCAACTCGCCTATGTTCTCTATCACAGGGGGTTTCTGGTGTTTCGCATGATCTGTTGAACCAAATCGTCAACCTGATCAACCACGACATTGCACCACGCATCCCGCAGGAAGGCTCGGTTGGCGCTAGTGGCGACTTAACACCACTGTCTTACCTTGCTGCGGCGCTTATTGGTGAGCGCGATGTGCTTTACAAAGGTGAAGTACGCCCAACTCTTGATGTATTTACTGAACTTGGCATTACTCCAATTACGCTCAAACCAAAAGAAGGTTTGGCGCTGATGAATGGCACATCCGTGATGACTGCTCTGGCGTGTATTGCTTACAAACGCGCAGAATACCTTGCTCAGTTGTGCACTAAGATCACGGCGATGGTATCGGTAGGTATGCAGGGCAATGATTTCCACTTTGATGAAGCCCTCTTCGCAGTGAAACCTCATCCGGGTCAACAACAAGTTGCGGCATGGCTACGTAACGACCTTAAAGCGGAACGCCCACCACGCAACAGTGACCGCCTGCAGGATCGTTACTCTCTGCGTTGTGCTCCACACGTGATCGGCATGGTTCAAGATTCTCTTCCTTGGTTGCGTCAATTGATCGAGAACGAGCTTAACAGCGCAAACGACAACCCAATCATCGATGGCGACAACGAACGCGTACTGCATGGTGGACACTTCTACGGCGGTCATATTGCAATGGCGATGGACACACTGAAAACAAACATCGCGAACCTAGCGGATCTACTGGATCGTCAGATGGCTCAGTTAATGGACTACAAGTTCAACAATGGTCTGCCATTCAATCTGACGGGCGCGGAAGGCGAACGTAAGCCAATCAACCATGGCTTTAAAGCGGTGCAGATTGGTATTTCAGCTTGGACAGCAGAAGCGCTAAAACACACCATGCCTGCAAGCGTGTTCTCACGCTCAACAGAGTGTCACAACCAAGACAAAGTGAGCATGGGTACGATTGCAGCTCGCGACTGTATGCGCGTTCTTGAGCTGACAGAACAAGTCGCAGCGGCATCTTTGCTGGCGAGTGTTCAAGCGGTAGAGATTCGTCGCCGCCATAATGAGCTAGACGAACACCACATGAGCAGTAACTTGAAGATGATTCGCGATGCGGTATTGGAAGAGTTCGAGTTTGTTGTCGAAGACCGTCCACTAGAGCACGATCTACGTAACTTCATCGCTAAAATCCAACAACGTCACTGGTTGTTGTACGCGGAGGCGTAATGCAAGAACAAGTCCTTTACCCGCTAGAAACCGAGGTGACAATGGTCACCTCATTTCAGGATGCTGATCCGATGGGCGTCATCTATCACGGCAACTTCTTTCGTTACTTCGAAGAAGCACGCCGAGTGCTAATGGAGAAGATTGAGTACAGCTACCGTGATATGCAAGCGTCGGGCTACATGTGGCCAATCATCGACACCCGCGTGAAGTATGTAAAGGCAATCCCATTCAACCACGAGATTCGCATTACCGCGACGCTCACTGAGTGGGAAAACCGCTTGCGCGTAGACTACATGATTTATGATGCCAAAACCGATCAGCGCATGTGTAAAGCTCATACCACGCAAGTGGCAGTTTCTATCGAAAAACAAGAAATGTGCTTTGTTTCTCCTGCCGCTTTTCTAGATAAAGTAGAGCAGTGGCATAAGTGTGGGAGCCTATCTTAATGCGCAAATCCTTGTTCTCTTTATTTGTGTCTATGGCTCTGCTCGTATCATTCTCGACTCCGAGCAGGGCAAAAGTGGTGGATCTCGACTCATTGCAGGCGCAGCTGTCACAAAACGAAGTAATCCGCGGCGATTTTAAGCAAAGCCGTCACCTAGAGATGTTTAATCAACCGCTTACTTCAACAGGCATTTTTACTCTCAGCAAATCGCACGGTTTACTTTGGCAACAGCAGATCCCATTTGCCGTAAACTTGGTTTTAACTCAAGACAAGTTACGCCAGAGCTTTGCTAACCAAGCGCCAAAAACCATCACCGCACAAGAAAACCCAATGGCATTCTATTTTAGCCATGTATTTCTATCGGTTTTCCATGGTGATACCGCAGCATTGAAAGAACAGTTTACGCTGGACTTTTCTGCTCAAGATAGTGGTCAATGGCAATTGGTTCTCACTCCAAAACAAGCGCCACTTAACGCGGTGTTTAAAGCCATCACGCTCTCTGGTAACACTCATATTGACCAATTAATGCTAGAAGAACTGCGCGGAGACAAAACAGAGATTGAGTTTACTCAACAAGCGTCTTTGCCAAAGGAATTAACGGATGCAGAAAAGGCTCAATTTGATTTCTAAATTCCGTCTAGGTTCATACGCATTGGCTTGGCTTTGGTTAAGCTTAGTTGTGATCGCAAGCGCTCTGCTATTAAAACAATGGGTGGGGAGCGAACACTCGCCGATTGAAACCAACATCCTAAAACTGCTGCCTGAAAATCAGCAAAATCCAATCGCAGAGCAAGCGTTTGAAGCAGTCTCCACCAGTATGAGTGATCAAATCATCTTTGTACTGACCGCTGCCGACAAAACACAATTGTTAAAAGCCGCTGGCGCATTTGAAAAAGGGTTAAGAGAAACCCAACAGTTTACCAACGTCGTCGGGAAAATATCACCTGACGCTCAACAAGCTTGGGCAAGCTACTACTTCAATCATCGTTTCCAGCAACTGACTCAAGCACAACGAGAGCGACTAAGCCAAGACCCACAAGCTCAAGTGCAATATGTGGTTCAATCCCTTTACAACCCGTTTTCGGGCGTAACAGGTCAAGAGCTACAAAACGATCCGTTCTTGCTGTTTCGTGATTACTTAAGTCAAGTCACGCAGCAAACATCAGCGTTTAGACTCGATAATGGCTACTTGTCTGTCGAAAAAGATGGTCAACAATACCTCTTAATCACTGCGACACTCAGTGGTTCTCCATACGCTCTCTCGACTCAAAGTGTCGTTCCAAAAATCGAACAACTAGAGCAATCCATCGCCACACAGTTTGGTGCTAAAGCCGCGCATACCGGCGTACTGTTTTACGCAGACTTTGGCACTCAGAGTGCGAAATCAGAAATCAGCACTATTGGCGTGTTCTCTTTATTGGGCATCATCGTGTTGTTCTTGGTTGTGTTCCGCAGTTTAATACCGCTCTCTTTAGCGCTGTTATCCATTTCGGTTGGCTTGCTGATTGCTCTTAGCGTCACCACTTGGGTATTTGGCAAAGTCCATCTATTCAGTTTGGTCTTCGGTGCAAGCTTGATTGGCGTTTCAATAGACTACGCTTTCCATTATCTGACTGAACGTTTATCTGAAGGCAGCCAGTGGGACAGTCGAAAAGGTCTCAAACATATTTTTGCTGCCATCACTTTAGGTCTTATCACCAGTTTGATTGGCTATTTAGGCATGTTGATTGCGCCTTTCCCTGGCTTGCAGCAACTTGCCCTCTTCTCCTCTATCGGACTGATTGCCGCTTACTCAACTGTAGTGGCTTGGTACCCGGTTCTCGCAGTGAAACCTTCTCGCAATGCGGTGAAAGTACCGGGTCATCGGTTGTTATCTGCATGGTTATCTGTGTGGCAACGTCCTAGTGTGAAAGTTGGGCTGCCGCTTATCTGTCTTATCATCAGCGGCTATTTTCTCACTCAGTTGAAGTACGACGATGACATTCGCCAATTGCAAGCCATGCCAGAAACGCTAAAGCAGCAAGAAGCTTTGATTACAAAAGTCAGTGGAATGCAGGCTTCTCAACAAATGCTTGTGGTCACCGCCGACACGGATCAATCTCTACTTCAACGACTAGAGCAACTTGACCCTACGCTACAGCAATGGCAACAAACCAACATCATTGAAGGCTATCAAAGTTTGAGTAAGTATCTGGGCTCAACCGAACGCCAACAAAGTGATTTTGCTCTGATAGCGAATCTGTACCAAACGCAAGCTTCTGCTTTAGCATCAGGCTTACAACTGGCACACAAGCCAAAACTGACAAACACCCTTGTGCCAGTCAGTTTGCCAGACTATCTAAACAATCCGGTATCCGAACCAATTCGCTTCCTCTACTTGGGAGAAATCGAAGGCCAATCGGCAGCGGTCATCACGTTAAACAAGTTGAACGACCCAGAAATTGTAATAGCATTTGCGCAGTCTCAACCAGATATCAGTTACTTAAACAAAGCCGAAGAGATCTCGACATTATTTGGCGAGTACCGCATTAAAATCATGGAGCTGTTATTTGCTGCTGCCGCGATTATTTTTGCCGTTCTAGTCAAACGCTACGGCTTTCACCACGGTTGGCGTATTTTACTCCCTTCAGCAATTGCTTGTATTGGAGGTCTCGCTGCCGCGGTTGCTGCTGGCTCGACACTCAACTTATTTAACTTGTTAGGCTTGATCCTGATCTTGGGAATCGGTATCGACTACACCCTATTTTTTGCTGAGAAAGCACGCAGTTTGAGCACTCTTCTCGCGATTACGCTCTCTGCCATCACAACGGTATTGTCTTTTGGGTTACTCTCTCTAAGTCAAACCCATGCGATTCATAGCTTTGGTGTGACCGTTTTAAGCGGCATTTTCATCGCTTGGCTACTCTCGCCGATTGCTATTATGACTAAGGAAAAATCACAATGAGCACTTCCACGGCCGTGCGTATTTTCATCACAATGATTTTGGTAACTTTACTCAGTGCTTGCAGCTTAGTACCCAAACAATCAACGCCTAGCGTCGAAATAGAACAAGGAGTCTCTGTCGCGCTCCCTGCCCCGAACGATCTCGGTTATCACCTCACAGCAAGCCAGTTGATTACTGCGACTTGGACCGCAGAAGGAAAAGAGAGACAAGAACAACTGCCAGTGCAATTACAAGTGAACAGCAACGATGTCACACTAGCCGGCTTTTCCTCTTGGGGTACCCGAATTTTATCCCTCAACTACAATGGTGAGCAGATAAATACAGAAGTTTTAACCGGTCTCGATGGCACGTTGCCAGAACCGGAGCAAGTACTATTCAACCTAATGATCACGCTGTGGCCGAGTTCTGCTTGGGAAGCGCCGCTAAATAAGGTAAGGTGGCGAATGATTGATGATGAATATTCTAGAGCCGTGTTTAATAGCGACGGTGAAAAGATCATAGACATCCGCTATGAGAATCAAGACAAACTGAAAGGTAAGATTAGCTTTAATCACCTTCAACATCCGTTTTCGATTTCTATTCAAACACTGCAGTATCAATTAAATTAAGAACGATCCTAATACAACACTATGTCTACTCGCTCTCCTCAACCTTTGTATATTCAGGCCTGCGGCTTTCATTCCGCGATGGGTAACGATGATGCAAGCATTCATCAATGTCTATCAGGTTCTAAGCCATCGAACATGGTCGTGGATAAAACCATTCTGAATAACGATCGAGAAACCGTTATTGGACGCGTCTTAGAACCATTACCAACGCTTCCGCAGGCGTTGCATTCGTTTGATTCTAGAAACAACCGACTCGCACTCTCTGCCATTTGGCAGATCGAACCCAAAGTCCGCGAAGCCATTAGCCAATATGGCTCAGACCGCATTGCCGTAGTGATCGGGACCAGCACCTCCGGCATTGCAGATGGTGAAATTGCCTTTGCAGAAAAGCTCTCAGATGGTGCGTTCCCAGACGATTACCATTACCGTAAGCAAGAGCTTGGTCATTGCAGTGACTTTGTCGCCGCGTATTTTGGACTGACAGGTCCTCATTACGCTGTATCGACAGCTTGCTCTTCCAGTGGACGCGTATTTATCACCGCTCAACGTCTTTTAAAATCGGGGCTAGTCGATGCCGTGATTGTTGGTGGTGTCGACACCATATGTCGCCTGACCTTAAATGGCTTTAGTGGTCTAGAAGCCCTGTCAGACAAACACTGCTTACCATTCGATGCAGATCGTTCGGGTATTAATATCGGAGAAGCCGCGTCCATCATGCTATTGAGCCACACGCCCGCCAAAGTGGCGTTGTTAGGCGCAGGAGACAGCTCTGACGCACACCATATCTCTGCACCACACCCAGAGGGACTAGGTGCAGAAGAGGCCATGAACAAAGCCCTTTCAAACGCTGGCTTAACGGCTGAAGATATTGGTTACATCAATGCGCATGGAACCGCGACCCCATTGAACGATTCGATGGAAAGCAAAGCCATTTTCCGCTGCTTTGGCGATGCTGTATCAGTGAGCTCAACCAAACCGTTAACTGGTCATACTCTAGGTGCCGCCAGCGCAACTGAAGCGGCAATCGCATGGCATATTTTGAATTACGATCTCGATCTCCCCGTCCAGCATTGCGCAAACAAAGCGGAAGATATCGAAATCTCCCTCGTTGAAGCACCATCAAAACTTGGTGGAAAAGCGATTTTAAGCAACTCTTTTGCTTTCGGCGGTAATAACGTTAGTCTTATTTTTGGTTACGCTCATGACTAAACTTCCCCCAATTGAACAACTGCTTCCGCACGATAGACCAATGATCTTGGTTGATCGTGCTATCGATATTCAACAAGACACCATCCATTGTCAGGTTGATATTGGCGAGCATAACCCTTTCTTCAACCGTGATACTCAAACGGTTCCGGCGTATGTCGGTATAGAGTTTATGGCACAGTCTGTTGCCGCTTGGTCTGGCTACCATGCCCTTATTCAAGGACAGGAGCCACCTATTGGGTTCTTATTAGGCAGTCGACGTTACACTTCTGAGTGCGATGCCTTTACTCAAGGTCAACAGCTCGACGTGTATGCCGAGAAAATGATGGAAGACAATGGCATGGCGGTGTTTTCTGCTCGCATGGAGTGGCAAGAAAAAACCATCGCTACCTGTCAGTTGAACGTATACGTTCCATCAGAAGAAAAATTAAAAGAAATGAAAATCAGGAGTCAACAATGACCCGACAAGTCCTCGTAACTGGTGCCAGTAAAGGCATTGGTAAAGCCATCGCCGTTCAACTTGCCAAAGACGGTTTCCACGTCGTCGTGCATTACATGGGCGATCAACAAGGCGCACAAAACACTTTAGAGACCATTGAACAACATGGTGGCTCGGGTCGTCTGATCCAGTTTGATATCAGCAACCGCGAAGAATGCCGTACTAAACTAGAAGCCGACATCGCAGAGCATGGTGCTTACTACGGTGTCGTCAACAATGCTGGCATCACTCGCGATACTGCTTTCCCAGCTATGACGGAAGAAGAATGGGATGGCGTGATTCATACCAACCTAGATAGTTTCTACAACGTACTGCACCCTTGCGTAATGCCAATGGTACAAAAACGCAAAGGCGGTCGTATTGTGACTCTCGCGTCGGTGTCTGGTCTGATGGGCAACCGCGGTCAAACCAACTACAGCGCGGCAAAAGCTGGCGTGATTGGCGCAACGAAATCTCTCGCGCTTGAACTCGCAAAACGTAAGATCACCGTGAACTGTGTGGCACCAGGTCTTATTGATACTGGCATGGTGGATGAGCACGTAAAAGAGCACGCGATGCCGCAAATCCCTCTTCGTCGCATGGGTGAACCAGAGGAAGTGGCTGGTCTGGTAAGCTACTTGATGTCTGATATCGCAGGTTATGTTACCCGCCAAGTTATCTCAGTAAATGGAGGCTTAGTATGAGTCGTCGAGTCGTTGTGACAGGTATGTCCGGTGTTACCGCCTTTGGTAACGATTGGTCAGCAGTAGAGCCTAAACTGCGCGACTGCCAGAACGCCACTCAATACATGCCTTCTTATGAGCAATATGATGGTTTGAACACCAAGCTTGCTGCACCTGTAACTGACTTCGAACTACCGAAGCATTACAAACGCAAACAAGTCCGCGGTATGGGTCGTGTCTCTAAGCTTGCGACTGTCGCAACAGAAAACGCGCTAAGCCAAGCTGGTCTGATTGGCAATGATGTTCTCACTAACGGTCAAACCGGTATCGCTTACGGCTCATCTACAGGCAGTACCGATGCCATTGGCGCATTTGGTGTAATGCTAAATGATAAAACCACCAAAGCGATTACCGCGACAACTTACGTACAAATGATGCCACACACGACTGCAGTTAACGTTGGTCTGTTCTTTGGCTTAAAAGGTCGCGTAATCCCAACCAGTAGCGCATGTACTTCTGGCAGCCAAGCGATTGGTTACGCCTACGAAGCCATTAAGCACGGTTACCAAACCGTGATGGTTGCAGGTGGCGCTGAAGAGCTTTGCCCAACAGAATCGGCTGTGTTTGATACCCTTTTCGCGACCAGTTTGAAAAACGACGCACCGAAAAGTACCCCAAGACCCTACGATACTGAGCGCGATGGCTTAGTAATTGGCGAAGGCGCAGGTACATTGGTTTTAGAAGAGTACGAACACGCAGTGGCTCGCGGCGCGAAAATCTATGCCGAGATCATTGGTTTTGCAAGCAACTGCGATGCTGCGCACGTAACACAACCTCAAATGGAAACCATGCAAATCTGTATGGAGATGGCGCTACAGAACGCAGGCATTTCGGCAGATCAAATCGATTATGTATCGGCGCACGGTACGGCGACTGACCGCGGCGACATTGCAGAAAGCAACGCCACGGCAAATGCACTCGGTAAAGTGCCAATCAGCTCATTGAAGAGCTACTTCGGTCATACCCTAGGAGCTTGTGGCGCTATCGAGGCGTGGCTAAGCCTAGAGATGATGCACGGAGGTTGGTTTAACCCGACCCTTAACCTAGAGAACCTAGACCCACAATGTGGCGACCTAGATTACATCTCAGGACAAGGTCGCGAGCTCAATGTTGAATACCTAATGAGCAATAACTTTGCGTTTGGCGGTATCAACACCTCACTCATCTTTAAAAAGATCTAAGCCCCTTTTAAACAAAAAAGCGCTAGCTTCTTAGCTAGCGCTTTTTTGTTCTATTCGTAAGCTACAGAGCGGTGCTTACAGCGATAAATATCTGCTGAAACTGACGTTGGGGTTTGTCCATCGGTTTCTATCACCTTCACCACGTGATATCGGTTACCACCCGCCATATAAACTTGGTTTGCAAGTTCCTCAAATAAGGAACCTTTTTGTTGCTCAGACACAACTTGGTTACCGATGACTTTACACTCATTGTTTTCCACCTCTGCAAATGAGATTGGCTGCACCTCATTGGCACCAGGCAATAGCATGGTCTTGGTTGCTTTAGCCACACTTACGCTCGGTGCCGATGGACAATGATACAACTCAGCAACCACACTGGAAGGACGACCACGACTGGTATCGAGCACGGTAGCAATGTGATAACGGTTACCTCCCGATGCGTATGTTTGATTCTTCAACATACGGTCAACGTTGTTAGGATGGATATCTTCAATCGTGTAAGAGTCCACCATCTGACAATTAAGATTTTTAATTGCTACGTCAGTAATCGGAGAAATATTGACAGCTTGTGGAAGCACACGAACTTTACGCGTGACACATCCACTTAAAATAGAAAGCACAACTGCGGTTAGAATTATTTTTTTCATGATTTACTAAATGGAATAGAAGAGAACCAAATTCTATGAAATGAGTCATTTTGGACAATCCAAAACGACAAAACCCCGACAACTCAGAGAGTTATCGGGGCTTTTGAATAAATGGCACGCCCTATAGGATTCGAACCTATGACCACATCCTTAGAAGGGACGTGCTCTATCCAGCTGAGCTAAGGGCGCGCTACAGGGACAGGATTATACGAGTTCAAGCGCTTAAATCAACGAGTTTTCATAACATTCTGATCTGAATGCCTAAAAAAAGGGCACCAAAAGGCTAAATGTTCAAAAACACCACAAAGCAAACGTTTGCGTGTGGATGTTAAATAGATTTTCTGCGACAATGCGCCGCAAATAATTTGCCTTCTCAATTTAAAAGGAAAGTCATGACTGCTCAAAATATAGATGGAACTCTTATTTCCCAAACTGTTCGATCCGAAGTTGCAGCACGTGTGAAAGCTCGTATTGAAGCTGGTCTTCGCGCTCCTGGTCTTGCAGTTGTTCTAGTTGGTGAAGATCCAGCTTCTCAAGTATACGTTGGCAGTAAGCGCCGTGCGTGTGAGGAAGTTGGCTTTGTCTCTAAGTCTTTTGACCTTCCTGCGACAACGTCGGAAGAAGAATTGCTGGCTCTAATTGATGAGTTGAACAACGACGCAGAAATCGACGGTATTCTTGTTCAGTTGCCTCTTCCTGCTGGCATCGACGCAACGCACGTTCTTGAGCGCATTCACCCAGAGAAAGATGTGGATGGCTTCCACCCTTACAACGTGGGTCGTCTAGCACAGCGCATTCCTAAGCTTCGTTCTTGTACACCAAAAGGCATTATTACGCTTCTTGACCGTTACAACATCGAACTACGTGGCAAACACGCAGTTGTGGTTGGTGCATCAAACATTGTTGGTCGCCCAATGACTCTTGAGCTGCTTCTTGCTGGCTGCACAACAACGACTTGTCACCGCTTTACCAAAGACCTAGAAGGTCACGTTCGCCAAGCAGACCTTGTTGTAGTTGCGGTTGGTAAGCCGAACTTCATTCCTGGTGAGTGGATTAAGAAAGGCGCGGTTGTGGTTGATGTGGGTATCAACCGTCTTGAGTCAGGCAAACTAGTGGGTGACGTGGAATACGATAAAGCACGTGAAAACGCGAGCTTCATTACCCCAGTACCAGGTGGTGTTGGTCCGATGACAGTGGCAAGCCTAATTGAGAACACAATGCTGGCATGCGAACAGTTCCACACCAAAAAGTAAGTACGCCCCCCGATGAACAAAGGCTCCAGCGGAGCCTTTTTTATTGGCTGTAACTCTAACCCCAGCCGTTAATAACAATATGACTCAATAGAGAGTGAGTATTTTTTGAACCACTTCTAAGTTCATTCAAACACAGCCAATACACAATTTAGTCGCGGTATAGTGGTTTTCATTTGTTTCTGTACAGCTAAATACCATGCGAGAAAGAATACTGTTTGATGGTCCATCACCAAAACAAAACCTACCGGATTATGAGTTTTACGCGGAAGGTGGAAGCCCCAAATTTACTGATTTCATTTGCGATTTTATCGACCAACAAAAAGAGCAGATCGAAGAGATCAATCTCGCGTTGTATTTATGCAATAACAAATTGATGCTGGAAAGTATGATTGGATCAGCGTTGAAGGCTGGAATTACATTGAATATCTTCTCTATTCCTTTAGAGGGCTACGATAAAACTCCGGCGCAATCTCCCACTTTCGCACCTAAGCTAAGCAAAAACAAAGCACTACAAAGTAAACAGAAAAAACCGTTCTCCAAAAAAGACATCGCCCAATATTTATATGGCAGATTTGCCAAGTCTGAGAATCCAAAAATCAACTTGTACATCTGTGATCATATGTATGTCCGATCGAAGTATGTTAAGCCCTTCTCTCGAGGAAGAATGCCCTACTCTCTCCATATCAAACACCTATTTATTAAGTTCAAATCGGGGTCTAGTCACTCCATGGTCACGTCTTCAAATATGGCTGTCAGGGACTTAATTAAGCATGAGTTATTGGTTCATACGGAAAACTCAGAACACGATCATCAAAGGTGTCAGGAGTTTTTTGACCACTTAAAAATCAATAGCGAAAACATCAAACATTACGAGAAAAAACGAGGGTATAGCTATCAAGAGAAGACACAAGAGAGATTGTCTTCCCCCTCATGGGATCAAGGCATCTACTTTACCGCTCACTTTTTAAATGAATCCAATACCATTGTGCAGGATAAAATTTATACCCTGATTCGCAATGCGAGAAAAAGGGTCATTCTGTGTGCACAGCACATTAATGATCAGAACTTAATACCTAACCATCCCGATGTCGAGCTGCGCGTCATTTCCCAAACCTATACGGATGAACACAAAATTAAAAAATCAGGTAAACACTACGTTTGCATCAGCCAGCAGTTAGTGGAAACGCGGATGCCTTCTAATACCACTAACTTTCTCCAGATGGTCAACTTCCTCAAACAAAGACCAAACACGGCGTATTACTTCAACACCTCTTTGCACGCTAAATTTATCATCGTCGATGACACAATCATTATCTCCACGGGTAACCTGACAGAGACTCAATTTATTTACCGTTATGTTGCATCAATGAATCTCGTCAACATGCCTGATACCACCTACGAAGGGACACATTCCGAGGTGAATGCCTACTATTTGAGTCGCAACAATCCAAAACTTGCCGATGAGCTTGTCACTTATTTTGAAGTATTAACTCAATGCCCTCTCACCCATCGCGCTTTCTGAGTCTGGCTTCTACTATACCCAAGTGACTTCAAGATGCAGGATTCAGAGCGTTGTCATTGATTCGAGAGTAAGGAAAACAACGCAGTTTAATAGCCAGCTCTTTCCAAGTTGTTTGACGCAGCAATCGGGTCAATGACACGCTCCCAAAGGGCGAGCTGCCTTGGCTTGTATACTTTGTTGCCGATTCTTGATTTAGAATGACTAGATCTTTAAATCGCCGCCGCGTCTACAAACCAAGTCATTCTCGCTGAACCTAGCATCTCGAGGTTACTTGGGTATAAGTGCAGCCATACATTCAACTTATTGAAATAACGCGAGAAAAAATCACTGGCCTTATGTACAGTAAGTTGGTACAATACGCCCATTATTTAGACGACATATATCAGAGCATGACACAACGAATCGTTTCTTTTTTTGCTGGGGCTGGTGGCTTAGACCTAGGGTTCGAACAAGCTGGGTTCAATGTAACTTGGGCTAACGAATACGATAAAGATATTTGGGCGACATACGAGAAGAACCATCCTCACACTACGTTGGACAGACGTAGTATCACAAACATTGATGCGGATGAAGTGCCTGAATGTGACGGTATTATTGGTGGTCCACCATGCCAAAGCTGGAGTGAAGCGGGTGCGCAACGTGGTATCGAAGACAAGCGTGGTCAGCTGTTCTTCGATTTTATCCGTATCCTAGAAGCAAAAAAGCCTAAGTTCTTCTTGGCTGAAAACGTAAGTGGTATGCAGCACACACGCCATGCAAACGCGCTCAACAACATCAAGCAGATGTTTAAAGATGCTGGTTATGATTTGTATTACCAGATGATGAACGCGGTTGATTACGGCGCTGCGCAAGACAGAAAGCGCGTTATCTTTATTGGCTTCAGAAGTGACTTAAACATCAAGTACACCTTCCCAGAACCAATGGAAAAAACAGAACGTCGCACCTTGAAGCACGTGATTGCAGACCTTGATGGAACGGCAGTGCCTGCATTAGACAAGCAGAAGCCAAACCCAGATGTAAAAGTGCTAAACCACGAGTACATGATTGGCGGTTTCTCTACGATGTTTATGTCTCGAAACCGAGTGAGAACTTGGGATGAGCCTTCTTTTACCATTCAGGCTGGCGGTCGCCACGCACCGATTCACCCAGGCGCGCCAAAAATGGAAAAAGTAGAGACAGACAAGTTTAAGTTTGTGGAAGGTCACGAAGACAAATATCGCCGTCTGAGTGTGCGTGAGTGCGCACGAATTCAGGGCTTCCCGAATGACTTTGAGTTCGTTTACAACAATGTTGCAGCGGGCTACAAGATGATTGGTAATGCTGTTGCTGTCCCTTTTGCAAAAGCATTGGCTTTAAGTATTCAAGAGCACCTAGCTCAAGCAAAAGATCTTAAAGCCGCTTAACGAAAAAAAGTATCCCTAAATGCCTTTAGGGATACTCATTTCTTCTCTTTCTATTACTTCAATTGGAAGAAGCTCCCCACTTAAGGGAACCTTCCATCGCCTTTCAATTAAAGACTCAAAATCACGCCAGCGATTGATGCGCTCATCAGGTTCGCCATTACGCCTGCTGCGATTGCACGGAAGCCGTATTTCGAGATGAATGAACGCTTCTCTGGTACGAGTGAGCCTAGACCACCAATCAGCATTGCCATGGTTGAGATGTTTGCGAAACCACACAGTGCGAAGGTTACGATAGCTTGTGAGTGTGCGCTTAGCTGAGACTTCACTTCCATCAGTTGGATGAAGGCTACGAACTCGTTTACCACAATCTTGTTACCGATCAGTGAGCCAGCCACAATAGCTTCATTCCAAGGAATACCTAGCAACCATGCGATTGGTGCGAATAGGTAGCCAAGTACTAGCTCGAAGCTCAGTTCCATACCGAATAGACCGCCGAACCAGCCTAGAATGCCGTTTAGCATCGCGATAACGCTCACGAACGCCAATAGGGTTGCACCTACCGCCACTGCGATGCGTAAACCAGACATTGCGCCGTCTGCCATTGCTTCAACCACGTTGGTTGCACGTGGCATTTCTACTTGGTCTAGGTCGATATCTGGTGTTGTGGTGTCTGTCTCTGGCATCATGATTTTTGCCATCAGAAGACCTGCAGGCGCTGACATGAATGCTGCCGCGATTAGGAAGTTAAGATCCACACCCAGTGATGCGTAACCTACTAGCGTGCCACCAGCAACCGATGCCAAACCACCAGTCATTACTGCGAAAAACTGAGAATCACTCATGTGCTTCAGGTATGGCTTTACTACAAGCGGCGCTTCAATCATACCAACGAAGATGTTCGCTGTTGCAGATAACGATTCTGCACGACCTGTACCTAGCAAACGCTGAAGACCACCACCGATTAGGTTGATCACTTTTGGCATTAGACCGATGTGGTACAAACCAGAAATCAGTGCCGAGAAGAAGATGATGATACCAAGTACGTTAATCGCGAAGGTAAAGCCGTTGGTCGCAAGACCGCCGAATAGGAACGCGATGCCCTCTTGACCGTAGTTGATTAGGTTAGAAACCGCGCCAGTTACTGCGTTAAGCGCTTCTTTACCCGCTGGTACGTAAAGTACCAATAGCGCGAAGATTACTTGCAGAGCAAAAGCCAAAGACACCGTTCGTAGACGAATGTTCTTACGGTTAGTCGAAAGCAGCCATGCTACGAATAGGATGGCTACGATACCAAGAATTGAGTTCATAAAATGAATCCGACAAAAGGGGGAACAGGAAAGGCGTCGGATTGTATAGAGCGTAAAAAAAGCTGCAAGTTGGGGATGTTAACAGGCTGAGAATCTCGCCTGCTCACTCTTTAACCAGAAAAATAACTCTTTGAATTAAATAAAGATAAACGTTTGCCTAAAGTTATTATTTCCAAATGGAAAAGATGTTTCTGGATTTGGAAAAATTTTGTGATTCAAATCACTTTGTGTATTCCCTACTTCGGAATCGAAATATACGGTGCTAATCGCTGATCCCAATGGCAAGGCGATCCGATCTTTTGTTTGATGAATTCGATCACTGCTGAGATCTTTTTCGGCATATGTTGACGGCTTGGGTACACCGCATAAAACGGCATGGATTGGCTGGCTCTCCAATCAGGTAGAAGCTGTATTAGTTTGCCTGAGCGGAATTCATCCCCCAGCAAATAAGTGGCTAAGTAAGCAATCCCCCACCCTGCGATTGCGGCATCACGCACCGCTTCTGCTAAATCGACCGAGTAGTTGCCAGAGACTTTCACGTTGAGCTCTTGCTCGCGATTGGTGAACGCCCAACTGGTGTAGTCACGCTCCCAACTGCGGTAAATAAGGCAGTTGTGCTGCGACAAGTCATTCGGTTCGGTTGGCGTATCGAACTTGAGTAAGTAATCTGGCGAAGCAGCAACCACAAATTGGCAATCTGCTAAGCGCTGAGCAATGTAACCTTCTGGCAAATGTTCATTATTGGTAATCCACAGATCCAAGCCTTCTTCGAGCATATCGACTTTGTAATCGAACAAATGCACTTCGACTTGCAGTTGCGGGTATTTCTCACGAAGTTCTTGAATGGCAGGGATGATGTGCAACGTGCCAAAAGACTGCGACAAACCGAGACGAACCAAACCGGCGACTTCATCGCGTTGGCTTTCCATCTCTAACGTGGCACTGCTAACGGCTTGCACCACTTGTTCACAATGGTGATAGAAGGTTTGCCCCGCTTCGGTTGGCGTGAAGCTGCGCGTGGTGCGTTGCACGAGCTTGATACCCAGTGACGCTTCCAACTGGCTGAGCTGTTTACTGACGTGAGAAACAGACACGCCTAAGCTCTTTGCCGCAGCGGTAAAGTTTTTATGTTTGATCAACGCCGAGAAGATCACCATTTGTGCAGCACGTTCAGATAACACGCAAACCTCGTTTCAAATAGAGAAAACAAAGGGCTCCGAAGAGCCCCTTTTTATTCGTTTATACATTCAATCTAGAATGTGATGCGGTCAGCTAAATGACTTACCGCCAGTGCGAAGTAGTAAGAGCGGTTCCACTTCATCAACACATTGTAGTTGTTGTACACCAGGTAAGTACGACCGTTCTCATCGTCTGGCATGATCAACCATGCTTTGATGTCTTCGTCCAGCTTAGGAAGTGGGCTGCCATCGTATTTGGTGATGCCAAGCTTGCTCCACTCTTGCAGATACTTACCTTTTTCCGCTTCGCGACCTTGCAGGTTGTGGTCAATGCCGTGTGGCACTTTAACCTGACGACCCCAAGTGAACTTATCATCCCAGCCAGATTTGCTTAGGTAGTTCGCAGTAGAAGCAAACACGTCAGCTTCTGATTGCCAGATATCCTTCTTGCCGTCGCCGTTACCATCCGCGGCAAAGCGTAGGAATGAGCTTGGCATAAACTGACATTGACCCATCGCACCAGCCCAAGAACCTTTGAAGTTCTCTAGCTCGATATGACCTTCATCTAGGATTTGTAGTGCCGCCATGGTTTCTTTACGGAAGAACTCTTCACGGCGGCCCTCAAACGCCATGGTCGACAACGCGTCGATCACGCGGAAGTTACCAGTGAACTTACCGAAGTTACTTTCCACGCCCCAAAGTGCAACGATAAAGCGCGGCTGCACGCCAAACTCATCACCAATGCGTTTTAGCTCAGCGTAGTGTTCTTTATACAGTTGCTTCGCTTGTTTTACCTTCCACTCAGGTACCGCGCGCGGAATGTATTCATCTAACGTCAGTTTCTTCTCAGGTTGGTTACGGTCGGCTTTGACTGCTCGTGGTTTGTATTCCACATCAGCAAAAGCGGCACTGATCACCTGTTCGGAAATGCCTTTATCACGCGCTTCTGCACGCAATTTATTTAGGTATTCATCAAAGCCATCGCTGCTTGCAAAGGCTGAAGTGCACATACCAACGCTGAGCATTACTGCCAGTATCTTTTTCATATCGCCCTCCTTGAGCGAGGCAGAATTCCCAGATGAAAAGCGGTGACGTTATTCGCCTTTCTGCTGGGCTTTTTGTTCTTTGTATTTTTCTAGTAGGTTTTCCGGCGGAGGCGGAACCTGTAGGAAGAAACCATCATTGATTAGTGACGTTTTCACTTTCTCGACATCAACTTGTGCCAAAGTACGACCATCAAGTTTGATTGTCATCACCGGCATAGGCTTACCGAACATCTGCATTAACGTGTCAGGAACCTGTGAGAAATCATCCTTTTTCGGAATATAGAGATAAGTGCCTTCTTTTCTGGAGCTTTTATAAATAGAACAAAGCATGACGAGCCTTTTGTGCTGATTTACCCGCTTTGAGTGCGGATTTTGTTGAAAACGTAAAATTCTCGCAAACTTGATAGCAAATTTGAGATTAATTCACTTATTTGCCCGCTTGAGAACTTGCTGCGCTAAAGGATGAAATATAACATGACAGACCTAGTTTAAGGCAACGCTCTTTCAATAAAGGCAAGAAGTCCACGATGACCCATTCACCTGACCTTAAAGGTAGCAGTTTTACATTGTCAGTTTTACACCTTTCTGACAACGAGATCGCTAAGACTGTCGAATTTTTGCAAGAAAAGGTTTCTCAAGCACCCTCTTTCTTCGCATCCGCACCTCTGGTTATCAATATAGCAAAAGTAGAAGGCGACATTGATTTCACCACACTTAAACAAGGCATCGCCGATGCAGGGTTTATTCCGGTTGGTGTGACTGGCTGTAAAGATAAGCGCGTTCAAAACCTTGCCTCAGAAGCGGGCTTCGCCATCATGTCTGCGAGCAAATCTCCAACTCAAGCACCAGCGAAAATGGCGCCGACCAAAATCGTTCGTACGCCTGTGCGTTCTGGTCAGCAGATTTACGCCAAAGACGGTGACTTGGTTGTACTAGCACACGTAAGCGCTGGTGCAGAAGTGATTGCTGATGGCTCTATCCACATTCATGGCACTCTACGCGGACGCGCCATTGCTGGGGCGAGTGGTCAACAAGAAGCACGAATTATTTGTCACGATTTACAAGCTGAACTGGTTTCCATTGCAGGAGATTACTGGTTGAGCGATCAAATTGAGAGTGAGTATTGGCAAAAGAAAGTAATGATCAGTAAAGCCGAAGAATCATTACATCTAGAAACACTCACGATTTAGTCTAAAAAGGAAATAAAATGGCACGCATTATTGTAGTAACGTCTGGTAAAGGTGGCGTTGGTAAAACCACTTCAAGCGCAGCCATCGCCTCTGGTCTGGCTCTTAAGGGCAAAAAGACTGCGGTGATCGATTTTGATATCGGCTTGCGTAACCTCGATCTTATCATGGGCTGTGAACGCCGCGTGGTGTATGACTTTGTTAACGTCATCAACGGTGAAGCAACGCTTAACCAAGCGATGATTAAAGACAAGCGCACAGATAACCTATTCATTCTTCCAGCTTCTCAAACACGTGATAAAGACGCGCTAACCAAAGATGGCGTGCAACGTGTGTTCACTGAGTTGGATGAAATGGGCTTCGACTTCATCATCTGTGACTCTCCAGCAGGTATCGAGCAAGGTGCTTTGATGGCGCTGTACTACGCAGATGAAGCGATTGTAACGACCAACCCAGAAGTGTCTTCGGTACGTGATTCTGACCGCATCCTAGGTATTTTGGATTCTAAGTCTCTACGTGCTGAGCAAGGTCTTGAGCCTGTTAAGCAGCACCTATTGCTGACGCGTTACAACCCATCTCGCGTAACACAAGGTGAAATGCTAAGCGTTGAAGACGTAGAAGAGATCCTACACATTTCTCTACTGGGCGTGATTCCAGAAAGCCAAGCAGTTCTAAACGCATCAAACAAAGGTGTGCCAGTGATCTTTGACGAGAACACAGACGCAGGCATGGCTTACTCTGATACGGTAGACCGCCTACTGGGCAACCAGGTTGAATTTCGTTTCCTTACCGAGGAGAAGAAAGGAATCTTTAAACGACTATTCGGAGGCTAGAAATGTCACTATTAGAATTTTTCCGCCCGCAAAAGAAAACTTCTGCGAATCTAGCCAAAGAGCGTTTGCAGATCATCGTTGCTGAGCGTCGTAGCCAGAACGATCCTGCGCCTTCTTACTTGCCTCAATTGAAAGAGGACATCTTGAAGGTGATCAGCAAATACGTTGCGATTGATCCAAACATGGTGGATTTGACGTTTGAGCACAAGGACGATGATATTTCGGTTCTTGAGCTAAACGTGAAGCTGCCAGAAGACGAGAAGTAATTACTTTTCGACTTTGCTTGAGAGTCTTCCTCTTCGTCATTCTGGACAGCGAGGTACGAGCGCGATTCAGAATCTATTACCAGAGTACTCGGCTTGGTGAAAGAAGGTTTTGGCTTTAAAGCGGGCCGTCAGTAGATTCCTAGTCTCACTTAAGCTTTTGGCTTTCACCCAGCTTCGCTGGAATGACTCAAGACCCCTTCGTCATTCTGAACAGCGAGGCACGAGCGTGATTCAGAATCTATGACTAGCGTACTCGGGTTGTTGAAAATAGGTTTTGGCTTCAAAGCCAGTTACATATGCGTGTTACAAAAAAGGTTGGCGATAGTGCCAACCTTTTTTATTTGGTACTTACTTCAGCACCTTATTCATCTTCTCGCCGAGTAATTCAAGACGCCAGCCTTGCATTACATCCGGTAGACGCGCTGGATCGCGGTCTTTCTTCCATACCCAACTGATGATTTGGTTGATCTGCTTTTTAGACGCCAAGAACTCGGTCGCCAAGCCTGATGTTTGCGATGCTACCTTCACCACATCTTTCATGTTCTTGAAGATTTGCTTGTAGCCTGGGTAATCCATCAAACGCTCGATTTTAGCTGGGTAATCATCGGCAGGTGTTTGCTTTGCACTTTTCACGATAGCAGCAATTCGTGCGCCATGGCGGTTAATCGCACGAATGTCGATGCCTTCCGCTTCCATCTTCTTAAAGTTTGTCAACCCAAGGCGAGCCACCGTCAGCAAGTCGCCTTCTTTGAAGATGAAGTTCAACGCTAGGTCACGCTTAATCGCTTCGCGGTAGCGCCAAGTCGCCAAAGGCTTAAGAATCGCAAGTTCAGCCGGTCTTAGCTGCCATGCACCTTTGATGTCGAGGTAGACGGTTTCTTCATTTAAGTTACGAATACGCTTTGATACAAGCAGGTCGCTCTCTTGCTGAACCGCTTCCCACCAGCCAGCTTCGTTGACTTTATCTAATAGCTTCTCGTAAAGAGGCATTAGGTAGTGTACGTCGGCCGCGGCGTAATCAAGCTGCTTTTGAGTAAGTGGGCGCGCCATCCAATCAGTGCGAGATTCGCTCTTGTCTAGCTCCACGCCTAGGTATTCTTCCACCAGCGTAGCAAAGCCCGTCGACAGACCGTGACCCAAAAATGCCGCCATCAACTGAGTATCCACCATTGGGAATGGTGTGCAGCCAAAGGCATTTTGGAAGACTTCTAAATCTTCACCACACGCGTGCAGTACTTTTAGCACTGAGGTGTCTTTTAGCAACTCGACGAACGACGTCATGTCAGTCAGTTCGGTCGGGTCGATAAGGGAAAGTTGTTTGCCATCGAAAAGCTGAATCAAACCTAGTTGCGGATAGTAAGTCCTGATTCGCACGAATTCGGTATCCAGCATAACTACGTCGGCTTCTCTTGCTAGAGCGCAGACTTCTTCTAGGTCTTTGTTTTTCGTAATGATCTGATAGTTCACATGCTTCTCGCTATAAAAAAATGCCAGCAAAACGCTGGCATTCTAACACTATTTGGCAATAAATGATTGTTGCACAAAGAAATCCGCTTATGCGCTCTTCTTCGCTAGCTCTGCGTCGTTCTCTTCACGCAGTACGCGACGAAGGATCTTACCTACGTTGGTCTTAGGTAGATCTTCACGGAACTCAACCAACTTCGGCACTTTGTAGCCAGTTAGGTGTTGGCGACAGTGTGCAATCACTTCGTCTTTGGTTAGGCTCGGATCGCGTTTTACAACGTAGATCTTCACCAACTCACCAGACACTTCGTGAGGCTGACCGATTGCCGCGACTTCTAGCACTTTACCGTGCAGAGCAACCACGTCTTCGATTTCGTTCGGGTAAACGTTGAAGCCAGACACAAGAATCATGTCTTTCTTACGGTCAACGATGTGTAGGAAGCCTTCATCGTCAAATTTAACGATGTCACCCGTCGATAGCCAACCGTCTTCGTTGATCACTTCTTTAGTCGCTTCAGGGCGCTGCCAGTAACCTTGCATCACTTGAGGACCGCGCACTTGAAGCTCACCTGTCTCTGTGTTTGCTAGTGGGTTACCTTCTTCATCAACAATACGTACTTCAGTTGATGGCACAGGCAGACCGATAGAACCGTTGTATTCCACTAGGTCATGCGGGTAAGCCGCCACCAATGGAGAACATTCTGTTAGACCGTAACCTTCTAGTAGGTAACAGCCCGTGGTCTTTTGCCATTTTTCAGCGACGGCACGTTGTACTGCCATACCACCACCTACTGCTAGGCGAAGGTTGCTGAAATCTAGCTCATGGAAATCTTCGTTGTTCACTAGCGCGTTAAACAGGGTGTTAACGCCAGTAATAGCAGTGAACTGGTATTTTTGCAGCTCTTTCACAAAGCCCGGAATATCACGCGGGTTAGTGATAAGCAGGTTGTTGCCACCCATTTCGACGAACAGTAGACAGTTCACCGTCAGTGCAAATACGTGGTAAAGAGGCAGTGCCGTAACAACAAGCTCGCGACCCGGAGACAATACAGGACCATAAGCGCCTTTCGCCTGCATTACGTTAGCGATCATGTTGCGGTGCGTCAGGATTGCACCTTTCGCTACGCCCGTTGTACCACCAGTGTACTGTAGGAATGCAATATCATCGCCAGACATAAATGGTTTCACGTACTGAAGACGACGACCTTTGTGCAACGCTTTACGCATTGAGATTGCACCCGGTAGATCGTACTTAGGCACCATGCCCTTCACGTACTTAACCACGAAGTCGACAAGTGTACCTTTCGCACGTGGCAGCATTTGACCAAGGCTGGTCAAAACCACGTGTTTCACTGGCGTGTTTTCTACGATTTGCTCTAGTGTGTTCGCGAAATTAGAAACGATAACGATCGCCGTTGCGCCAGCATCGTTTAGCTGGTGCTCAAGCTCACGAGGAGTGTAAAGTGGGTTCACGTTCACAGCGATACAGCCTGCACGCAAAATACCAAATAGCGCGACAGGGTATTGAAGCAGGTTTGGCATCATAAGAGCAACGCGGTCGCCCTTCTTCAGCTTAAGTTCGTTTTGTAGGTATGCGGCGAATGCGCGGCTACGCTCTTCCAATTTGCGGAAGGTCATGACCGAGCCCATGTTCATGAATGCCGGTTGGTCTGCGTATTTTTGAACAGACTGCTCGAACATTTCTACCAAAGACTCATATTGCTCTGGATTAATGGTTTCAGGTACGTCACTTGGATAACGTGAAAGCCATGGTTTATCCACGATGTTACTCCTCGTTTATAACTGGCTAAAAAATAGCGTCCTTTTTATTTTGAGCACTATTACAGCACAGCAAACGTGCTTGAGCACGTAACTCTCAAACACTTGTTTAAATTTTGTTAACTACACCAAGAATTCGCTCTGCGACCTCGAGTGTTTGCTCTAAATGGCAATGATGCCCACCCGCGACAGAAACCACATTCGGTGGATTTTCGCCCCAATCGACTTGGTTAGACTGTAAATGCTGAAATCCTTTGTCACCCAATATGATTAGGTGCGGACAGCGTATTTGGCTGGTGATCGAGTTCGCGTGATCCTGAGCCATGCGATAAAGAGAATCGCACTTTAATTTGGCATCGTGTCGCCAAAACCATTGGTTCTCGCGACATTCAGTTCCGCGCTCTACGATTGGCATCAACTGCTCGGCGGTCAGGTGATTCGCTTGCATGCGTAGCTTTAACGCCAGATCGAAAGAAGCGATAGCTCGCTCCGGTTTGTTGCGTTGACGTTGTCGGTTAAGGACGCCATCACGCAGTCGTTTTACGCTATTGGAAGGCTGTTCTGCGAGTGGACCCGCCCCTTCAATTTGCACTAACGTTTCGACCTGTTCAGGAAAGGCAGCACTATAGCAACTTGCGATTAAAGCGCCTAGTGAATGCCCTACTAACACCAGTCTGTTTGGCGATAATTCATCCAATAATTGGTGTAAATCAGCAATGTAGTCGTGGAAGGGGTAGTAATTGTCTGAGGATTTATGACTGGATAAGCCATGACCAAATAGGTCAATTGCTAGTAGATGAAGATCAGGGTTGTGCTGATGGATGGCGTTCATCAAGGTTTTGAAGCTGCCTGCGTTATCCATCCACCCATGAAGAAAAACGACTGAACAAGCAGTCGTTTTTTCGTTTCCGATTTCTAAGGCTGCCATGCTCCCATTTGGGAGTTCGAAACGGCGCTCATTCATCACAGATTATTTAACCTTCTTGATCACCTTACCGTCTTGCGGGAAATCATTTCGCCACATGCGGCAGTTAATGGAGTAACAAGGGTAGTAATAGGTTGGCGTGTCGTACATACGTACGCGCTCTTCAATCTTCCATAAGCGGTAACCATCGCCTTTGATGACTGGGAAGATGTATTGATGCTCGCCAATTTTGCCTTCTTCTTCACCCGCACCTTTACCCACTACAGTAATGATTCGACCTTTACTGAAAGCAACCGGCTCTAGGTAACCATCAAAATAAACCGCGAAGCGCCCCGTTGGTTCTTGGTCGATGTCCGGCTTGCCTGATTTGCTGATTGGTAGGTTTACGATCTCTAGGCGCGTTTGGTCTTTCAAGTTATCCACTTTCGCGATAACACCACCAAGACGGACATCATTAGCAGCCTGTCCTTGGTCTTCAGCAAAGGCTTTGTAATCCGTCAAAACCTGCTCGGTGCTTGCATTCAGCTCTTCAGGAAGAGAACTACAGGCAGAAAGCCCGAATGCCGCGATAATAACCAGAAAAATACGTCCAGAAAGTTTCATAAACCCCCACTATAAATTCGTTGTTTTACACATAGATATCGACACCAAGTAACTGAGCAAGTTCCTCTTTCTTCGCTCGATTCATGACGTCCATATACTGTTCCATTGCTTTGCGAGCATGACCCTCGGGCAAATCATATTGCACTTGAGCGCGATGAATCTGAGACTCATCCACTTGCTTAATGGAATGCGCGACAGAGTTCGCCACCTTAGAAGGTTGACCAACGGGCTGCTTATCTTGAGCTTTCTTTACCTGCCCTTTTTTACCGACTTTATTGGTGCGATTTGCACCCGGTATTAACGCAGGAGGTAAACCATTGATAGACGCCATAACGCTCCATAAAAATACAGGGCGAACGCCCTGCACTTTGTCAAATCATTGAAAGACCGATTATTCGCGACCCGGAAGTTTCTTCCACGTCACATTATCACGCAGATAAACCGGGCTCGATTCTTCTACTGGAACTGTGTTGCCTTTCTTAAGCTCCTGCTCAGCAAGAATCACAATGTCTTGTGAATCAGGGTAAAGCACATCACCGCTCGTTAAGTTGAGTGGCAGTTTGCCAAGATCTTCTTGGTAAGCATCCCAACCAGTACCTGCTTTAGTCCACGTTTTGTCGTCTGCTTGCGCTTCTTCCGCAAGTCGTGCTGGTGGAATAACGCATTCTGCATCCACACCTGCCCATTCACCGTTTTCTTGGCGAGTGTAACGTGCCCAGTAAACTTCACTCATACGCGCATCAATCGCAACCGCAACATCCGTTGCACCGTGCAGGCGGTAGCTTGCTTGTGCCATCGCAGCCAACGTTGAAACGCCAATCATTGGTAAGTCAGCACCAAACGCCAAACCTTGCGCGATACCAATACCGATACGAACACCAGTAAAGCTGCCCGGACCACGACCAAACGCCAATGCGTCTAAATCTTGTAGAGTTAGACCGGCTTCTTTCAGTACTTCGTCTACCATAGGCAGCACTTTCTTAGTGTGATCACGAGGAGCCACTTCACTGCGTGAAATCACTCGGTCATTAACCAGTAGCGCAACTGAACAGTTCTCAGTTGCCGTATCGATAGCAAGAATTTTTGCGCTCATGTAACTCTCTACAATTCTTCTTTAATTTATTGATGCCACAGCGCATTAGTCTGCGGCAGGTTGTTCTGTTTTTAGGAATGTTTTGATTCGTTCCAAATCCCGTGTTCTTGGGATTGGCGGTAAACTGCCGAGGAAGGTGCCACCATAATCACGCGTTACCAAACGGTTGTCGCAAATGATTAAGGCACCATGGTCTTTTTGGTCTCGAATCAAACGTCCTACGCCCTGCTTTAACGTGATAACCGCATCTGGGATTTGCACTTCTGCAAACGGCTCACCGCCACGTAATCGACAATCTTCGATTCGGGCTTTGAGTAGCGGGTCATCAGGGGCAGTAAACGGTAATTTGTCGATGATAACACAGCTCAGCGCATCACCTCTAACATCGATCCCTTCCCAGAATGCACCCGTCGCCACCAGCAGTGCATTACCCAGTTCCATAAACTCCGCAAGGGTCTTTTGTTTGCTCATCTCACCTTGCATTAGCACAGGCAGATCCAGTACTTCACGGAAGCGTTCACCAAGCTCACGCATCATGCTGTGCGAAGTACAAAGAAAGAAACAACGCCCGTCGTTTTCTTCAATTACAGGCGCAAGCATTCGCACCAGTTTGTCGGCTAAACCTGGGCTGTTTGGTTCTGGTAGATAACGAGGTACACACAAACGTGCTTGCTTCTCGTAATCGAACGGAGATGGTAACGAAAACTGCTGTTTAGGCTTCAATCCAAGCCGGTCGGTAAAGTGTTTAAAGTCCCCCGAAACCGCTAAGGTTGCAGACGTGAAAATCCACGCGCCTTGTTTGATTTCGATTTGCTCATGGAATTTCTCCGCCACCGATAGCGGTGTAATGTGCAGAGCGAAATGACGGGGAGACGTGTCGTACCAGTATGAGTAACCGGTAATATCGACATCACAGACGCGGTCAATTCGTCCTTTGATCAGGTTGGCACGCTCAAAGGCAGTATCCAGCAATTGGCTTCGACCTAGCGCCAGTTTCAACACATCAATCGCCAAATCTAAACTATCGGTTAAACGCACCAACTCACGCTTGATCGATTCTGATTGCAACGCCTCACGCCAGTTACCACGAAAGCCCGGCTCGCCCAGTACGATGCGCATATCCATCGCACTTTGCATCAGCTTATCGCCGACTTTTTGTAGCTGGCGCATATCTTTTGCTTCTGTGCGGTAAGCAATCTCAATGTCTTTGGCGAGCTCTTGGATCTGACGGCTAGAGATCGATTGTCCGAAGTATTCGCTGGCAATGTCAGGAAGCTGGTGGGCTTCGTCGAAAATGAATACGTCAGCTTCTGGGATCAATTCACCGAAACCGGTTTCTTTGATCGCAAGGTCTGCAAGGAACAAGTGGTGGTTAACGACAACAATGTCTGAATCCATTGCGCGTTTGCGTGCTTTTAAGACGAAACAATCGGTGTAGCTCGGGCACTCTTTACCCAAACAGTTATCGTTGGTGGAGGTTATGGTTGGGATGATCATGCTGTCTTCTGGCAGGTCCTCACAATCCCCTAAATCGCCCGTTTTGGTTTCAGACGACCAAGTGCGAACCTTTACCAATTGGGTCAACAATGTTGGATCGGCTTCATTAGTATGACTCTCGACCATTTGGCGGCTAAGACGATCCAAACATAGGTAGTTGGAACGACCTTTTAGTAACGCCACTTGTCCATAAAAGCCTAAAGCACTGACCATCAACGGCAAGTCACGGTGATACAACTGCTCTTGCAGGTTCTTCGACCCCGTACTGATGATGACTTTTTTACCGCTTAATAGCGCAGGCACAAGGTAAGCGAAGGTTTTACCCGTTCCCGTTCCGGCTTCTACCACCAGCTGAGTTTGGTCTTTGATCGCACTGCTGACAGCTTCTGCCATATCGATTTGTGGCTGGCGAGCTTGAAAGCCCGGAATGGCTTTGCCTAACGCGCCCTCAGAGGAGAATGTTTTTGCGATCATGCCTGACATCTGGTTGGAAAAATTGTCGTGAGTATATCAGGAGTTGAGCGTAAACATCAGCCAACAAAAGCACTAGGTTTTAGCATCGCGCGGATAATTTGTTGAAACCGCGCCGAGAATAGATTATTTATGAAGTCAGATTGCAGTACGATTCACGCTTCTGACGTGACCCTTTTATTCGTACGCTAGAAAAATAATGCATGGAAGTATCTGATTTATGGAAAAGAAAACACTGTTAACCCATTGTTCTGACGCACCGGGTTTGATCTCAAAAATCACCAATATCTGTTATAAGCATCAGCTGAATATCGTTCATAATAACGAGTTTGTTGACAACACCAGTGGGCACTTTTTCATGAGAACCGAGTTGGAGGGTTACTTCAACGATCAAACGCTACTCGCCGATTTAGACCAAGCGCTGCCACAAGGTGCAAAACGCAAACTCATTAGCTCTCGCCGTAAACGCATCGTCATCCTAGTAACCAAAGAAGCGCACTGTCTGGGTGATATTCTGATGAAGACTTACGATGGCAGCTTAGATGTTGAAATTGCTGCTGTTGTTGGTAACTACGACAAACTTCAAACACTCACTGAACGTTTTGATATCCCTTACCATCACGTTACTCACGAAGATCTTAGCCGTGAAGAGCACGAGCAGAAGATGCTTGAAGTGATTGATCAATACGATGCCGATTACCTTGTACTTGCGAAGTACATGCGTGTTCTCACTCCGACTTTCGTAGAGAAATACCGTCACAAGATCATCAACATTCACCACAGTTTCTTACCCGCTTTCATCGGTGCTAAGCCATATCAGCAGGCTTACGACCGCGGTGTGAAGATCATCGGTGCAACGGCGCACTTTGTAACGAATGACTTGGATGAGGGGCCAATCATCAAGCAGGACGTTATTCCAGTGGATCACACGTTCAGCGCACAAGATATGGCGCAAGCAGGTCGCGATGTAGAGAAGAACGTATTGAGCAAGGCTTTGAATAAAGTGATCAATGACCACGTTTTTGTCTACGGTAATAAGACGGTTATTCTTTAAATTCGTCGTATTTGAAAAAAGAAAGGGTTGCTCATTTGGCAACCCTTTCTTCTTTATAGTTATTCAGAGCCAACTTATTCAGCCTGCTCAGACTCCACAATACGCTTAAGTGAATGCGGGTGCAGCTTGATACAAATGCCTTGATACTTAAACGCCACGGTTGGGTTGTTCAAGCGTTCGCCTTCCCCTTTCGGGCTCGACAGTTTGATCTTCACACCTAGCTCTTCTAGCTCGTCAAAACGCACGCCAAACGCTGGGTAAGTGTGTTTCAAATCAGCAAGAAACTCATCTGCGGTATCGGCGTGAGATGGAATCACGAACTCCACATGTTCCCAGCTTTCAGTTGGGTAGACTTTGCCTTCCGCTGGGTATGGCAGCTCCAGACACTCAATCTTCCAACCACGGCTTTCCAACGCTTTGTCGAATTCAATAACAATAATCGGGCGACCGTTGATTTTCGCTTGTGAAATCACCTTACCGTATTGATTCCATGCTTCATGCGCGGCTTTCGCTATTTCAGTATCATTAATACGCAGCGCAATATGGTCAGCTTGAGCAAAGCTCAGATCCAGTTTTAACAGGGATGCAAGCTCTTCAATCTTCGCAATAAATGCATCCAGATCTTGGATCATCAATTCAGGCGCTAGGCGTTTTTCAACTAGTTGAGTCGTCATTGTGGCTCTCTCATGGGGCGATTTATCTCATTACTCTGAGCGCAATAGTAAACGCAAACCAAGCCACATTTCCATTCAATCGAAAAAGTATAAATTTCCCCAATTCCTCTCTGTATGAAAAGCAATAAAGTTGTTATCATTAGCCCCATTTTTGTGAACTCCAACAGAACTCGGCACTTACTTCGCCGAGTTCTTCGTCCTTGAATTGAAGGAAACGCGTGTGAATATCCAAGCACTTATTAATGACAAAGTATCTCAGGCTCTAGAAGCCGCTGGCGCACCTGCAGGCAGTCCTGCGGCAGTACGCCAATCAGCAAAGCCACAATTTGGTGACTACCAAGCAAACGGCGTAATGGGCGTTGCTAAAAAACTGGGTACTAACCCACGAGAATTTGCACAGAAAGTACTGGATGTTCTAGACCTAGACGGTATTGCGAGCAAGACAGAAATCGCAGGTCCTGGTTTCATCAACATTTTCCTAAGCGAAGAGTTCCTAGCAAAGCAAGCGGAAGCAGCATTGGCTGACTCACGTCTTGGCGTTGCGGCAGACGAAGCTCAAACTATCGTTGCTGACTACTCTGCACCAAACGTTGCTAAAGAAATGCACGTTGGTCACCTACGTTCAACCATCATCGGTGATGCCGTAGTACGTACTCTTGAGTTCCTAGGTCACAAAGTGATCCGTGCGAACCACATCGGTGACTGGGGTACTCAGTTCGGTATGCTTATCGCAAACCTTGAGCGTGTACAACAAGAGTCTGGCGAAGTTTCTATGGAGCTGGCTGACCTTGAAGGCTTCTACCGTGAGTCTAAGAAACTGTACGACGAAGACGAAGAATTCGCAGTGAAAGCACGTAACTACGTTGTGAAACTGCAAAGCGGCGACGAGTTCTGCGCAGAAATGTGGAAGAAGCTGGTTGACGTAACTATGATCCAAAACCAGCGTAACTACGATCGTCTAAACGTATCTCTATCTCGTGATGACGTAATGGGCGAGAGCATGTACAACGACATGCTACCTAAGATCGTAGCGGACCTTAAAGCACAAGGTCTTGCAGTTGAAGATGACGGCGCGCAAGTTGTGTTCCTTGAAGAGTTCAAGAACAAAGACGGCGAAGCGATGGGCGTTATCGTTCAGAAACGCGACGGCGGCTTCCTATACACAACAACGGACATCGCATGTGCGAAATACCGTTACGAAGAACTAGGCGCAGACCGCGTACTTTACTTCATCGACTCTCGTCAACACCAACACCTAATGCAAGCTTGGACTATCGTTCGTAAAGCGGGTTACGTGCCAGAGTCAGTATCTCTTGAACATCACGCGTTCGGTATGATGCTAGGTAAAGATGGTAAGCCATTCAAGACTCGTGCAGGTGGTACGGTTCGTCTTGCTGATCTTCTTGACGAAGCAGAAGTTCGTGCAGCACAGCTGATCGAATCTAAGAACCCAGAACTAGCAGAAGACGAGAAGAAAGCGATCGCAAACACAGTTGCAATGGCAGCAGTTAAATACGCAGACCTTTCTAAGCACCGCACCACAGACTACGTGTTCGATTGGGACAACATGCTAGCGTTCGAAGGTAACACTGCACCGTACATGCAATACGCTTACACTCGCGTAGCATCTGTATTCGCTAAAGCTGGCGTTTCTATGGATGATCTACAAGGTGAAATTAAGATCACTGACGAGAAAGAAAAAGCGCTTATCGCAAAACTGATGCAGTTCGAAGAAGCGGTTCAATCTGTTGCTCGTGAAGGTCAACCACACATCATGTGTAGCTACCTATTCGAACTAGCAGGTCAGTTCTCTAGCTTCTACGAAGCATGTCCTATCCTAGTTGCTGAAGACGAAGCAGTGAAACAAAGCCGTCTGAAACTAGCAGCGCTAACAGCGAAGACCATCAAGCAAGGTCTGTCTCTACTAGGTATTGATACTCTAGAGCGTATGTAAGCGAATCGAGAATCGAGAATCGAGAATCGAGAATCGAGAATCGAGAATCGAGATGATTTCGAAAGGTTGGCGTGAAAGCGTCAACCTTTTGTTTTATCTGGCGTATACTGATGTCATTCAATTCAAATCGGATAATATAATGAGTTTTGAACTGCACCCTCAATTGGCAAAAGACACCACCGTTATCGGTCACTTCCCACTGTGCGTAGCACTTCTACATAAAGACAATGCAGTGCCATGGGTTATCTTGGTACCAAAACGTGCAAACCTAAAAGAGCTTCACCACTTGCCAATGAAAGAACAGCAACAGTTTTTGCTAGAGTCTCAGGCAGTAAGCCAAGCACTAGAAGCAACATTCCGTCCAGACAAGTTAAACCTAGGCGCACTAGGTAACATGGTACCTCAGCTACACATTCACCATATTGCTCGCTTCAAAGATGACGTAGCATGGCCGGGACCAGTTTGGGGCAACACCAAAGGTGAATTCCGTACAGAAGAAGAGCAAAACGAATTGCTTGGCCGTATTAAAAACGTGCTATCACTGAGCTCTATTTTCCAAAAAGCATAGCCGCTGCCAGCGAAAATAATTCGCCTTTGAATACGGCTGAAACAGACAGAGAAAGATTAATACGCATTTGTAACAATCTTTCTCATTTTTCTAGGATTATCACTAAAATAAAACTTGTTTAGACTGCCAACTCAGTTAGAGAGGGTCATCATGAAACAAGTCTTCAACACATTCCGATACGTCAGCTGGATCGCCATCATCTGTTCTATGGCTGCTTCATTCTTGCTTTTTGTTATGGGCGCAGCAAAAACCTATTCGGCATTTGCGGTCTTCATTCTCAATCAAACACCTCCAGAAGCGCTCGCACATTTAGATAAAGCAGACATCGCGATCGCATATTTGATCAAATCACTGGATACGTTTCTTGTCGCACTAGTTTTGTTCATCTTTGCTCACGGCATCTACACACTGTTTATTTCCAACAAAGCTAAAGCGAAAACACAAGAACCGTCGGTTTTGCATTGGATCAGAACCCCAAACATCGGCCACCTAAAAAACATTTTGGCTGAAGTCATCATCGTGATCTTGTTTGTGAAGTTCTTAGAGCTCGTGCTGATTAACTTCGACAGCTTAGATTGGACGATCTTAACATTACCTATTTCGATTTTAGTTTTAAGTCTTGGTTTGAAGTTCCTAGGGTTAGGCGTGACTAAACACTCTGAAGAGCATTAATTTCGCTGTATTCACAAACAATAACCAGCAAAAGAAAAGCCGCATCATTGCTGATGCGGCTTTGTCGTTTTTACGTAATAACTTTTTAGGTGACTAATTTTGACAACCGCTACATGGTGACTGTCAAAGACAAACCATCTTGTTTAGTCACTGAGTAGCGAACACGAGTCACGTCATGAGCTTTATTAGTGTCGACTAGGCGGCTAATTTTGCCCTTCTTAATCCACACGTTTAACATCGCGTCGGCGCCATCTTCACTCATCCCAAACTGTTTAGCCAGATCTGACTGGGAGACGGTTCCTTTGTCTGCAATGTATTGATAAAGCTCTTTTAAAATCATGCCACTTGCGCCTCTAATGCACCGTTTTGTTTCTTACCAACTTGTTTGAACACGCGGTAGGTACCAAAGAAGATAGCAACGATCACAGCCATCCAAATACCACTTGTCACTGGGCTATCTGCGAAATGCGTCAATTGGTTGTAGAACGTCGCACATAGGTAAGCTAAGCCCATTGTCCAAACCGCGATAAAGCGTGCGAACTTATGACCAAACTCACGTACGTAAGCCCCCATCGCCGCCACACAAGGTGTGTACAGTAGGATAAAGATTAGGTAAGCAAATGCGGCATTGCCAGAAGCAAACTGCGATTTGATGTTACCGAAGATAGAAGCATCGACTTCTTGTTCTTCTGCAACTGCATTTGAGTCAGTTAAGTCACCAACTTCAATGCCTAGTGGATCTGAGTAGCTCAAACCGGCTAGGTTTTCAGGGATACTCATTACTGCCTCTTCTAGGCTACCCATTAGATCAAATTCTGCGTCTTCACCATCGCTTGGTTTAGTGTATAGGCTGTTAAGCGTACCAACTACCGCCTCTTTTGCGAAGATACCGGTAATGATACCTACCGTCGCCGGCCAGTTATCTTCTTGAACACCGATTGGCGCGAATACTGGAGTCACAACTTGCGCTGCTTTAGAAAGCACAGAGTTTTCGCTGTCTTCGTTACCAAAGCTGCCATCAGTACCCAATGAGTTGAAGAAACTCAGAATAGCAACAACGATAACGATGGTTTTACCTGCACCAAGAACGAAGCGCTTTAGCTTTTGCCAAGTTTTGATCACCACGTTTTGTAACGTTGGAAGCTCATAGTCAGGCATTTCCATTACTAGGCTGTCACTGCTACCTGGGTAAAGCGTGTGCTTAAGGAAAAGCCCCGTGAAGATCGCTGCCACAATACCAAGTAGGTAAAGTGCGAATACAATGTTCTGACCAGAACCTGGGAAGAATGCCGCAGCGAATAGTGCGTATACTGGTAGACGAGCACCACATGACATAAATGGCGCCATAGATGCAGCTAGTTTACGCTCACGCTCTTGATCTAGAGTACGGGTTGCCATGATTGACGGTACGTTACAGCCAAAACCAAGAACAAGCGGTACGAATGCTTTGCCTGGTAAACCAATCTTCTGCATCACTTTATCTAGTACGAATGCGGCACGAGCCATGTAGCCTGAGCTTTCTAGTACCGCTAAGAACAAGTACAAACACGCGATAACTGGAATAAAGGTTGCAACCGTTTGGATACCACCACCAATACCATCAGCAAGCACCGTCACTAACCACACAGGCAAATGACCGTCTAACAAGTGGTGTCCACCATCAACCAACAGAGCACCGACACCGATATCAAAGAAGTCGATGAACGCACTACCAATGTTGATAGAGAACATGAACATTAGGTACATAACAATGAAGAAGAATGGAATGCCCACCCACTTGTTCAAGATAAATTGGTCTAGCTTTTCAGTCACACTGCGACTTAGCTTGCCCTCACTGCGACGTACTTTCTTACACTCTTCATGAAGGCGTGTGTATTTTGTATCTGCAACATGTAAGTCAACATCAAGCTCAAGTTCTGCAATTGTGTTTTCAACGCTATTGCGATCAGCATCCGACATGCTGTTAAGAACCAGTGCATCTTTTTCCAGTGCACGAATTGCTAGAGCACGGTTAGAAACGGTTTGATCATTGAAAAGAGCCGAAACGTTGTTGATCGCCGCTTCCATTTGTTCGCCGTAATTCAAAGCGATGTCTTTTAGTGCAACACCTTGAACCACTGACTTGTGCAACTTCTCTTTAAATTCTGCAACTTGTGCTTTATTTGTCGCTGATAGGCTAACGACTGGACAACCCAAGGTTTTTTCTAGTTCTGCAACATTGATGACTTGGCGTTCACGCTTAAGTGCGTCCATTTTGTTTAATACAACAATCATAGGACGACCAAGTTCACGCAGTTGTAGCGTCATATATAAGCTGCGCTCAAGACTCGTTGCGTCTACTACGTTGATAATCAGATCAGCAGGGTGCGTCAAAACCGCACGCGATGCGATAGATTCGTCGATACTATTGCTATCATTGCCACTGTCGAGAGAGTAGATACCCGGAAGGTCCGTCAGAAGAAATTCATCACCAGCATGTTTGAACTGACCAGTTTTCTTTTCAACCGTTACACCAGCCCAGTTACCAACTTGTTGTTTTGCACCAGTCAGGCCATTAAAAAGTGTGGTTTTACCGCTGTTTGGGTTACCAACAGTAAGAATTTGGTATTGCATTATGCTCGCTCCACTTCGATGTTTTGCGCAATAGTCTCTCGTAATGCAACAGAAACACCACGAACTTCAACTTGCAGTGGGTCTCCCATTGGTGCGCGTCGAATAACTTTAACCTCAGTATTAGGAAGTAGTCCCATTACCATTAGCTTTTTTCTGACGTCCGACGTAAGTCCTTCTAACAACCGAATTGTCACTGTTTCGCCAGGTTTGATTTCTGATAGCTTCATAGTGGCCCTTAAGAGTAGTGCAAATGATAAATATTATTATTAATAGTATAGGGCGCTAATGTTACTCTTCTATACCCTCTCATTCATTGTGTGAAATCAAAGATTTCATTAATGCTTTTGGCGAAATCTAACGTCAACTCCGTTAATTAATTTCACGTCATTTTCGTCAAAATTGAATATTTTCAGACAAATGCAAATTAACACAAGCGTAACATTTGCAGTTTCGAAAAATTAAAAAATCAATAAATTCAGCACCTTAAATAGAAAAAGGCAACTTGTCGCTTTTCTCACATAAAGCTGTCGTTATTTTTATAAGAAAAATAAGTAAGGTCTCGTATAGTTAACCCATCGAGAGACAACAGCCTCTCAAAAGAATTCCAGAGGTGGCATGGCAACATGTCACTCCGGCAGCAAGCGAAGGTGTCATTGACACCCGTGGTATAGTCCCCCCGGCTATACCACGATATTTTTTTCTTCTCTTTCTTCATTCGCTTCTCAATTAAGTCCCAATAATTCCTAAACGTTTTACTCGAACAAATCCCTGTTATTCTCATTATCTATCACAACACTATATCGCCATTGTGCTGCACGTACTCTGCGTTATATAGCTCGAGCCCTTTATCACGCATCACACATCACGCCAGACTAAATGTCATTCCCTTGTGTCCAGAATCTATATTGAGCTCTTTACGATACCGTTTACCTTACAGACGTAAAAAAGCCCAACGCTAAGGCTAGGCTCGGTAATGTCGAATTAAGAGCTAGAGGCTTGTTTGGCTCTCTTGAGTCATTGCGAACTTAGAAGGTGGCAGCCCGAAATGTAGCTTAAACTTCTGGCTAAAGTACGACGGGTCATTAAAGCCGCAGTTAAAGGCAACTTCACTGATCTTCTCACCAGCGAGCAATTGTTCACATGCGGTTTCCAACCTAACTTCCGTTAAGTAGTCTTTCAATGTTCGTGAAGAAGCAGATTTAAATCGTCGTTGTAGGCTTCTTTCTGACATATAGAGCATCTTCGCTGCAGACGCTGTACCAAATTCTGGGTCGTGATAATGTTCTGCGACAAGTTGATACACTTTCATCAACCATTCTTGTTCCGGCGATGTATCTTGCTGTGGTTTCTCTACTTCTGCAAACTCCGGCAAGACCTCTTCGACATGACTCGGTTCTTGAGCACATGGCCACGTGATTTCAATTTTATTTTGAGCATCCGACGCAAACATAGATAAATGACCACCGCTGACCGCCACCAATTGAGGCAAATTATCCATACTTAAATCAACATTGCTGCTGTTTGATGGTCGCATCGTCGAAGCCTTACTCGGTAACTGGGTACCATGATCGATAAAACTTAACGAGACAATGTCATTCCCCTCCTCCAATACCAACTTAACCGACTGCCCTCTAAAAGAGCGTTTAATAATATTGGCGAAGATGCTGTTAAAAATGACATCAAGATTAAAGCTTTCGAGTGAAATACGGCTCGCTTTGTTGTCATCTTCTAACTCAACACTAATGCCAGCTTTAGTGAAGTCCTCTCGCCACACATCAACGACGGACTGGGTAATCTGGCTTAAGTTATAGTTTTGACTACCATTGCTGGTATCTTCTGGTGAGCTCTTAAGCTCGTTCAATTGCCAATAGGTTTTAGAAAGGTGATCTTGAGTTACTGAATCTAAATCCAGTGGAAGCTTATGGGCAATCGAATCCACACTAGATTTAATTGATTGTGCAACATGGTCCACCAGCAAGTTTCTCACTTGAATTTGCTTTCTAAGCTGTTGATTGCTCGTCAATAGAACTCGACTTTGATGACGTAACTGATTGGTTTTTAATGTCACCTGCGCCGCTAGATCACGGTTCGCTTGCAATACAAATCGCGAACGCCAGTACATCAGGAGTGCTAACGTTGCGATCGTAATTAACGTAAATCCAGATATTGCCAACTTTGACAAATACCAAGGCTTGAGTACCGTAAACTTAGATTCAAGTCCAATCAAACCAGAGGCGAGTTGTGAGTCATTACTTACTTGAAGGTGATAATCTCCGGAATTTAAGTGCTCTAGTGTTAACTGTCCACCTTCCAGAGATTGCCATTGTTCACTCTCATTCAAGCGATAGTAGAGGTTTTGGTTATCTGGTTTTGGCATCACACCAAACAAGAAACTCAATGAAGACCCATAAGGCAACTTCATATCTTCTAAGTCAGAGCTTCCTACTTGAACAACATCATTTTCCAACATGACTTGGCTAACAATAAGTTTGGACTCTGGCGTATTAGACACTAGCAGTTTTGATGAATCAGCTTTCACTAAACCGTATTGAGATCCAAAGATAAGTTGGCGGTCACTATCCTCTGAACGTCGAATCAGATTACAAACGCCTGGAAGAAATTCATTATTAATTAAGCCTGAAGAAGAGGAATAGTGCTTCATCAACTGACCGGAGAGATGGTAATAGCTTAACCCTACCGATGAAGCGAGCCAAACCCCTTCAGAATCACTCAGTAAACAAGCGGGCCGAGAGTTTGAAACACTCATTTCCATCACCTGCTTTTCGTTACGACCCGGGATGGTTCGAAAAACACCGTAAGCAGATGCAAACCATTGAGAGCCATCATTAGCAGTAATGATATCAAGCGACTCTCCATACTTTTCAGAGAAACGGTTAAAACGAATCCGCTCTCCATCATACTCATAGACACCGTGATCGGTACCAATCAGCAGCAACTCTTCTTTGTCATACAAACGAGTAATTTTGGCAGGTAGATACTGACTCACTAACCAGTCACTGCCAAAGTTACGCATTTCTTGCTTTTCAGCGTCGATATTAAACAGTTGATAACCACTTGATACCCACAATCGGCTCGCCCCGTCAGCCACAATATGATCAACGGCTCGTCCTGCAATGACTTGCAAATACGGGAAGGTCATTGGGGTTAAGTTCTCAAGATCGAATATCTCAAGGCCATTTGCTGTCGCTATCCATAACTTATCACCTTGAAAAGCGAACTCATTAATCTGAGAAGATAAATCTAAAACCTCACTAATTGCCTTAGGTCCTGAGCGATAAAGCTTATGATCATCAGCAAACCAAAGCGCACCATCAGGTCCCGTCAACGTTTGGCGGATTCGCCCAGAAAGTGTCAATTGATCGTAACTACTGAACGTTGTTCGCTCGAATTTTTTACTAAATAATGAGTAATAACGAATGCCTTGGTTGGTAGCAATCCACATACCGCCCATGTTGTCGTTCAATAACGAGTAGATCTTAGTGGTCGCTAATTCCAGCTCAAGGAAGCTTGCCGGGGTGACTTGAGTTACATCTCCGCTTAAGAACGAATACAAATAAAGCCCTTGCTCCGTTCCGACCCAATACTCTTGGTTGGTTTCTGCAAATGTAAGAACGTGAGATGTACCAATTCGAATGACAGGTTTATCTGGTTCGGAGATATTAAAAATCAGCGCGCCTTTTAGCGTTCCGACCAGAATCTCTCGACGAGTATGTGAGTAATACACTTTTTCTATGTAGTGCTTACCCGACGAAACAACATGGTTGAACTTGCTCCCCTCTGATAGATATACACCTGATGTCGTCGCTAACGCCCACTTCGTTTCGACGAAAATGGCGTCATTAATATAGACGTAACTGTTGTTACTATGCTGATAGAGTTGCAGTAAAGAGAAGGAGTTAAGTTCACTGGTTTCAATATTGTAGGTATAGAAATGCGCGCCGTCACTAACCCAGATAAAATTGCCAGATGAGCCAATCTTACGAATTTGAGAACCAGGATTGAGACTAAAGACCAAGCGACGTTCTTGGTTAGGGTAAGTCTGATATACCTCGTTTTCGATAAACGTCCAGAATGAGCCTTTGTGGTATGCCAGTTGTTCTACTTTCGCTCGTAGAAAACTGCCTGATTTTGGCAAAGTGGTTTGCCCATCATAAAACAGCACCCGTCCGTGGACATCGTGAATCCAAAGCCCACCATGCTCACCCGGGAACAATTTTTTTGCCGCAATAAAAGTCCCCTTAACCTGATTTGGCAAAGGGTAAAAGATCGCATTCGCTTCACTTGAAGCAAACGCTTGAAATGAGAGGATAAAAGCCCAGAAAAAGAGGGCTAATTGGCGCAGCAAGATAAAATCCTTACATGTATCAATACGTGCGACTCATGGTTCACTCATGCCTTCCATAGCTAAGTGTCTATATGGTTATTTTGAGCCGCTAATTATTGATAATGATATCTCAAATCCTTTGATAGAAAAGACTCACTGCGCTTAAGGTTTGTAATTCTTACTGCCAGATCACGTTAAAAACGTATTCCGTGTAGAGAAGCACAACACAATTGTTACTTTTCGCTCAAACATTGACTAAAGCTGTTGGACATTCCTTTAAGAAATTCGAAGTAACTTCCAGATTTCACCTCAACCTCACTACCCAGCGGATCAAGAACACCTGAACGAACGTCACTGCCGCGCATCACACTCTCAATAACCGCCGGAGTAAACTGAGGTTCAGAGAACACGCACGCTACATCACCGGTTCCCAACGTTTTACGGATACGAATCAGTGTTTTTGCACCAGGTTTACGGTCCGGTGAAACAGTGAAGTGACCCATTTGATTCAAACCATAACGCTCTTCAAAATACCCATAAGCATCATGGAATACGAAGTAACCTTTATCTTTGACTGGAGCAAGCTGCTGTTTAATCTCAGAATCAGTCGCGTTCAACTTTACTTCAAATTTCTTCAGGTTGTTGGCGTACGTATCGGCATGTACTGGATCAACTTCCGCTAACTTGTGTGCAATTGCATTAGCGACCTGTTGTACTGTTTCAACACCCAACCAAAAATGAGGATCATGTGTACCATGGTCATGACCATCGTGATCATGAGAATGCTCGCTACCAAACTCTCGCAGCGACAAACCTGGAATTTGGCTTAGTGTTAGTGTGTTCCCTCTATCTGTCACCACTTTTTCAAGGAATGGTTCGAGGTCGTGCCCATACCAAATCACCAGATCCGCTGCTGCTACTTTCTGGACATCAGAAGGGCGCAACGCGTAATCATGCGGAGATGCATTGTTTTGTAGCAATACGTCCGGAGCCGTTACGCCTTCAGTAAGCTCGGTCGTGATCATTTGAATTGGTTTGATACTGGTTAACACAGTTACCGCGTGAGCAGGTAACGTTAATATTGCTGAGACAGCAAGAATAATAGCTCTTTTCATAGTTTTACTTGGGGTATGGCGTGGAAAGTGAGATAATGTTACATTATAACATTATTATTTTGCAAATGAGTTTCATTCATGTCTTCACTAGTCCGTCTTGAGCAACTGTGCGTCGAGTTTGACGAACGCAGAGTTCTCGACAATATCACTATGGAATTAGAAAAGGGCAAGATCACCACCCTAATTGGTCCCAACGGAGCGGGAAAATCGACATTAGTTAAAGTCATTCTAGGTCTCCAAAAACCGACCAGCGGTAAGTTAACGAAGCAACGTAAACTGAAAATTGGTTATGTTCCTCAGAAACTGAAACTCAACGATTCACTGCCACTCAATGTCATTCGCTTTTTGAACCTTGCTGGCAAGTATAGCAAGCAGGAATGTCTCGATGCGCTACGCCTTGTTGGAGCTGAGCATCTCATCGCAAGTAACATGCACCGTCTATCTGGCGGAGAGAACCAACGAGTATTGCTCGCACGCGCCCTACTACAACGTCCAGAATTGTTGGTATTAGATGAACCCGCTCAAGGGGTCGATGTTCAAGGTCAGATCGATCTCTATGACTTAATTGAGAGCATCCGCCACCGATTTGACTGCGGTGTGTTCATGGTGTCTCATGACTTGCACTTAGTGATGGCTAAAACTGACGATGTGATTTGCTTGCATCATCATGTGTGCTGCTCTGGCTCACCGGCAACCATCACCCAGCACCCTTCTTACATTGCGCTGTTTGGTAATGCGACTCGAGAATCTCTGGCTTTTTACCATCATGATCATGAGCATCACCACCACGATTTAGCGGGTTCACCAGTCACTGGCGATGCTACATCTTGTTCAAACCATTCTCACGGACATCATCATCATGATTGAGTTTTTATTGCCTTCAATTCTGGCTGGTATTGGTATTGCGCTCATCGCAGGTCCACTTGGCTCATTCGTGGTTTGGCGAAAAATGGCTTACTTTGGCGATACCCTTGCTCACGCCTCGTTAATGGGGTTAGCGCTGGGCTTTTTACTCAATGTGAACCTATATCTTGCGCTACTAGTTTGCTGTTTAGCGTTAGCGGTCCTGCTTGTGACTCTGCAAAAACAACAGCTTGTGGCGACAGATACCTTGCTTGGTATCTTGGCGCACAGTGCACTGTCCATTGGTTTAGTGTCCGTCAGTTTCTTAGACAACGTTCGCGTAGATCTTATGAGCTACCTATTCGGTGACTTGCTTGCGGTCTCGCCACAAGATCTGATGTTCATCTACGCTGGTGTTGTTGCTGTAAGTGCGTGTTTGTACATCTTTTGGCGCCCACTGCTCTCCAGCACAGTCAGCGAAGAGCTTGCCGCCGTGGAGGGCGTGAATACCGATCTAGTGCGTTTGGTATTAATGCTGATGGTGGGTGTGGTCATCGCAGTAGGTATGAAGTTTGTTGGCGCATTGATCATGACTTCTCTACTGATTATCCCTGCAGCCACTGCGCGCAAAGTTTCCTCATCACCAGAGCAAATGGCATTGTTTGCCTCGATTATCGGTTCGATTGCAGTGTTAATGGGGTTAAGCCTATCTTGGCACTTCGATACGCCAGCAGGTCCTTCTGTTGTCATTAGTGCAACATTCCTGTTTATGCTTAGCCAATTGATTAGACGTAAACCCTAATGCACTGATAGAAAAAGAAAAGCCTGCGAAATCGCAGGCTTTTTTGATGCTTTTGTAATGGTTTGGTTGATTACCAACCTGTCACTTCACGTAGACCTTTGCCAATCTCTGCTAGAGATTTCACAGTCTTAACGCCAGCCGCTTCTAGTGCTGCGAATTTGTCTTCAGCAGTACCTTTGCCACCAGAGATAATCGCACCAGCGTGACCCATACGTTTACCAGGAGGAGCCGTTACACCAGCAATGTAAGAAACCACTGGCTTCGTTACGTTTTCTTTGATGTAAGCAGCAGCTTCTTCTTCCGCAGTACCACCAATTTCACCAATCATTACGATTGCTTCAGTTTCTGGGTCTTCTTGGAAAAGTTTAAGGATATCGATAAAGTTTGAACCAGGAATTGGGTCACCACCGATACCAACACACGTTGATTGACCGAAGCCTTCATCCGTTGTTTGCTTAACCGCTTCGTACGTTAGAGTACCTGAACGAGAAACGATACCTACTTTACCTTTCTTGTGAATATGACCAGGCATGATACCGATCTTACATTCATCAGGTGTGATAACACCCGGACAGTTTGGACCGATCATGCGAACGCCAGTTTCTTCTAGCTTCACTTTAACATCGATCATATCTGTTGTTGGGATGCCTTCCGTGATGGTCACGATAAGCTCAATACCCGCGTCAATCGCTTCTAGGATTGCATCTTTACAGAATGGCGCTGGTACGTAGATTACTGTTGCTGTTGCGCCAGTCACTTCGACTGCTTCACGTACAGTGTTGAATACAGGAAGACCAAGGTGAGTTTGACCACCTTTACCTGGAGATACACCACCAACCATTTGTGTACCGTAAGCAATTGCCTGCTCTGAGTGGAAAGTACCTTGACCACCCGTGAAGCCCTGACAGATTACTTTAGTGTCTTTGTTAATTAGTACAGACATTATTTAGCCTCCGCAGCAGCAACAACTTTCTGAGCAGCATCTGTTAGCGACTCAGCAGCAATGATATCAACATCAGAATTAGCAAGAACTTCGCGACCTAGGTCAGCGTTAGTACCTTCAAGACGAACAACAACAGGTACCGTTACACCAACTTCTTTCACTGCACCAATGATGCCTTCTGCGATCATGTCACAACGAACGATACCGCCGAAGATGTTGACTAGAACTGCTTTCACGTTGTCATCAGATAGGATGATCTTGAACGCTTCCGCTACACGCTCTTTTGTTGCACCGCCACCTACGTCTAGGAAGTTGGCCGGCTTGCCACCGTGTAGGTTGACGATGTCCATTGTCCCCATCGCCAGACCTGCACCATTAACCATACAGCCAACGTTGCCGTCTAGTGCTACGTAGTTCAGTTCCCACTGAGCTGCGTGCGCTTCACGCTCATCTTCTTGTGAAGGATCGTGCATTTCACGAAGCTTAGGCTGACGGTATAACGCGTTTGAGTCAATGTTGATCTTACCGTCAAGACACAGCAGGTTGCCTTCGCCAGTAATAACCAGTGGGTTGATCTCTAGTAGCGCTAGGTCGTACTGAGAGAACATAGTGCCAAGACCCATGAAGATCTTAACGAATTGTTTGATTTGGTCACCTTCAAGACCAAGTTTGAACGCGAGCTCACGACCTTGGTAAGCCTGAGGACCTACTAGTGGATCGATTGCTGCTTTGTGGATTAGCTCCGGTGTTTCTTCCGCAACTTTTTCGATTTCCACACCACCTTCAGTTGAAGCCATGAATACGATCTTACGGCTTGCACGGTCTACAACCGCACCAAGGTAAAGTTCGTTAGCAATGTTAGATGCTTCTTCTACAAGGATTTTAGTAACAGGCTGACCATTTGCGTCTGTTTGGTAAGTAACCAAGTTCTTACCTAGCCATTTTTGTGCGAATTCTTTTACACCATCTTTTGTATCGTGTAGCTCTACGCCGCCCGCTTTACCGCGACCGCCAGCGTGAACCTGACACTTTACAACTTTCTTTTCAGTAGTGATGCGACCCGCTGCTTCAAAAGCTTCTTGTGGCGTATCACATGCGTAGCCTTCCGGTACAGGCAAACCGAATTCTGCAAACAGCTGTTTGGCTTGGTATTCATGCAAATTCATTTTGATATTCCGTTTGTTTATCCCTTAAGGGATTTATTATTTCCATAACACCACTTCATGCGGTGCGTCTGTAGGGTCTTCTCAAATCAACTGCTTATAGATTATATCGGGGGCAGTTCAAGTGAAGGCCAGACGCTGAGCCAGTCTAGCCTTGGATGCTGTAGGCGTCGAGCTATCAGGGACAACTCGACGTTTTAGCGATATTAAACGTCTAATAACAGACGCGCTGGATCTTCTAGTAGCTCTTTAATGGTTACTAGGAAACCCACTGACTCACGACCATCAATCAAACGGTGATCGTAAGATAGTGCTAGGTACATCATTGGCAAGATTTCTACTTTGCCATCAACCGCCATTGGACGCTCTTGGATCTTGTGCATACCCAAGATTGCTGATTGTGGTGGGTTAATGATTGGCGTAGACATCAATGAACCAAATACACCGCCGTTAGTGATAGTGAAGTTACCGCCCATCAACTCATCAACCGTTAGCTTGCCGTCACGACCTTTGATTGCTAGCTCTTTGATGCCTTTTTCGATGTCAGCAAAACCTAGCGTGTCACAGTCTTTTAGAACTGGCGTCACTAGACCGCGTGGCGTAGAAACCGCCATACTGATATCAAAGTAGTTGTGGTAAACGATGTCATCACCATCAATAGATGCATTCACTTCTGGGTAACGTTTTAGTGCTTCAGTTACTGCTTTCACGTAGAAAGACATAAAGCCAAGACGAGTGCCGTGACGCTCTTCAAACTGGTCTTTGTACTGCTTACGAAGGTCCATGATTGGCTTCATGTTCACTTCGTTAAACGTAGTTAGCATTGCCGTGTTGTTTTTCGCTTCTAGAAGACGATTTGCCACTGTCTTACGTAGACGCGTCATTGGAACACGTTTTTGGCTGCGAGCTGCCGCAGGCGCTTCAACAGCTGCTGGAGCTTCTGCTTTCGGAGCTGCTTTTGCGTTTGCAAGGTGCGCTTCGATATCTTCGCGAGTAATGCGACCGCCAACACCAGAGCCTTTCACTTGGCTTGCTTCTAGACCGTGTTCAGCAAGAAGACGACGAACCGCAGGGCTTAACGCATCGTTGCTCTCTTCTGTCAGCGTTGCTTTATGACGCTTGTCAGGAGATGCTTCTTTGTCTTCTGTTGAATCTGTCGTTGGTTCGCCTGCTACGGCACCTGGCTTAAGTTTTGCAATCAACTGCTTAGAAAGTACTGTCGCACCTTCTTCTTCGATAATGGCTTCTAAAACGCCCGCTTCCGGAGCAGGTACTTCAAGCACGACTTTATCAGTTTCGATATCAACCAGAACTTCATCACGCTCGACTACGTCGCCTGGTTGTTTGTGCCATGTCGCTACGGTTGCGTCAGCAACTGATTCAGGTAAATCTGGAACCAGAATTTCAATTGTCATATCTGTTTCTTCCTTTAACTTCTAGTTCTTAATTCGAAGTTTTTGAGTTCACGTTCAGAGCGTCTTCAACCAACGCTTTTTGTTGTTTCAAGTGCACCGACATGTAGCCTACTGCTGGCGAAGCAGAAGCTGGGCGACCTGCGTATTTAAGATCTGCGCCTGCTGGAATAGCAGCACGGAAGTTGTGTTGGCTACAGTACCAAGCACCCTGGTTTTGAGGCTCTTCCTGACACCATACAAAGTCTTCAACATTCGTGTATTGCTCAATAGCGGCTTGAACTTCTTCCATCGGGAATGGGTATAGCTGCTCAATACGCACAATAGCAACATCATCTTGTTCGTTATTGCGACGCTGTTCTAGAAGGTCGAAATAAACCTTACCCGAACAGAACACAACACGTTTCACTTTGCTTGGTTCCAGATTATCGATTTCTGGAATCGCCGGCTGGAATGTACCTTCAGAAAGATCTTCCAACGACGATGTACAAAGTGGATGACGCAGTAGCGACTTAGGTGACATAACAATCAGTGGACGACGCATTGGACGCACCACCTGACGACGGATCATGTGGTAAACCTGTGCTGGTGTAGATGGCACTACAACCTGCATGTTTTGTTCAGCACACAATTGTAGGTAACGTTCTAAACGCGCTGACGAGTGCTCAGGACCTTGACCTTCATAACCGTGTGGCAACAGCATCGTCAGACCACATAGACGAGCCCATTTTTGCTCACCCGACGAAATGAACTGGTCGATCACCACTTGCGCACCGTTTGCGAAATCACCAAATTGTGCTTCCCAAATGGTCAAACCGCTTGGCTCTGCCGTTGCGTAACCGTACTCAAACGCCAGTACCGCTTCTTCTGACAATACAGAGTCAAAGACTTGGAATGGACCTTGTTTGTCATGAATATTCGCTAGCGGGATGTAAGTGCTCGCATCGTTTTGGTTATGCAAAACAGAGTGACGATGGAAGAAAGTACCACGACCTGAGTCCTGACCAGAGATACGAATACGCTTGCCATCGTCAACTAAGGTAGCGTACGCAAGTGTCTCTGCCATACCCCAATCTAATGGCTTCTCACCACTGATCATTGCAGCACGATCGTTGTAAAGCTTGTTTACACGGCTTTGTAGCTTATGGCTATCCGGGTATTGAATTAGGCGTTGACCAAGCTCTTTCAAGCGGGTTGAATCAAATTTGTTGTCCCATTCAACATCCCAGTCGTGACCTAGATACGGAGACCAGTCAACAGAGTGAAGAGCCATTGGACGCCACTCTTTCACCACAACTTCACCTTTATCAAGTGCGTCGCGGTACTCATTCACAAGCTGAGTTGCAACTTCAATATCTGATTCATTTTTATCGATCAATACATCAGCGTATAGCTTACGTGGTGTTGGGTGCTTTTTGATTTTCTGGTACATCAACGGTTGAGTCGCATTCGGCTCATCCGCTTCGTTGTGACCATGACGACGGTAACAAACCAAATCAATCACAACATCACGCTTAAACTCGTTGCGGTAATCCAGAGCAATACGAGTGACAAAAGCAACTGCTTCTGGGTCGTCAGCATTAACGTGGAAAATCGGAGCCTGTACCATCTTCGCAATATCAGTACAGTACATCGTCGAGCGAGTATCACGAGGGTTCGATGTTGTAAAACCAACTTGGTTGTTCACAACGATACGTACCGTACCGCCGACACAGAAGCCACGCGCTAGAGACATGTTAAACGTCTCTGCTACCACGCCCTGACCTGCAATTGCTGAGTCACCGTGAATAGTGATTGGCAGTACGCGGCTACCATCAAAATCACCAAGGCGATCTTGACGCGCACGAACCGAACCGATAACTACTGGGTTTACAATCTCAAGGTGAGATGGGTTAAATGCTAGCGCTAAGTGGACATCGCCACCTGGCGTTGCAAAGTCTGCAGAGAAACCTTGGTGGTACTTAACGTCACCCGTACCCCATGTTTCGTCATGTTTGCCTGCAAACTCGTCAAACAAATCTTGTGGCTTCTTACCTAGAACGTTGACTAGCATGTTCAAACGTCCACGGTGAGCCATACCGATAACCACTTCACGCATGCCGCTCTTACCAGCATGACGAATCAGCTCTTTTGTCATCGGAATTAGTGCATCACCACCTTCTAGAGAGAAACGTTTAGCGCCTGGGAACTTAGCACCCAAGTAACGCTCAAGACCTTCAGCAGCAGTTAGCTCCTCAAGGAATGTACGTTTTTCAGTTTTATCGAAAGATGGCTGACCAACCACAGACTCTAAACGTTGCTGAATCCAACGCTTCTGTTCTGTGTCTGTCATGTGCATGTATTCAGCACCAATAGAACCACAGTACGTTTTCTTCAGAGCTGAGTAGATATCTTTCAACTGCATGGTTTCTTGCCCAATAGCAAAAGAACCTACGTTGAAAGTTTCTTCGAAGTCATCTTCGGTGAGATTGTGGAATGCAGGGTCTAGCTCCGCCACAGGTGGACGTTGCCATAGACCTAGAGGATCAAGCTCAGCAGCTTCATGACCGCGGAAGCGGTATGCGTTGATAAGCTGTAGAACTTTTACTTGCTTAGCGTCGACATCTGGATCACTAACTTGGACACTGTAATGCTTTGTTTCTTGAGCGAGTCGTCGGAAGTAGTCACGGACACGCGAATGCGGCTGTTCTGCCACTTCTTCTGAGTTTTTAGGTAACTCATCAAATACGCGTTTCCACTCCTCACTTACCAGATCGGGATCACTTAGATACAGTTCGTAGAGGTCCTCTACATACGTTGCATTGGCGCCAGCCAAGTGTGAAGACTCGAGCCATGCCTTCATCACGCCGTTGTGCATATTTTCCCTTAACCAGTAGTTTTCACGTTTGCTTCGGTCTGCGCCGAGCTATTAAGAGCCGACCCATTTGGGTCGGCAATTTTTGTTGTTAATTAAATCGAACGATTCACCAGCATCGACTTGATGTGACCGATGGCTTTCGTAGGATTTAGCCCCTTAGGACAAACACTTACACAATTCATGATGCCATGGCAACGAAAAACGCTAAATGCATCATCAAGATCGGACAAACGTTCATCAGTTGCTGTATCTCGGCTATCAATTAGCCAACGGTAAGCCGCTAAGAGACCAGCAGGGCCGATAAATTTATCTGGGTTCCACCAGAATGATGGACAAGAAGTTGTACAACATGCACACATAATACATTCATACAATCCATCTAAATGCGCACGTTCATCTGGCGATTGTAAGTTCTCTCGCGATGGTGGTAGAGCACCGTCATCAATCAAGAAAGGCTTAACTTTCGCATAGTTATCGTAGAACTGTGTCATGTCAACGATAAGATCACGTACTACTGGTAGGCCAGGTAACGGTCGGATGACAATCTTGTCACCTTGAAGCGCAGATAGCGGAGTAATGCACGCTAGACCGTTTTTACCATTCATATTCAGACCATCAGATCCACATACCCCTTCACGACATGAACGACGGAATGCAATGCTCGGATCTTGCTCTTTTAGTAAAATCAGCGCGTCCAGAACCATCATGTCTGAGCCTTCTTCCACTTCAAGAACGTAGTCTTTCATGTAAGGTTTTGTGTCTACATCCGGGTTGTAACGGTATAAAGAGAAGTTTAGTTTCATAGTCATATCCTCCCTTTAGTAAGTACGTACTTTCGGAGGGAAAGCTTCACGATGAGTTGGCGTCATATTCACATCACGCTTAGTCATTGCTTCAGTTTCCGGGTTGTAGATTGAGTGGCATAGCCAATTTTCATCATCACGCTCAGGGAAGTCGAAGCGAGCATGTGCGCCACGGCTTTCAGTACGGTAGTTCGCCGCTACTGCTGTAGAGAATGCAGTTTCCATCAAGTTGTCTAGCTCTAAACACTCAATACGTTGCGTGTTGAATTCAGAAGACTTGTCAGCTAGGTGTGCATCTTTTAGGCGCTCACGAATTACTTTCAACTCTTCCAGACCTGTTGCCATTGCATCGCCTTCACGGAATACCGAGAAGCTGTTTTGCATGCAAGATTGTAGATCTTTACGGATTTGAACTGGATCTTCACCACCAGTGCTGTTCTCCCAACGCATAGTACGCGCTAGTGAAGCTTCGATGTCAGACTCTGTTGCTGGACGAGCTTCAGCTTGTGCAGCCAGTGTTTCGCCAAGGTGTAGACCTGTTGCGCGACCGAATACCACCAAATCAAGCAGTGAGTTGCCGCCCAGACGGTTTGCACCGTGTACCGATACAGAAGCAATTTCACCACAAGCGTATAGACCTTGGACTTCGACATCATTACCGTCAGCAGTCTGTTTGATTGCTTGACCTGAAACTTGCGTTGGAACACCACCCATCATGTAGTGACAAGTTGGGATTACTGGAATTGGCTCTTTAACTGGATCAACGTGCGCGAATGTACGCGAAAGCTCACAGATACCAGGCAGACGAGACTCAAGAACATCTTTACCTAGGTGATCCAATTTCAGCTTGATGTGTGGACCCCAAGGACCGTCACAACCACGACCTTCACGGATTTCAATCATCATAGAACGAGCTACTACGTCACGACCTGCAAGGTCTTTCGCGTTTGGCGCATAACGCTCCATGAAGCGCTCGCCATCTTTATTTAGAAGGTAACCACCTTCACCACGACAACCTTCTGTAACAAGAACACCTGCACCAGCAATACCCGTTGGGTGGAACTGCCACATTTCCATGTCTTGCATTGGAACGCCTGCGCGAAGTGCCATACCAACACCATCACCAGTATTGATGTGCGCGTTAGTAGTCGACGCGTAGATACGGCCTGCACCACCTGTTGCTAGGATGGTTGCTTTCGATTTGAAGTAACAAATCTCACCCGTTTCCATACAGATAGCCGTACAACCCATGATCGCGCCGTCTTGGTTTTTCACCAAATCTAGAGCGTACCATTCAGAGAAAATGGTTGTTTTGTGTTTTACGTTTTGTTGGTACAGCGTGTGAAGAAGTGCGTGACCAGTACGGTCTGCCGCTGCTGCTGTACGAGCCGCTTGCTCACCACCAAACTCTTTTGACTGGCCACCAAATGGACGTTGGTAGATTGTTCCGTTATCAAAGCGAGAGAATGGAAGACCCATTTTTTCTAGTTCGATAACTGACTCAGGACCATTTTTACACATGTACTCAATCGCATTTTGGTCACCGATGTAATCAGAACCTTTTACCGTATCGTACATATGCCATTGCCAATCGTCCTTGTGCGAGTTACCAAGCGCAACTGTAATACCACCCTGCGCGGATACAGTATGAGAACGAGTTGGGAAAACTTTAGATAGCAAAGCACATGATAAGCCTTGCTCCGAAATTTGTAGTGCAGCGCGCATGCCCGCACCACCAGCGCCGATTACTACGGCATCAAACTCACGAACTGGAATAGACACTTACGCACCCCACAGAATAAATAGACCAGAGAAGACATAGCCGAACAGAACGGCAATAACACCAAGTTGAAGTGCACCGCGAAGTTTCGAGCACTTAATGTAATCGGTTAAGACTTGCCATAAACCAATCCACGCGTGAATCAGAATAGAAACAAGTGCCAACATGGTGAAAACTTTGGTGAAAGTACCACCAAAGAATTGGGCCCAAGATGCGTAAGAGATATCTGAGAAAGCACAGAAGCTCACTAGATAAATCGTGTATAGCGTCATAATGATGGCTGAAGCACGAATCAATAAGAAATCGTGAACACCATTACGACCAAATGAAGAAACGTGTTTTACCATACCAAGATCCCCGCCAGTAGTGATAACACTGCAGTTGCACCAAATGCGACTTTAGCGCTCATCGCGCCTGAATCGAGTTCTTCGAAATGACCTAGGTCCATCAATAAGTGACGAACACCACCAGCAATGTGGTAGGCAAGTGCAGTTAGAATGCCCCATAGAATGAATTTCACGAAGAAGCTATCGACAATGTCAGCGGCTTCCATAAAACCCATCGGGGACGACAGAGAAATGGACAGTAACCAAAGTAATATACCCACCGCAACAAACGTAATCACACCAGATACACGGTGTAGGATTGACGCGATTGCTGTGATGGGAAAGCGGATGGTCTGTAAATCTAAATTAACAGGTCTTGACTTTCTTTCTTTCACGGGCTTGCTCACTCAGCTCCATTGAGCATTTATTGTTATAACCAATTTCAGCTTCCAAACGTACAAAAGTTAACATTTGACTAACAAATACTCGCAATAAGCTCGGAGATAATTGTAAACACTTTGTTAACAACCGGAGTCCACAAACAAACCTCACTTTTGTTTCTAGCCCCGAATTTATAAGGATTTAACTAAAATTTTCTGTGCCAATATACGGCTAGCAACATTCTAATACAATTGATGTAACAAATTATGCTACATAGAACAGATTTTTAACGATTTTCATGAGAAAAATCATAACAAGTGCACACAAAAATGGAGAAAAATTGACTTTAAGCTTTAACAACAGTACAAAAATGGCACATAAACATCCTGGACGGATTAAATAATAAACAAAGGAGATTGTTATGGCGGATAAGAAAGCTACCCTTCATGTTGAAGGTCATGCGCCGATCGAACTGCCAATTATGGACGGTACGCTAGGTACACCTGTGATTGATGTTCGTAAACTGGGAGCCAATGGTTACTTTACTTTTGACCCAGGTTTTCTTGCCACTGCATCTTGTGAATCGTCAATCACGTACATCGACGGCGGCAAAGGTATTCTTTTGCACCGCGGTTACCCAATTGACCAATTAGCCAATAACGCAGATTACTTGGAAGTATGTTACATCCTGCTTTATGGCGAAGCCCCTACCCGTGAGCAATACGAGCAATTCAAAACAACGGTTACTCGCCATACAATGGTGCACGAGCAAATCGCAAGCTTCTTCCATGGCTTCCGTCGCGACGCTCACCCAATGGCAGTAATGTGTGGTGTGGTTGGTGCACTAGCGGCCTTCTACCACGATTCACTAGATATCAACAACGACGAACACCGTGAAATTGCGGCGTACCGTCTGCTATCGAAAATGCCAACATTGGCGGCGATGTGTTACAAGTACTCAATCGGTCAGCCATTTATCTACCCTCGTAACGACCTAAGCTACGCAGAAAACTTCTTACACATGATGTACGCAAACCCATGTGAAGAATACGAAGTAAACCCTGTTGTTGCTCGTGCGATGGATAAAATCTTTACGCTTCACGCAGATCACGAACAAAACGCATCAACATCGACCGTTCGTCTATCTGGTTCTTCTGGAGCGAACCCATTCGCATGTATTGCCGCAGGTATTGCTTCTCTATGGGGTCCTGCACACGGTGGTGCAAACGAAGCATGTCTGAAGATGCTTGAAGAGATCGGCAGTGTAGAGAACATTCCTGAGTACGTTGAACGTGCAAAAGACAAAGATGACCCGTTCCGTCTAATGGGCTTTGGTCACCGCGTTTACAAAAACTACGATCCACGCGCTACAGTTATGCGCGAAACATGTCACGAAGTTCTAAAAGAGCTAAACATTAAAGATCCACTACTAGACGTAGCAATGGAGCTTGAGCGTATTGCACTTTCTGACGAATACTTCGTGTCTAAGAAGCTTTACCCGAACGTAGACTTCTACTCAGGTATCATTCTAAAAGCGATCGGCATTCCTGTATCGATGTTTACGGTAATCTTCGCGATTTCTCGTACTATCGGTTGGATCGCTCACTGGAACGAAATGCACAGCGACCCACTAAACCGAATCGGTCGTCCTCGTCAGCTATACACAGGTGAAACTCAGCGTGAGTTCTCTCCACTGCACGAGCGTGAATAACCGTTAGAATCGATAATCGGATAAGAGTTGGGGTTGACGTGAAAGCGTCAGCCCTTTCTTTATTTGAAGAGACGAGAACACGCAACGTTCTATGAAATGCGTCGCATCGAGAGACTATTCCTCTACGCTCTTACAGCTATTACACAAGAAATTCCTGACGTTGCTCCTACCTCACAATCGAAGATGACGTCGTGAAGACTTCAGAGTTTTCGTCTTCTTTATGAGCGAGGCACAAGTGAGTTGGGGATCTGCTCTTTCTCTCTGTTTAGAAAGCAGAGCGTCCCCGTATCACGAAGGATGAAGTCCGTCCCGTCTATACTGGATTATCAATATCGATAAACGTGACATCTAACCCGTGCTCTTGCGCCAACCATTCACCCAACGCCTTAATACCGTAACGTTCTGTAGCATGGTGACCCGCAGAGAAATAATGAATGTCTAACTCACGAGCGGTGTAAGTTGTTCGCTCTGAGATCTCACCCGAAATAAACGCATCTAATCCGTGCTGAGCGGCAAGCTCAATAAAATCTTGACCACCGCCAGTACACCAACCGACGGTCTCAATCATTTTGTCTGCATTTTCAGGTGCGATATGCAAAGGTTCACGGTTTAGGACTTGATTAATTTTGTTCGCAAACTCAGCACCTGTCATCGCTTGTTTTAAACGACCAAACATCGCCACGGACTGAGGGTGACCTTCTAACCCACCTTCAACCGAGATATTCAACAAACGAGCAAGCTCAGCGTTATTGCCGAGTTCTGGGTGAATATCTAACGGTAAGTGGTAGCCGTAAAGGTTGATGTCGTTTTTAATCAAACTACGAATGCGCTTACCTTTCATACCACGAATAGGCTCTGGTTCACCTTTCCAAAAGTACCCATGATGCACAAGCAGAGCATCAGCTTCCAACTCGATGGCTTTATTGATCAAGGCTTGTGAAGCAGTGACACCAGTTACGATACGTTTGATTTCTGATTTACCTTCTACTTGCATTCCATTTGGCGCGTAGTCTTTGATAAGTTGCGGCGACAATTTCTCGTTGAGGATCTTTTCCAACTGTAAATTATTCATTATTACTTCCAATACTTGTGGCTTGAGCAAAGTGTATATCGAACCGCAATCCAGATGCCAGTTGTGACATCCCCAACTCAAACAAATTTAGATACAATAGAAAGGCTTTACCCGTGACAACAAGGATAATGGATGAATTCACTACAACGTTTCCAACAATGGATTGCTAACACCTCTCCACTTTTCAAACTTAAGCCCCCTTTTGTCACTGTCAAAGATATTCAGACGCAGGCTCTGCCAGACAATGAAAAATATGATGGAAACCCTCGCCTTGGTTTTCTGTATCAGTACCTTTGCACCAAGTTGCTAACCTGTTCGCCTCGTTATGAACTGGTTGCTGAAGAGATTCAATTAAATGACGCCACTGGGCGAACCATTGGTGCTGTCGATCTGATCTTAAAAGACGTAGAAAGTAATCAACATGAGCATTGGGAAGTCGCAATTAAGTTCTACTTACTTCATCAAGGCGTTTGGTATGGACCGAATGCTCACGACCAACTGCACAAAAAGCTCGAACGCATGCTCAACCACCAACTAAAAATGAGCCAAAGGGAAGAGTTTCGTCAGCAACTACCGCTAAACAGTGAACCGAGTGAACATTTACTAATGCAGGGACGTCTGTACGTAAACCCTTTTTCAAAAGAGCCTATCCCTACAACCTGTTTAGGTTATGAATTAGACCCTATACAAATATCTGGTTTCTGGTGTTATCAAAGCCAATGGGAACAAATTAAACAGCCACTTTACGCACTTCCTAAACCGCTCTGGGCAACTGGTAATGACGAATTCTTGGATCCAATCGACAAACCATCTGATAGGTTTGTTCACGCGCAGACAAAGGACGGTCAGTTTTGGTTTGTTGTACCGGATACGTGGCCCAATTAAAAACGAAAGACATTTTATTTTGTCTTTTTAGGGACAAGTTCTTTCAACGAGCTAATCTCGACATTTCCGGTTATAAGAAAGATTCTCGACCACAACCTTTCGCCGCTTTCGGGAATGACGCTGCCGAGGTCCAGTATATCCAGTTCATCATCTTCACAAGGGAGAAACGAACGAGTTGGGCTCCCTTTCTTTTTGCTCGCCTCTCCAAGCGAGGCTCCTTCGAATCTTGAAGCGAAGCATTACCTCTTCACAAACAAAAAAGGGTCGACACAAAGTCGACCCTTTCAAACAATAATCGCTTAAGTTACAAACCAGCGGCTGCAAATACTTGATTAACGATTTCTTGTGCTTCAGCTTCGATTTGTTTTAGGTGCTCTTCACCTTTGAAGCTTTCACAGTAAATTTTGTAGATGTCTTCAGTGCCTGATGGACGAGCTGCGAACCAACCATTAGCGGTCGTGACTTTAAGACCACCAATTGCAGCACCGTTACCAGGAGCGTGCGTTAGACGAGCAGTGATGGCATCACCTGCTAGTGTTTCAGCCGCTACCATTTCAGGTGAAAGCTTCTTCAGTACGTCTTTTTGCGGACCATTCGCTACAGCTTGAATACGGTTGTACTTAGACTCACCATGCTTCGCAGCTAGCTCCTCATAGTAATCTTGCGGGTTCTTACCCGTTACCGCAGTGATCTCTGCCGCTAGAAGACATAACAAGATGCCATCTTTGTCTGTTGACCAAGGCGTACCATCTTTACGAAGGAAAGACGCACCAGCACTTTCTTCACCGCCGAAGCCGAACTTACCAGTGTATAGACCATCAACAAACCATTTGAAACCGACTGGTACTTCGCACAGTTCACGACCTAAATCAGCCACAACACGGTCAATAAGAGCACTTGATACTAGCGTTTTACCAACAGCAACATCTTTGCCCCACACATCGCGATGACGGTATAGGTAGTCAATACAAACCGCTAAGAAGTGGTTCGGGTTCATCAAACCTTTTGGCGTAACGATACCGTGACGGTCGTAGTCAGGGTCATTACCAAAAGCTAAATCATATTCATCTTTCAATGCCAATAGACCAGCCATTGCGTAAGGAGAAGAACAATCCATACGTACAACGCCATCTTTATCGAGAGACATGAATTGGAAAGAAGGATCAATCGCTTCACTTACTAGCGTTAGGTCTAGGTTGTACACCTGACCAATTTGACGCCAGTAATCAATACCGCTACCACCCAATGGATCAACACCAATTTTCAAGTTTGCTTTTTGGATTGCTTCCATATCGATAACATTAACTAGGTCATCGATGTACGGTTTCACCAAGTCCATCTCTACAAACAGATCCGATGCTTTTGCTTCTGCTAGAGGTAAGCGTTTAACACCTTGTAGACCTTCGGCAATTAGCGCATTTGCACGATCTTCGATCGCTTGAGTCAGTTCAGCTTCTGCAGGACCACCGTGAGTCGGATTGTATTTGATACCGCCGTCTTGTGGTGGGTTGTGAGATGGTGTGATCACGATGCCATCTGCCTTATCATCGTGCTTGATGTTGTAAGTCAGGATCGCATGAGAAATACCCGGCGTTGGTGTGTAGCCGTTGTCTTGCTGCACAATCACTTGTACACCGTTTGCAATCAATACTTCAACCACACTTGAAAAAGCAGGCTCAGAAAGCGCGTGAGTGTCTTTACCCACAAACAATGGACCCGTTGTGCCTTGTTCTGCACGAACTTCCGCTACCGCTTGAGCAATCGCTAAGATGTGGTTTTCGTTAAAAGTGTGTTTGTCTGCAGTACCGCGATGACCAGAAGTACCAAATTGAACTTTATGTTCTGCATTAGTTGCATCTGGCTGAAGTAAGAAGTAATTAGCAACGAGTGCTGGGATATTGTGAAGATCTTCCTGCTGCGCTTTTTGCCCAGCACGAGGGTGCATAGCCATGTTTGACATCCTTTCTTTAAATACAAATAAAATCAAAAAAGCCTCATAATATCCGCTACACGCTACACATTATGAGGCTTCTATCAGGTTTCTTAGATTGAACCTGTTACTTTCTCTATTAAGTCAGGCTGGAATTCCATGTGCGTCATCACCTGCTCCACCATTTGTCGTTTACGACTGGTGTTGTTGTTAGTGATTACCCAAAATGGCGTACCAGGAATTGCTTTAGGTTTGGTAGTGTTACCATTTGCTAGTAGAGTCTCTTCGTTATCAGCAAAGTAAACACGTTTGCGTCCCTTCACTTTTGTCGCTTGGGAGAAACTCTCTGGATTTAGTTTGTGTAAGGTTGATAGTACCAACATGAAGCGATCAATCGCTTTCTTAAGACCAGCAAACTCATCAGAGATAAGTAGAGAACGCATCTCTTTTACGGTATCTACTGATTCTGCTTTACCTGCATCTTTACTTACTACAATCCCTTGTGGCTTTTCTACTACAGGTGCAACGACTGCTTCCTGCAACTGACCATCAAGGTTCAAAAGGCGTCGTAAAATATCCGAGGCACTTTCACCGATATGCTTGGTTTGACCTGCAATGTAACGGTATAGATCCTCATCAACCTCAATTGTTTTCATTCGCTTTTCACATTCTCAATGTTTAAACTCTGGGGGATTATAACGAGATCCTCGCGGATACTCCACGTTAAACCCATCACGAATAAGATAAAATGTCAGCATTACTCAACTATAAGCAGGAAGGGCAAGGCCAAACGGTTGTTTTGATTCATGGATTATTTGGCAGTTTCAGTAATCTAGGTTTACTGGCTCGCGATCTCGTTCAAGATCACTCAGTGATCAGCATTGATCTCCGAAATCATGGTCTTTCTTTCCATTCAGATACACACAATTACGAAGTGATGGCACAAGATGTTGCTGATTTACTTCACCATTTAAACATCGAGCCAGCGTTAGTTATTGGTCACTCAATGGGTGGCAAAGTAGCGATGAAACTCGCAGATGTCGCACCTGAATTCGTCAAACAGCTGATTGTATTAGACATGGCTCCTGTGGCTTATCAAACCAACCGTCATGACAATGTATTTAATGGCTTGCGAGCAGTAATCGAAGAACAACCAGCCAATCGACAACAAACTATGGATATTCTCGCTCAACACATCGAGATGGATGGAGTCAGACAATTCTTGTCAAAGTCCCTATATAAAAACGGGAACAAAATGGATTGGCGTTTTAACGTCACGGGCTTACTGAACAACTACGACAACATCATCGGTTGGAACGACATCGCACCCACCGACATTCCAACTCTATTTGTTAAAGGCGGCGATTCCGACTACTTGATGCCAGAGCACCAGCCTGCGGTTAAGCGTCAGTTTAACAATGCAAAAGCGCACATTATTGCTAACACAGGACACTGGTTACATGCAGAAAAACCAGCAGAAGTTATGCGGGTGATCAGGAAATATATTTCCAGTTAACAAATTCGGAAAACAACGCCAGATTATTGAAATAACCCTTCTTGTTGTGCATTAACTTTACGGTTTAACAGTGGTATAGTGCGCCCAAGAATTTTTGGCATGAAGGACGACAATGCTATACGACTATATGGACATGCTCGAGTCGATCGGGCTCGATCTTCTTTTTGCTGCTATCTTCTTTTTCATCGGGATGGCAATAAAAGATGTACTAAAACAAGGTAACGTACCTGTTTTCGGTCGTCGTATTGTGTGGTTGGTTCTTTTCCTTGGCTGCGCTGGCTTCATTGCGAAAGGTCTGATTCAGCTCAGTTGGGAAGGCACAGGGCTTGGTTAAGCTCTCTATCCCATAGCCAGTAACAAACAATGTAAAGGTATAGACTCTATGGCAAGTGTAGGTATCTTCTTCGGTAGCGACACAGGTAATACTGAAGCCGTTGCAAAGATGATTCAAAAGCAACTAGGTAAACAACTAGTTCACGTTCAAGACATCGCAAAAAGCAGCAAAGAAGACATTGATAACTTTGATCTTCTGCTTCTAGGTATCCCGACTTGGTACTATGGCGAAGCACAATGTGACTGGGATGACTTCTTCCCTGAACTTGAGCAAATCGACTTCTCGACAAAGCTAGTTGCTATCTTCGGTTGTGGTGACCAAGAAGATTACGCAGAGTACTTCTGTGATGCAATGGGTACAGTACGTGATATCGTTGAAGCAAAAGGTGGCACTATTCTGGGTCACACTTCAACTGAAGGTTACGAGTTCGAAGCATCTAAAGCACTTGTAGAAGGTGATGATAGCCAGTTTGTAGGTCTATGTATCGATGAAGACCGTCAACCAGAACTTACTGATGAACGTGTTGAAAACTGGGTTAAGCAAATCTACGAAGAGATGTGCCTAGCTGAGCTTGAAGGCTAATTAAAAGCATTCATTAAAAATGACCTCCACTCTGGAGGTCTTTTTGTATGTGGTAATCAAGATGCCTCAGTGGCAATTTCTTCTTCGCGGAATTGTGGTTTCTTGCGTACATACAATTTGCGCTGAACTTCAGAGACCACATTGCCTTCCTTATCTTTGACGTGGGTAATAAACTCAGGGAAACATTTTTCTCCATTGCGCGTCATCTGATAGATGTCGTCCAGCATTCCTTCCGTCACCTCAAAATCAGCAAACAAATCACTTTGTCCTGGCTTGATAAAGTTGATGCTCGCCTCTTTGTCCCATACATAATATTCTTCACGTAGAATACCCATGAGCATCAGCGAGTAGATAGGATCCGTCAGGGAAAAAATGCTCCCTCCATATTGAGTGCGATTGGCGTTTTTATTCCACCATCTCAACTTCAAACGTACTTTAACCGTTCGAAAGTCTTCAGAAATATGTAAGATTTTAATACCCGCCCCCCAAAATGGCGGCCAAATATTGAGCGCAAATTTCACAATTCCCGGTTTATATATCTTAGCAAGTCGCTTATTCATAACTTTCCATGTCTTTGCGATTCTGATGTTATCAATTTGTAACTGGTCTGATCTGTAATATAATCGACCTGTTTCTAATTTACAAAAAGAATCTATTAACCCTTTGAAGTTCGTGGTTTAATGTTTCGAACGCTTCGCCTATAATGGTAGGAATATTGAATTCTGTTAAATCGCTGCAGATGATCCAACGGGAAAGTATATGTCAGACAATAATCAGGCGCTGAAGGATGCGGGCTTAAAAGTAACCCTTCCGAGGCTAAAAATTCTAGAAGTACTTCAGCAGCCAGACTGCCAGCACATCAGTGCTGAAGATTTGTACAAAAAGCTGATTGATCTCGGTGAAGAGATTGGTCTTGCAACCGTTTATCGTGTACTCAACCAATTCGATGATGCTGGTATTGTAACTCGTCACCACTTTGAGGGCGGCAAATCAGTTTTTGAATTATCAACGCAACACCACCACGACCACCTTGTTTGTCTGGATTGTGGTGAAGTTATTGAATTTTCTGACGATGTTATTGAGCAACGTCAAAAAGAAATCGCCGCTAAGTACAACGTGACGTTGACTAACCACAGCTTATACCTATACGGCAAATGCAGCGACGGTTCTTGCAAAGATAATCCAGACGCACACAAACCAGTAAAATAAGAAGTATTTCTTTTTATTGATAAACATAGTAAAACGTCAGCTAAGGCTGACGTTTTTTTATGGAGAAGAGCAATGAAGAGAAGGAATCCTCAAGGCTTTACCCTACTAGAACTTATCATTGCGATCGTCATTCTCGGCATCCTAGCTGTTGTTGCAGCTCCCCGTTTTTTAAACCTCCAAGACGATGCGTATCAAGCAAAAATGGAATCCATCGCTGACCAATTCGAAACAGGCGTGCGATTTACCCAAAGCCAATGGTTAGTCAATGGTGGAACACAGGAAGCTCAAACAGATATCGATGGATATGGTGGTGGCGAACTGGATGTAAATGAGTTTGGCTTTCCGCTTGGCACTAACAAGGGCAACAGAAATGGCGTGATTGGCAACCCGTATAACATAGGACAAGGGAATGCTGGTTGTATTGCCGTGTGGCAAGCTTTACTCGGCAACGAATACTCTCTATCAAATAATCGTAACGCGAACGATAGGTTTGATTTTATTACCCGACGAGTCCAAGACAAAGAATCCCACCAATCTGTTTGTTATTATACCTTTACTAAAAAAGGTTACGATCGCAATCCTGATAACTCTAGCTTCGTCATATGGTATGACTCAAAAACAGGCAGCGTCACGACATCAAAACCAACTAGATTGGAATAACAAACAAAAATGCCAGCAATGATGCTGGCATTTTTATTAGCGAAGGATTGAGATTATTGGTTCTCGATTTTCGCCCAAGTATCACGTAGACCAACCGTACGGTTGAATACTAGGTTCTCTGCTGAAGAGTCTTTTGAATCTGCACAGAAGTAACCCATACGCTCAAACTGGTAACCTGTTTCCGCTTCTGCGTTTACTAGGCTTGGCTCAACAAAACCGTTTAGAACCACTAGTGATTCTGGGTTGATTGTCGCAGCAAAGTCATCCGCAGCCGCTGGGTTTGGTACTGTGAACAAACGATCGTACATGCGGATTTCTGCAGGCAATGCTTTGTCTGCTGATACCCAGTGAATTACGCCTTTCACTTTACGACCATCTGCAGGGTTCTTACCTAGCGTTTTAGCATCGTAAGTACAGAAGATTGTCGTGATATTACCTTCTGCGTCTTTTTCGATGCGCTCAGCTTTGATCACGTATGCGCCACGTAGACGTACTTCTTTACCTAGAACCAGGCGCTTGTACTTCTTGTTTGCTTCTTCACGGAAGTCTTCACGCTCGATCCAAACTTCACGAGTGAATGGCACTTCACGCTCACCCATCTCAGGTTTGTTTGGATGGTTAGCAACAGTCAGCGTCTCTACCGCGCCCGCTTCGAAGTTCTCGATAACGATCTTAACTGGATCTAGAACAGCCATCGCACGTGGTGCGTTTTCGTTTAGATCGTCACGAATACAAGATTCTAGTGAACCGAACTCAATCATGTTCTCTTGCTTCGTTACGCCGATGCGCTTACAGAATTCACGAATAGATGCTGATGTGAAGCCACGACGACGCAAACCAGACACTGTAGGCATACGTGGGTCGTCCCAACCATCAACCAATTTCTCAGTCACTAGTTGGTTTAGCTTACGCTTAGACATCACTGTGTATTCAAGGTTTAGGCGGCTGAATTCGTACTGGTGTGGACGACAATCAATCGTGATGTTGTCTAAAACCCAGTCGTACAGACGACGGTTATCCATGAACTCTAGAGTACAAATAGAGTGCGTAATGCCCTCTAGCGCATCAGAGATACAGTGAGTGAAGTCGTACATTGGGTAAATGCACCACTTATCACCAGTCTGGTGGTGAGTCGCAAAACGTACACGGTAGATAACTGGATCACGCATTACCATGAATGAAGAACCCATATCGATCTTCGCACGTAAACACGCTTTACCTTCTTCGAACTTACCTGCACGCATTTTTTCAAATAGCGCTAGGTTTTCTTCGATTGGACGATCACGGTATGGGCTTGGTTTACCCGGAGCCGTTAGCGTACCGCGGTATTCACGAATCTGCTCAGGACTTAGCTCATCAACGTACGCTAAGCCTTTATTAATCAATTCAATTGCATATTCGTAAAGCTTGTCGAAGTAGTTTGATGAGTAACATACTTCACCATCCCACTCGAAGCCCAACCAGTTTACATCTTTCTTGATAGACTCAACGTATTCGATGTCTTCTTTTTCAGGGTTTGTATCGTCGAAACGTAAGTTACATTGACCCTGGTAGTCCTGAGCAATACCGAAGTTCAAACAGATAGACTTAGCATGACCGATATGCAGGTAGCCATTTGGCTCCGGCGGGAATCGAGTATGCACGCTAGTGTGTTTACCATCCGCTAGATCTTTATCAATGATCTGGCGAATAAAGTTTGATGGACGAGCATCAGCTTCACTCATCTATAGCACCTCAAAAATATTAGTATTGTCAGAGAAAACAGTACTCCGTAGCCTTACTCGGTTTACAGAGTGCATTGTTCCTAATGATCCACAATTCTTAGCGATTAGACAACAAGAACCGTCGTTAAAACGGGAATATTTCTGTTCTTCGCTTGAAAGCGCAGCATATTAAATCCGTATAAACAAAAAAAGACCTCCCGAAGGAGGTCTTTATAGAGAGTCATTAAGATGTAATTAAGGAAGTTTTACATCTGATAGGTCTTCACCTGCACCGATTGCTTTCATTTCACCAGCAACGATTTCTGCAAGAGGACCAAGGATAACTTGAAGGTTGTTTTCGCCTAGCTTAACAACACCTTTCGCGCCTAATTTCTTAAGTACTGCTTCGTCTGCAACAGAACGATCCTTAAGTGTTAGACGTAGACGAGTGATACACGCGTCGATTGAAGTTAGGTTGTCGTGACCACCTAGCGCTTTTAGGTATTGACGAGCTAGGTCACCTTTTGCTGCATCACCAGCAGGAGCTGCAGATGTTTCATCTTCGTCATCTTCACGACCAGGCGATTTCAGGTTGAAAGCGCGGATTGCGAAGCTGAATGTGAAGAAGTATAGAGCACCGAAAGCCAGACCTAGAGCAAGTAGTACTAGAGGCTTAGTTGCTAGACCGTAGTTCAGTACGAAGTCGATTAGACCTGCAGAGAAACCAAAGCCGTGTAGCGTGCCAAGCATGTTTGCAAGTACTAAAGATAGACCTGTAAATACTGCGTGGATTGCGTATAGAGCAGGTGCTAGGAACACGAACATGAACTCTAGAGGCTCAGTGATACCTGTTAGGAATGAACAGAATGCTACTGAGAATAGTGCGCCACCAACTTGGCTGCGCTTCTCAACCGGAGCTGCTAGGTACATAGCAAGTGCTGCACCAGGAAGGCCGAACATCATTACAGGGAAGAAACCGTTCATGAATACACCAGCGCTCTTATCGCCGCCGAAGAAGCGGTGTAGGTCACCAGATTTCAGAGTTTCAGTTACTTCTTTAACTGTTGCTGTGATTTCTGGAGTTACAGAGTTAGCGAATTCGAATGTGTGAGTTTGACCAGCAACAAGAGTCTTAGCTAGAGCTGGGTCAACACAAAGCTGTTGTAGAGCAGGAAGCGCTTGACCCGCCGCTGTTGCGCCAGATACTAGAACTTCTTGACACGTACCCATACCGAACCAGAAGTACGAGTTTAGTACGTGGTGTAGACCTACAGGGATTAGTGCACGGTTAAGCGTACCGTATACGAATTGACCGATAGCACCAGAAGTAGAAACTGCGTGCGCTAACGCGTCAAGACCGCCTTGGATTGTTGGCCATACAACACCAGCAATTGCACCAGCAACTAGCGAGAATAGACCCGCCATGATTGGTACTAGACGTTTGCCAGAGAAGAATGCCAACCACTCAGGTAGACGAGTAGCGTGGAAAGCGTTGTAAGAGTGACCAGCGATGATACCTGCAATGATACCGCCGAAGAATGACATGTTAACGCTTGCATCGATCGTTGCTGCTGTCGCAGTAAGAACGAAGTAAGCAACTGCACCAGCTAGACCTGCAGCACCTTGACCGTCTTTAGAAAGACCAATCGCGATACCTAGACCGAATAGTAGTGGAAGTTGACTAAAGATTGCATTACCAGCAGATGCCATAAACGCAATATCTAAAAGGTCAGGCTGACCCAAACGTAGTAAAAGCGCTGCAACTGGAAGCGTTGCGATAGGAAGCATAAGAGCTTTACCTAACTTCTGCGCGTATCCAAGAATATTCACCTTAAGTTCCCCCTATAGGATTTTATGTTTTGTTGAATGACTTATTTCAGTCGTTCAATTTAGTCGCTATCAGTTTATGATATTAATTTTGCTCCGCAAATTAAAACCTCATTGTTTGTGATCATAATCACCAGAAATTGGTCATTCAGAAGGTTTTTGCTAGCGAGATCATAAAACTTATTTTATTATACGAAAAAATGGCGTTTTAGAGATAAGATTCTCGTACTTTATGCAAGACAGAATCAGTGTTATTTTGGTATCTCTACAGATGATTCGCAGTAACTTCGCTCTGGAAAACAATCATAAAAACTAATTCATTTATTATTTTTCAGTTAGTTACTCTGATAATGACATCGATAAAACGCGACTTGCTGTATGTGACTCGTTATCTAATTCAGTGATACAAACTAAGTACCAGCCTGACTCATAGAGTCACCAGTTAGATAACGGGACAGAAAATGAATTCTCATCTATAAGGACTAGCTGACTATGTACGCGCTAAGTAACTGTAAAATCTATACCGGTAGTGATGTTCTTACCGATCATGCTGTCATCATCGACAATGACCAGATTCAATCAGTTGTACCAGTGACTCAACTACCAGAAGGTATTGAAGTAAAAGACCTGGACGGTGCTAATCTAAGCCCTGGTTTTATCGACCTACAGCTAAATGGCTGTGGTGGTGTGATGCTTAACGACGAAATCACACCAGAAACAATGCAGATCATGCATGAAGCTAACCTAAAGTCGGGTTGTACAAGCTTCCTACCTACCCTAATCACATCTTCAGACGAAGATATGCGTGCTGCTATCACTGCTGCTCGCGAGTACCACAACAAATACCAAAACCAATCGCTAGGTCTGCATCTTGAAGGTCCGTACCTTAACGTAGCGAAAAAAGGTATTCATAGCGTTGACTTCATCCGCCCTTCTGATGACGGTATGATCGATCTAATCTGTGCTAACGCAGACATCATCGCGAAAGTAACGCTTGCACCAGAACAAAATGATCCTGAGCACATTGCACGCTTGAAAGCAGCTGGCATTGTTGTTTCTATCGGCCACACGAATGCAACTTATGCAGAAGCTCGCCAAGGTTTCGATGCAGGCATCACATTCGCAACTCACCTATTCAACGCGATGACACCGATGGTTGGCCGTGAACCAGGTGTAGTTGGTGCGATTTATGACACCCCTGAAGTCTACGCTGGTATCATCGCTGATGGTTTCCACGTTGATTACGCAAACATCCGAATCGCTCATAAAATCAAAGGCGAAAAGCTTGTTTTGGTGACGGATGCCACAGCTCCAGCAGGTGCTAACATTGATCACTTTATTTTTGTCGGTAAGAAAGTATATTACCGAGATGGTAAGTGTGTTGATGAAAATGGCACACTAGGCGGCTCAGCTCTGACTATGATTGAAGCAGTTCAGAATTCAGTTGAGCACGCAGGCATCGCTTTAGAAGAAGCTCTACGAATGGCTACGCTTTACCCAGCAACCGCAATCGGTGTTGAGGAGCGTCTTGGCCGAGTTCGAAAAGGAATGGTAGCTAACCTGACCATTTTCGATCGTGACTTCAATGTAAAAGCGACGGTTGTTAACGGACAATACGAGCAAAATTAAGCATGAATGGCGGACAGATTGGTAATGTAGATTTAGTAAAACAGCTTAACAGTGCTGCGGTATACAGGCTGATTGACCAACAAGGTCCAATCTCCCGTATTCAAGTCGCGGATGTTAGTCAGCTCGCCCCAGCGAGTGTTACCAAAATAACCCGCCAACTATTAGAGCGCGGCTTGATCAAAGAAGTCGCGCAACAAGCTTCTACCGGTGGTCGTCGAGCCATCTCGTTGACCACTGAAGTAAAACCTTTTCACTCTATCGCTGTACGATTAGGTCGTGACTATGTGCAATTCTGTTTGTACGACCTAGGCGGAACGGCACTTGCAGAAGACCAGCACGAACTTCACTATACCAATCAAGCAGACCTTATCGCAGGTTTGATTGACTTGCTAAAGGACTTCGTGAGTCGCTGCCAAGATAAAATTGACCAACTGATTGCTATCGGTATTACACTGCCTGGTTTGGTGAACCCAACCACAGGCGTAGTGGAATACATGCCGAATACAGACATCGATAACCTTGCACTGGGTGAAATCATCCGTGAAAAGTTCAATACCGCTTGTTTTGTCGGTAACGATGTTCGTGGTATGGCATTGGCTGAACATTACTTTGGTGCAAGCCAAGATTGCCAAGACTCAATTCTTGTCAGTGTTCACCGTGGTACTGGTGCCGGCATCATTGTCAATGGTCAAGTATTCCTTGGCTTCAACCGTAACGTCGGTGAAATTGGTCACATCCAAATCGACCCACTTGGCGAGCAATGCCAATGTGGCAACTTTGGCTGTCTAGAAACGGTTGCAGCAAACCCAGCAATCGTACAACGCGTTAAAAAGCTTATTGCACAGGGCTATGAATCAAGCCTTACTCAACTAGAGCACATCACAATCGATGACGTTTGTACTCATGCGATGAACGGCGATGAACTTGCTAAGCAAAGCTTAGTGCGCGTAGGCAACCAACTTGGTAAAGCTATCGCAATTACGATTAACTTGTTTAACCCACAAAAAATCGTCATTGCCGGTGACATTACGGCGGCTGAAGAAATTGTTTTCCCAGCAATCCAGCGCAATGTTGAAAACCAATCTTTGAAGACTTTCCATAACGAACTTCCGATTGTTGCTTCTCATATTGATAAGCAACCAACAATGGGCGCATTCGCAATGATAAAGCGCGCCATGTTGAACGGAGTTTTGTTACAAAAGTTACTAGAAGACTAAGTTTATACAACCAATTGAGTTACAATCTCGGGCTGTGGTTTCACAGCCCGTTTTTGTATATCAGGAATATAGCTCAATAGTATGGAAATTATTCTAATTACAACGGCGTTTCTCGCCGGCTTCATCGCTCTAAAATGTAACCTTCCGCCCTTGGTTGGTTTCCTACTCGCAGGCTTCGGTCTTCACGCGTTTGGCTACCAAAGTAATGACGTCATTGTCACGCTTGCTGATCTTGGTGTGACCTTGCTGCTTTTCACTATTGGTCTAAAGTTGGACGTAAAAACGCTACTTTCCAAAGAGATTTGGGGTGGCGCAACCGCGCACAATATTCTTTCTACCCTTTTCTTTGCGCTGGTTCTCGTTGGTCTAAAACTGCTCGGTTTGTCATCACTGGCCACTATGGAACACAGCCAGATTCTGTTGTTGGCTTTCGCTCTGTCTTTTTCTAGTACTGTCTTCGCGGTAAAAACCCTGCAAGAAAAAGGTGAGATGAATGCGACTTACGGCACCCTAGCAATTGGTATTCTGGTCATGCAGGATATTTTTGCTGTGGTCTTCCTTACCGCTTCAACAGGTAAAATTCCGGAGTGGTATGCGATAGGTTTGTTTGCTCTCCCTCTTATCCGCCCATTGTTCTACAAACTCCTAGATAAAGTAGGTCACGGCGAGATGCTGGTTCTATTTGGTATCTTCTTTGCGCTCGTCGTCGGGGCTGGTTTGTTTGAACTCGTCGGTATGAAGCCAGATTTAGGCGCGCTGATTTTAGGCATGTTACTAGCCGGGCATCGTAAAGCATCAGAGTTATCAAAATCGCTCTTTAATATGAAAGAGCTCTTCCTCGTGTGCTTCTTCCTCAATATTGGTTTGTCAGCATCATTGAGCTTCACTGGTGTGGGTCTTGCGCTGCTATTCATTTTGTTGCTGCCAATCAAAGGTCTGCTGTATTTCCTTACTATCAACCACTTTAAGTTCCGTGTTCGGACTTCATTACTGACGTCTCTTTCTCTTTTCAACTACAGTGAATTTGGGTTGATTGTCGGTGGACTGGCTTACAAGATGGGCTGGATGCCTAGTGACATGCTAGCGGCTATCGCTGTGGCTGTTTCGATTTCATTTATCATCTCAGCACCGTTAAATCGTCTTGGTCACCAAATCTACCAACACTCGGGCAAATGGTTACAAGAAACGGCGGCAGAGAAATTGAACCAACGAGATCAATTAATCAATCCAGGGCATGCCCAAGTATTGATCCTAGGTATGGGTCGAATTGGCACCGGTGCTTACGACGAATTACGATCTCGCTATGGCAAAGTTTCTCTTGGTGTTGAAGTAAGAGAAGAAGCTGCGCATAAACACCGCTCTGAAGGTCGTAACGTTATTTCAGGCGATGCAACAGACCCTGACTTTTGGGAACGCATTTTAGATACAGCAAACGTAAAGTTGGTCCTATTGGCGATGCCACACCACCAAGGTAACCAAACCGCGCTTGAACAGCTTCAAAGCCGAAACTATAAAGGGCAAATCGCAGCAATTGCCGAATACCCAGATCAACTTGAAGGCTTACTAGAGACAGGGGTCGACGCCGCATTCAACATCTATAGCGAAGCTGGTAGTGGTTTCGCACGCCATGTTTGCGAACAACTTCAACCTCAATTTACACCGATGAAATAAGCATCAAACGTAACTCTCCTTATTGAGCCCTCTTCTAATAAGAGGGCTTTTTTGTGCACTTTTTAAACCAAACCTTGATCTCATTCACCAGATTAAGGTTATTTTTAAACAAAATCTAACCATCAAGCCTTTTTATCATTTTTTTCATCATCAAACGTTGCTTTTTTTACTAAGAATGGCAAATTTAACCCATACCGATTAAAAATTATTTAGTTTAAAAAGGATGTTGTATGTGTTCAGTATTTGGCATTTTAGACATTAAGAGCGATGCAGCAGCATTGCGCCCTATCGCACTTGAGATGTCGAAAAAGCTTCGTCACCGCGGTCCAGACTGGTCTGGTATTTACTCATCAGAGCGCGCGATTCTTGCGCATGAACGTTTGGCGATCGTTGGTCTAAATAGTGGTGCTCAACCACTATACAGCCCTGATAAAAAACTCATCCTTGCTGTAAACGGTGAAATCTACAACCACAAAGAAATTCGTGCTCGCTACGAAGGTAAATACGAATTCCAAACTGACTCAGACTGTGAAGTTATCCTAGCGCTATACCAAGACATGGGTGCAGACCTTCTTGAAGAACTAAACGGTATTTTTGCATTCGTACTTTACGATGAAGAAAAAGACGAGTACTTAGTAGGTCGTGACCACATTGGTATCATTCCTCTTTACCAAGGTTATGATGAACATGGTAACTACTACGTTGCATCAGAAATGAAAGCACTGGTACCAGTATGTAAGACCGTGAGCGAGTTCCCTCCGGGTTGTCACTACGGCAGTGCAGATGCAGAACCTCAACGTTACTACATTCGTGACTGGAATGAGTACGCAGCAGTTCAAGGCAACAGCACAAGCAAAGAAGAACTTACAGAAGCTTTAGAAGCTGCGGTAAAACGCCAACTAATGACTGACGTGCCATATGGTGTACTTCTTTCTGGTGGTCTGGATTCATCGATTACATCTGCTGTAGCAAAACGATTTGCAGCAATGCGTATTGAAGACGACGAAAAGTCTGAAGCTTGGTGGCCACAGCTGCACTCTTTCGCTGTAGGTCTAGAAGGAGCACCAGATCTGAAAGCCGCTCGCGAAGTTGCAGAACAAATTGGTACGGTTCACCATGAAATGACGTACACCATCCAAGAAGGCTTGGACGCGATTCGTGATGTGATTTACCACATTGAAACATATGACGTAACGACTATCCGCGCTTCAACACCTATGTTCCTAATGGGTCGTAAGATCAAAGCAATGGGAATCAAAATGGTACTTTCTGGTGAAGGCGCTGATGAAATCTTCGGTGGCTACTTATACTTCCATAAAGCGCCAAACGCGCAAGAGTTCCACGAAGAGACCGTACGTAAGCTTCTAGCTCTGAACATGTTTGACTGTGCACGTGCAAACAAATCGCTAGCGGCATGGGGTGTTGAAGGTCGCGTACCATTCCTAGATAAGGAGTTCATTGACGTAGCAATGCGTTTGAACCCTGCCGATAAGATGTGTGGCAACGGTAAGATGGAGAAGCACATTTTACGTGAGTGCTTCGAACACTACCTACCGGAGTCGATTGCATGGCGTCAGAAGGAACAGTTCTCTGATGGTGTTGGTTACAGCTGGATTGATACGCTAAAAGAAGTCGCAGAGCAAAAAGTAACAGATCAGCAAATGGAGACGGCTCAATTCCGCTTCCCTTACAACACACCTACAACTAAAGAAGGTTATGTATACCGCGAGATCTTTGAAGAGTTGTTCCCTCTACCATCAGCTGCGGAATGTGTTCCTGGTGGCCCATCAGTCGCGTGTTCTTCAGCGAAAGCGATTGAATGGGATGAGTCATTCCAAAACTGTGTTGACCCATCAGGTCGTGCCGTTCAAACCGTACACAACGATGCATACTAATCGTATCACGTGTTAAATAGGGCTGAGTCACCAGCCCTTGAACACTGGTAAGTTAACACGATCAAAAAGAGGTGCATTACGCACCTCTTTTTGATCTTTCAATGAGTTGGTTTACATAAATTCCAAATCATTATTGTCAATGCTGACAGGCACTCGCTTAGAGAGCATTTGAACCAACATAATCGAACGCTTTTCACCATCTTGTTCGTGATAAATCGCATCAATACCAGCAAACTGTCCGTTCATAACACGAACATGATCGCCTGGTTTCGGCATACATTCTGGGCTTGTCGGCTCCTCAGCACACTTTTCAATCTGTTTTAGTTCATAAACAAGATCGCCTTGAATCTCTTTTGGTTGTGCTCCGAAGCGTACGAAGTCAACGACACCTCGAGTGGAACGTACCGATGTAAAATTCGGTCCTTGTTCATAATCAAATCGAGAAAAAACATAGCAAGGGAATAATGGTTCTTCGACCTTTTGTCGCTTGCCACGTAAGATCTTTTCGACCTCCACAGTTGGGTAAAAACACTCTACTCCTTGGTTTTCAAGGTGTTGCTTCGCCCTAACTTGCTCTCCTCGTTTACAATACAATAAATACCAACGTTTCATTTTATTACTAGCCAATTATATTTTTATTTCATCCTAGCATTAAGCCTAGAACGAGTCATGGGTATTCAAGAAACCTATCAGTAAGCCTCTTAAACATAACATGCATAACTTACACTTTTTCGAAGCATTAAGAAAATAAGTCTATAGGCAAAAATGGAAAGTAAGTTTGTAACACGAACGATTCGCCGATTAAAACCCCACAAAATCAACGCGGAGCCATCATTTAATAAGGCAAATAAATCGTCACATAAAATTTTATTGTTTGTAAGTCATCAAAATGACATGTATACGTAGATTTCTTTAAAAAATGTAATAACTACTATTAGAAGAGCTTATGTCAAACCAACATCAATACTTTGGTCACCCACGTGGCTTGTTCTTATTGTTCGGTACTGAACTTTGGGAACGCTTTTCTTACTACGCAATGCGCGCCATTCTAGTACTGTATTTAACTGACACAACAATGAACGGTGGCCTTGGCTGGTCGACTAAAGATGCCCTAGACCTATACGGCATCTATACTGGACTTGTCTACATTACTCCTCTCATCGGTGGTTACCTTGCGGATAACTACTTAGGTCAACGCCGTTCTATCTTGATTGGTGGCGCGTTGATGGCAATCGGTCAATTTACACTAGCAATGCCTGCTGACGCTCTAGGTCTTGGTGCTCTACACACATTCTATTTAGGTCTTGCTCTACTTATCTGTGGTAACGGTCTATTTAAGCCAAACATCTCTACAATGGTTGGTGACTTATATCAAGAAGGTGACAACCGTCGTGATGGTGCTTTCACTATCTTCTACATGGGTATTAACCTTGGTGCATTAATCGCTGGTGTTGTTTCTGGCTCTGTAACAACTGAATTCGGTTGGAAAGCGGGTTTCGTGGCTGCTGGTATCGGTATGCTTATCAGTCTAGTCATGCAGATGACGTTTGCTCAAGCATGGCTTGGTGATATTGGTCGTGTTCCAGCTGCAAAACGTGATCTAGCGATTAAAAAATCTTCTCAAAAAGAACCGTTAACAAAAGAAGAAACGGATCGCATCAAAGTAATCCTAGTGATGAGCCTATTCACTATCGTATTCTGGGCAGGCTTTGAACAAGCTGGCGGTCTAATGAACATCTACACTCAGCAATACACAGATCGAATGATCGGTGGCTTTGAAGTGCCTGCTGCGTGGTTCCAATCACTAAACCCATTCTTCATCATCACGCTAGCACCTGTACTAGCCGTACTATGGGTGAAACTAGGTAAACGTGAGCCAAACTCACCAGTGAAATTTGCTTTAGCGATGTTCTTCCTAGCGCTTGGTTTCCTATGTATGGTTGGTGCGGTTATTGAGCAAGGCGGTGACACTACAGTTAAGACATCCATGTTGTGGCTTGTTGGTGCATTCTTCTTCCATACTCTGGGCGAATTGTGTCTATCTCCGATTGGTCTGTCTCTTGTTACTAAACTGGCTCCGCTGCGTCTTGCTTCACTAATGATGGGTGCATGGTTTGGCTGTAATGCAATTGCAAACTACGTTGCTGGTTATGTGGGCTCTCACGTTGGTGAGCTAGGTGCACTGGCTATCTTCAGCGGTATTGCAGTAACAGCTATGGTTTCTGGTGTCATTCTTCTGTTGTTCTCTAACACGCTTGTTCGTTGGATGCACGGTGCTGAAAACACACATAGCACAGCAGAACAAATTGAAGAGCAGCAAACTCAAGTTGCTTAATATATAAAGTGCAAATAAAAACAAAGGGTCGCAATTGCGACCCTTTTTGTATTCAAAGCTCTAAGTGAAAGAATGTAGGACACAGACGCTTTACAACTTTGAGCGAACCAAATCCACCATCATCTCGATGTGTAACTCGTTGTCATTTAAACACGGAATGTAGCTAAAGCTCTCACCACCAGCTTCTAAGTATATTTCACGGCACTCTTCTGAGATCTCTTCCAGTGTCTCTAAGCAGTCAGCAGAAAAAGCTGGCGTTACGATATTCAGCTTTTTTTTACCTTGGCTAGGTAGGACTTCTAATGTCTTGTCCGTGTATGGTTGTAACCATTCTTCGCGACCAAATCGCGACTGGTAGGTCATACCAATTTGATCCTCATTCAAACCAAGGGCCTCACCAAGCAAGCGAGTTGTCTCGGCACAATGTTGAGGATAAATATCACCATTGTCCGCGTATCGCTTCGGAATACCATGGTAAGAACATAGCAAGTAATCACCCTTACCATTTGCTTCCCAATGCTCGCGTACCGACTGAGCTAAAGCTTCAATGTATTTAGGGTGATTGTGGTAATCGCGAATAAAACTAAACTCTGGCATCACAGGCATATTCTTAAATGCCTTTGTCATCCCGTCAGAAACTGCAGCTGTCGTTGTTCCTGAGTATTGAGGGTAAAGCGGCAAAACGATCACTTGTTCAACGCCTTGGGCTAATAGCGCCTCAAAACCGGTTTGCAAGCTAGGATTGCCATATGTCATCCCTAGCTCTACTGGCATGTCTAAAGCTGTGCTCAGCTTCTTTGCCTGGCGTTTTGAATACACCATGAGAGGTGATCCATCTTCCATCCACACCGACTCATACAGCTTGGCAACTTTTGGAGAACGAACTGGAAGAATGATGCCATGCAAAATCGGGCACCAGAGCCACCGTGTCATATCAACAACACGGTGATCATGAAGGAACTGACTTAGAAAGCGTTTAACGGCTGGCGGAGTTGGCTCATCAGGCGTCCCAAGGTTGACCAATAACACGCCCTGCTTCTTATTGTTGTTTTTCATAACATCCTATTCATGGTAAACGGCTTGATTTGTACGGCATATCTAAGAGAAAAGTTCATCGTACTAACAGGCAGAATAAAAAAAGCGACCCAAAGGTCGCTTTTAAATATATCAAAATATTAAATTTTGCCGTTAGCAAATTATGCTAGCGCTTTCTCAATATCTGCGCTTACTTCTGCAACTTGCTTAGTGCCGTCGAATTTAAGGTACTTAGTGTTGCCAGCTTCTGCTTCTTTGCCGTAGTAGTTGATCAGTGGTGCAGTTTGCTCGTGGTAAACGCCTAGACGTGCGCGTACTGTTTCTTCTTTGTCGTCATCACGAACAACAAGATCTTCACCAGTTACGTCATCTTTACCTTCCACTTTTGGTGGGTTGTAAACAACGTGGTAAGTACGACCAGAAGGAAGGTGAGCACGACGACCAGCCATACGCTCAACAATCACATCATCAGCTACGTCAAATTCAATCACGTAATCTACGTCAACGCCCATTTCTTTTAGGCCATCAGCTTGAGGGATAGTGCGAGGGAAACCATCTAGTAGGAAACCTTTTTCGCAATCGTCTTGAGCAATACGCTCTTTGATTAGACCAAGGATGATTTCATCAGAAACTAGCTGACCAGCGTCGATAACAGCTTTAGCTTGTTTACCAAGCTCTGTACCTGCTTTGATAGCAGCACGAAGCATATCACCAGTAGAGATTTGTGGAATACCGTATTTATCCATGATGAAGTTTGCTTGTGTGCCTTTACCTGCACCTGGAGCACCTAGAAGAATGATGCGCATGATTTATCCTCTTTAATATTTAAGATTTATACCGAAGCTCACAATAGCTGGACTTCTAGGAATCACCCTCAAAGCACTGGCAACGATAAGTTTCGGTATAACGTTTAGGCGAGCCAAAATACACGCCTTATTACTCACATTCAAGTGTTGAGATTCTAACACAGGTTCACTGTGCAATGAGCAGATTAAGACTAAAGAATGTTAGCGATGCCAGCTTTCCTGTCTTATTGATTACTAACTCAACACTTAAAGTGTGAATCTATGCGTTTACAAACAAAAAGCTCGCATTTCGCGAGCTTTTTAGTGGTATTTAGTTATTAAACCTTAGTCAAAAGCTTATTGATGGCACCTAAGAATTGAGAAGGATCTTCCATCGAGCCACGCTCGGCTAACATTGCCTGACCCAGTAACACTTCTACCCAGCGACCAAACGCTTCTTCGTCTGCTTCATCCGCCATTCGCTTCACGAGCTCATGTTCAGGGTTGATTTCGAAGATGTATTTCACTTCTGGTACCGCTTGACCTGCTGCTTCAAGAAGCTTCGCCATTTGCGTCCCCATTTCGAAATCGTCCGTCACCACAACAGCAGGTGTTGTTGCAAGCTTGAAGGTTGTACGAACTTCTTTTACGCGGTCACCTAGGTAAGACTGAGTGCGCTCAACAACAGACTTAAACTCTTCTTCTGTTTCTTTCTGCTTTTCTTTTTCTGCTTCGTCTTCGAACTTGCTCAGATCCAGACCCGCTTTGGTGATCGATTGGAACTGCTTGCCGTCAAACTCTGTCAGGTAGTTCATCAACCACTCATCAATTCGATCGAACATCAAAATAACTTCAATGCCTTTCGCCTTAAATTGCTCTAGGTGCGGACTGTTCTTCGCCGCTGCGTAGCTGTCTGCTGTTAAGAAGTAAATCTTATCTTGACCTTCCTTCATGCGTTCAACATAAGCAGCCAAACCAATAGATTGCTCAGCTGAGTCCACTTCAGTAGATGCGAAGCGCAATAGACCGGCAACTTTCTCTTTGTTTGCCATGTCTTCAGCAGGACCTTCCTTCATCACCTGACCAAACTCTTTCCAGAATGATTGGTATTTCTCTTCGTCATTCTTCGCCATGCGCTCCAGCATTGTCAGTACACGCTTAGTACAAGCGTTACGCAATGACTGAGTCACTTTGTTGTCTTGAAGAATTTCACGAGAAACGTTCAGTGGCAGATCGTTCGAATCAATTAAGCCGCGGACGAAACGCAAGTAAGACGGCATAAACTGCTCTGCGTCATCCATGATGAATACACGTTGTACGTATAATTTCAGACCCGACTTGTGATCGCGGTTCATCATGTCCCAAGGTGCCTTCGCTGGAATGTAAAGCAAGCTTGTGTAATCGTTCTTGCCTTCAACGCGGTTATGACTCCAAGTTAGAGGATCTGCAAAGTCGTGAGAAACGTGTTTGTAGAACTCTTGGTATTCTGCTTCAGAGACGTCTGATTTGTTGCGAGTCCAAAGTGCTTGAGCTTTGTTGATTTGCTCCCACTTCTTCTCACTTGTTTCGTTGCCTTCCTCATCGCGAACAGCAGTTTGGATAGAAACTGGAATGCCGATATGGTCGGAGTATTTGCTGATCACGTCACGTAGACGCCATTCATTTAAGAACTCTTTCCCTTCTTCACGCATGTGAAGCACGATATCAGTACCACGAGATTCTTTCGTGATCGTCTCAATAGTGTATTCGCCTTCGCCCGCAGAATGCCATTGAACCGCTTCATCTGCAGAAATACCTGCGGCACGAGTGCGTACCGTCACAGCATCAGCAACAATGAATGCAGAATAGAAACCCACACCAAACTGACCAATAAGCTGAGAGTCTTTGCTCTGCTCATCGGATAATTTAGAGAAAAACTCTGCTGTACCTGATTTTGCAATGGTACCTAAATGTTCAATCACATCATCACGGCTCATACCGATGCCGTTATCAGAGATTGTTAGTGTATTAGCACTTTCGTCAAACGCCAGCTTAACACCCAGATCCGCGTTACCCTCATATAAATCTGGGTTAGATAGCGCTTGGAAACGAAGCTTATCTGATGCGTCAGACGCGTTTGAAATCAGCTCGCGTAGGAAAATCTCTTTGTTTGAGTAAAGAGAGTGAATCATCAGATGAAGTAGTTGTTTTACTTCTGATTGAAAGCCACGAGTTTCTTTGTTTTGTGATACGGTTTCGCTCATGTTTGCTCCATAACATCTAAACTAAAAAGACTTTTAATGACAAAGTCCTAACCGCCACCTTAAAAAAGCAGCATTACTAAGATGTCATTTAACATGTGGCTGACAAATGTAAATTCAAGGTCAATATTGCTAAAAACGGTGTTTTTTTAGAAAATTTTAATTATCCTACGTCCCTAAAAGCATCTAAAACGTAGCACATGTCTTTTTGCGCACGCCTTATTATGTGACGCAAATCACTTATAATTACAGAATCATCCATCTAAGAAGAACTAAATGACTAACATCGGCACCAAATTTCTGCTTGCTCAAAGATTTGTCTTTGACCCAAATAGTAATTCGCTCGCTGACCAACAAAATGGCAACGAAGTTGTACGATTAGGAAGCAACGAAAGCCGTATTCTACTCATGTTGGCAGAGAGACCCAATGAAGTGTTAACGCGTAACGAGCTTCACGAGTTCGTATGGCGGGAGCAGGGTTTTGAGGTGGATGACTCAAGCCTTACTCAAGCGATTTCCACTCTACGTAAAATGTTGAAAGACTCTACGAAGTCGCCTGAATTTGTAAAAACGGTGCCAAAGCGCGGTTACCAACTGATTTGTTCAGTTGAACGTTTAAGCCCACTATCTTCTGAAGCAGCACTCACCGATGTTGATGCTCAAGAGGAAGAAAATGAAGCTCCAGTCGTTGATCTAGAGCAATTCGCAGAGCCCACTGCTGAGACAAAAGCAGAAACAGCCGTCGAACAAGCACCGACAGCTCAACCATTAAAATCTGCACCTGCACAAAAGAACACAAACTGGTTATTCAGAATCATCGTGTTAGTTGCCCTGCTACTTCCTGTTGGCGTGTTAATGCTAACCAACCCTGCAGAATCACAATTTCGTCAAATTGGTGAATATCACAACGTGCCAGTGATGACACCGATCAACCACCCTCAATTAAACAATTGGCTGCCGTCCATTGAGCAATGCATTCAACGCTATGTTGAACACCATGCTGCTGAGTCTTCACCAGTCGAAGTCATTGCAACAGGTGGTCAAAACAATCAATTGATTCTGAACTACATTCACGACAGTGATCACTCATATGAGAATGTAACACTGCGTATTTTTGCTGGTCGTAACGACCCAACTGACATCTGCAATTAAGGGAGGCTGAAATGAAGATAAGAATAGCATCTGCGGTTTTAGCCGTATCCATCCTTTTTAGTGGTTGGTTGTACTGGGGTAGTGACCTTAAAGTTGAGCAAGTCCTTACGTCAAATGAGTGGCAATCAACCATGGTGACACTTATTACTGATAACTTGCCAGATGATACCGTAGGTCCGCTACGCAAAGTCAACGTTGAGTCGAATGTGAAGTACTTACCTAATGGTGACTATATTCGCGTGGCAAACATCAAGCTATTTGCACAGGGCTCAAACGTCGAGTCTACGATCAATATCTCTGAAAAAGGTCGTTGGGAAGTCAGTGATAACTATTTGCTGGTCTCTCCTTCTGAGTTCAAAGACATCTCCGCATCACAATCTAAAGATTTTTCGGAGTCTCAACTTCGTCTTATCACTCAAATCTTTAAGCTAGATGCTGAACAGAGTCGTCGTATTGACGTCGTTAACGAAAAAACTCTACTACTGACTAGCCTGAATCACGGTTCTACGGTACTGTTTAGAAACTGATTTTGATTCGATAAGAAGGGGGCAAGATGCCCCCTTTATTTTGCATATGGATTGGCTAGACACCCTCACCCTCTTCTTCGGTTCCCTTATCGCAAATACGCTTGCTTCACTCTCTGGCGGTGGTGCGGGATTACTGCAGTTTCCACTTCTTATCTTTCTTGGTCTTCCCTTTTCTGTCGCACTAGGTACGCATAAAGTCGCTTCAGTCGCACTCGGTTTAGGCGCAGCAAGCACACACCTTAAAGCCGGTACGATTAAACCAAAAGTCGCCCTCTATCTCATACTCACCGGCAGTATTGGCGTGGTGATTGGCGCTAATCTCATTGTACAAATCCCAGATGGCATTGCTGAAAAAATGCTTGGCACGATGATCTTAGCTCTTGGTATTTACTCTCGATTTAAGAAAGAGCTCGGTCAAACGGAAACTAAAACGCATCGTGACAGTGCCGGTTGGCTTATTGGTGGACTGGGTTTACTGCTGATTGGGATTGTAAACGGCTCACTCACAGCAGGTTCTGGGTTGCTTGTGACACTCTTTCTTGTCCGCTGGTTTGGTTACGATTACAAGCAAGCGGTAGCTTACACCATGATTTGTGTCGGTCTGTTTTGGAATGGCATTGGAGGTATTGCCGTTGTGCAAGCTGGTGCTCCTATTCATTGGGCTTGGTTACCTGTTTTATTATTCAGCTCATTTCTAGGTGGCAGCTTAGGCGCATGGGCAGCAACTCGATACAGCAATCGCGTTATCAAAGTTGCCTTTGAAGTGCTCACCTTCGCCGTTGGAATCAAATTGCTCCTCTGACGTTTTAAAAAATTTGAAATTAAGGAATTCGGAAATGGATAAAGCCATCATTGACATTTATTACTGTCGCCAGTGCAATTGGATGCTACGTTCAACCTGGCTCTCACAAGAGCTATTACATACCTTTAGTGAAGAAATAAAAACGATGAGCTTGCACCCAGATACGGGCGGTCGGTTCGAAATCTTTTGTAATGGAACCCAGATTTGGGAGCGTAAGAAAGATGGTGGCTTTCCTGAGGCGAAAGTCCTCAAACAACGTGTTAGAGACATCATCGACCCAGAACGCGATCTAGGACATTCAGACACAAAATAGGGAGCCATTCGCTCCCTTTATCTTTTCTTTACTCGCAAGGCTATTAAATCGTAGTTTGTGCTAGTACTTCGCCTTCTGGAGTTTGAACTGTTAGCGTATTACCTTCGAGTACACCATAACTGCGTGGTAAGCCATTTCTCGGGAACGTCATTGAGCCCGGATTGAAAATGATGACACCATCTTGCATCTCCGCCACAGGAACATGAGTATGACCATGGGCAATGATGTCGCCCTCACGCAACGGCGGTCGCTTTGTGGTGTTGTATAGGTGACCATGAGTCAAGAACATACGCTTACCAGACTCTAACAGAAGCCAAGCATACTCCGTCATCATTGGGAAATTTAACAGCATCTGATCCACTTCACTGTCGCAGTTACCGCGCACAGAGATAATGCGCTCACTGTATTGATTCAGCAATTCTGCCACTTGTGGTGGGTTATAGCCTTCTGGTATTGGATTTCTTGGTCCGTGATTAAGCGTATCGCCCAATAAGATTAGGTGCTCTGCACCAGAGGCTAAATAAAGCTTGATGGTTTCTTCTGTGGCTGGCAAAGAACCGTGCAAGTCTGAGGCAAAAAATAGTTTCACGACATCGTCTCCTCAAAATGTATGAGGGTATTCTACGGCATTCCTATAGAAGCTCAACCACAGTGAAACCTCTAATGACCACGCAACATTTCCACCAGCATCGGAACCAGGTAGAACCACGCGACATAACCAACGCCCACTAAGACAATCATCCAGAAAATGAGGGACAAGAACTTTGACTTAGCAAGATGGTTAAGTGGATCTGGCTCTCCGCAGCCAGGACAAGTATGAGCTCGTTTTGAAATTTGTTTCTCGCACACAGGACAAGCAACTAGCGGCATGACATGACATCCTCAATTATTTCTTTAATTCTCAAAGGATAAGCCTCAGATCGAGGATATGCAATGGCACTAATACGCTAATCTTCTTAGCTAGGCAAAATGTCGCTGACCTGAGAAATTATCTTTACCAGCAGCGCGCGAGCCACACTCAAAACCGTCGCTATACTTCTTCCCGAGCCATACCATTGATAACAATATTGTTATAACTCACCATGCCAATGACCTCTCCATTTTCAATGACTGGCGCGCGGCTGATACCAAAACGCTCAAACAAACGCGCACAATATTTCACATTCATATTGGGGTCGACGGTTAACGCAGGTTTGGTCATGATTTCATAGATGTTGGTGCGTTGTGGTGAACGGTTTTTTGCCAACACTTTTTTCGCTATGTCGTTCATTAAGACGATGCCATATTCATCATCGTCATCACGCTTTTTCACCACCAGCGCTTTCACTTCACTCTTCCTCGCTAGCGTGATCCCTTCGTGAACCGTAATCAACCCATCGACAATGATGTATGTTGCCGCCATTACGTCTCTGACTCTAATCAGCTCATGACTACTCATAACTCATCCTCTACCACTTTAGTTAGCTTCTCGACTTGGTGTGCGACACCGACAGCATCCTCGACATCAATCTGCACGGCAATCCCTTGACCGGATTCCTGATCGAACTCTCCAACGTCACTGATGGTTTCTAAAATGTGTCTCGACAAATGCTCCTCTACAACAAATAACAGCACATCTTTTTGCACCTCCAAGGTTAATCCAAAGAAAGTTCGTTTCTGGTTTAAACCTTGTCCTCGGGCATTGTTGATCACCGTAGCCCCCGTTGCTCCTGCATCTCTTGCTGCATCGAGCACCTTGTCGGTTTTGCTGTCTTCAACAAAGGCCAAAATCAATTTAAAGCGCATTTTCTTTTTCCTCCGCGGTTCCTTTATTCAACCACTGGGTAATCTGGGCATAGCCCATCACAGAAATCATTGGAAACAGGCTGGCAAACGCTATCAAGCCAAAGCCATCTATCATTGGGTTTCGTCCTGGTACGGTTGAAGCTAACCCCAACCCAAGCGCGGTCACTAAAGGTACGGTCACCGTCGAGGTAGTAACACCGCCTGAATCGTAAGCCAAAGGTACAATTAACTTTGGCGCATAGAAGGTTTGAATCACCACTACGATGTAACCGGCGATAATGTAGTAGTGAATAGGATCACCAACGACAATCCGATAGCTGCCTAGAGCAATACCAACTGCCACCCCCAAAGCAACGGCAACGCGCAATCCATTCACACTAATACTGCCACCAGAAACCTGATTTGCCTTTATCGCTACTGCAATAAGAGAAGGCTCTGCGATTGTCGTGCTGAAACCGATAAAGAAAGCAAAGATATACACCCAGTAGTAGTCTACCCAACTTAAAGCTTGACCGATGGATACTTTAAACTCGCGTAGAAATGCAGGGGCAGTGAGCTGCGTTGCCATGGTTTCCCCCAACGGAAACAGCGCCATTTCTAACCCAAGCAAAAACAGCGACAAACCGAGAATTACGTAGGCAAATCCAAGCAGGACTTTAGGCAGGTTAGAGATGGGACGTCGTAATACTGCAAGCTGGAAGCCAAAAATAATGGTCGCAATCGGGATCACGTCACTGATAGTAGAAACAAAGGTATCGAAGAAGTGCTCAAACGAAATCATGCCACCACCATCCCGTATACCATCACAAACATCATTGGTAGCAATGAGGCAAAGGCGATCAAACCAAACCCATCAATCATAGGGTTTCGCCCTTTGATCGCGGAAGCGAGCCCAACGCCAAGCGCTGTGACCAAAGGAACCGTAATTGTGGATGTCGTCACTCCTCCAGAATCATAAGCCACCCCAATGATTGATTCAGGCGCAAATCCCGTTAGTATCACAACGCCAATATAACCGCCTATGATCATGTACTGAATCGGCCAGCCCTTGAGAATTCGCAACACGCCGAGCACAATCGCTACACCTACCGACAAGGCAACCGTTAAGCGTAATCCATCTGCGTACTCTTCCATAGATTGTTCTGTATTGGCAATCATGCCCCCTTCAGCCGCAACTTCTGATGCTTCCTCTGCAACAGCGGTCAAGGCTGGTTCTGCAATGGTGGTACCAAAACCCAAGCAGAACGCAAAGATCAGTAACCAGAAAACGCTGCCTTTATTAGCGAACGCTTGTGCCATATTTTCCCCAATGGGAAACAAACCAAGCTCTAACCCAAAGATAAAGAAGGTTAAACCGAGAATAACCAGAAGAAGACCAAATAGAATAGAGACGAGATTAGGCAGCGGTTCCTGAAGTACGACCAACTGAAAAAAAGTGATGACAATAACAATAGGTAGCAAGTCACGAGCACTACTGAGCAACGCTCTAAATAGAGCAACAAATGCCTCCATACTCCCTCCTATCTACTGCCTGTTATTCTCCTTTAAGTTCAGCATGACACAGTTTCCCTAAGCTAAGTGTGAGCTTTGCTAAAGGCTAGATAACATTTTGTTACATTCTTTCAAATTGTGAACTTCGCATCGCTTCCCAACAAAATGCTTCTAACTCCTTAGGAACTAATAATAAAATCGACACTGCAAGTCATTGATATGATCACGCTAGGCGTATAACGACTATAATGTTTGAATAGTTTTACCATCAAAGGGATGACATGAAGATACTACTGACCGGCGGCACAGGCTTTATTGGCTCAGAGCTACTTAAGTTACTGACCACTCACCAAGTCATTTTGCTTACGCGTAACCCAGAGCAAGCAAAACAACGACTTAATCATGCCGATGTCGGTAATATTGAATATCTCGACTCCCTTGATTCACTTGAAGATCTTAATGATGTTGATGCCGTGATTAACCTCGCAGGCGAACCGATCGCAGACAAGCGCTGGAGCAAGGAGCAGAAAGAGATCATTTGTAACAGCCGTTGGAAGGTTACCGAGCGTATTGTCGCACTGATCCACGCAAGTACAGAACCACCATCGGTGTTCATCAGTGGATCTGCCGTTGGTTATTACGGCGACCAGCAAGACCATCCTTTTGATGAGTGCTTACACGTCAATAGCGAGGCGTTCGCTCACTCCGTTTGTGCTCGTTGGGAGCAGATAGCAAAACGCGCAGAATCCGAACAAACCCGAGTATGCTTGTTGCGTACTGGCGTTGTCCTTGGTCCAAATGGTGGCGCACTTGCCAAAATGATTTTGCCTTACAAACTAGGTTTAGGGGGACCATTGGGTAGCGGTAAACAATACATGCCATGGATCCATATTTTGGATATGGTTCGTGCCATTATGTACTTGCTTGAAACGCCACACGCTCATGGTGAATTCAACTTATGTGCTCCCCACCCTGTTAGCAATCGAATCTTTAGTGGCACACTGGCGAAAACGCTAAAACGTCCACATATTCTCTTCACCCCTAAATGGGTGATGAATATGGCGATGGGAGAATCCTCTTGCTTACTGTTTGATAGCATTCGCGCCAAACCGAAAAAGCTGACCGAATTGGGTTTTCAATTCAGCTACTCTCGCGTCGAACCTGCACTCAAGAACTTGCTTCAAGATCGAAGTTATTGAATCATAAGGCTCACTATACTTTCGTGAGCCTCTAATATGAAAAAATCCATTCTTATCACCGGATGCTCCACTGGCATCGGCTACGTTTGTGCCCATGCTTTGAAAAAAGAGGGCTTCCACGTGATTGCCTCCTGCCGGCACGAACAAGATGTCGAACGCTTAACAAGCGAAGGACTAACCTGTATTCAATTGGATCTTAACGATTCTGAAAGCATCTCTTCGGGAGTCAAGCAAGCATTAACACTAGCCGACGGAAAGTTATATGCCGTATTCAATAACGGGGCATATGGTCAGCCTGGTGCGCTAGAAGACTTGCCGACAGAGGCGCTCCAAGCTCAGTTTCAAACCAACTTTTTTGGCTGGCATCAGTTAGTCAGAGAAGTACTGCCACATATGCGCAAACAGGGTGAAGGAAGAATCATCCAAAATAGCTCTGTGCTTGGGTTTGCAGCCATGAAATATCGTGGCGCCTACAATGCCTCTAAGTTCGCACTCGAAGGCTGGACCGACACACTACGTTTGGAATTGATGGACACCAACATCAAAACCGCACTGATAGAGCCGGGACCTATTGAAACCCAATTTAGACATAATGCATTAAAAGCCTTCGAGCAATGGATTGATGTCGAGAACAGCCCACACAAAGCCGCTTACGAAGGTCAGAAGCAGCGTCTAGATAACGACAAGTCGAACAATAGATTTGTGCTTCCTGCAGAATCTTGCATCGAGCCAGTGCTTCATGCGCTCACAAGCGATAAACCAAAAATCCGCTACCGCATTACAACGCCAACTAAAGTATTTGCCGTGTTAAAGCGCCTATTACCAACGCGTATTCTTGATAAGATTCTGCGACAAGCAGCATAAAAACTTTTTATCACAATGTAATTTTACCGTAACAATGTGATGTCATTATGAGCATGTAGGTTAAGAAAGCCTCAATGTTCGAATCAATTTCTAAGTTAGTATCTTCATCTATCGAGCCTGAACACGATGTTGATACTCACTTTAGATTTGGTATCGCCACCCTTTCTGTTTTGTATTTACGCGAGACAATAATGACATTAAATCAGCTCAACTGGCTTAGTGTGGGTGTAGTGTTGACTGTGTTCATCCTATTTTGATACCTCACCCAGCACACAAAGATAATGTCTAACAAGACTCCCTAATTCGTGCTGGAATAGCCAAAGTTTTATAGCACTTTCGCTTGCTATCAGGATTACGCTGCTTCGGCAGCGTTTTTCCTTTCTATTGCTTGAATTTCCCAAATATCAACTCCATATCTACAATCAACGACAAGAAACAAAAAGCAAGGACACTCTGATGCAATCCCCATTTATCGTTGAGTTAACAGAACAAAATTTCCGCGAGACTCTTGAAGGGTCAATGAACACGCCAGTGTTGATCCACTTCTGGGCGAGTGCTCAACCAGAAAGTGCGCAAGTGATCCCTGAGCTACAAATGCTAACTCAGCAATACAACGGTGCATTCACCCTTGCTCTATTGAACTGTGAGCAGCAACCAGCTTTAGCATCACAGTTTGGCGTACAAGTCTTACCAACTATCGCGTTGTTTATGAACGGTCAAGCGGTAGATGGTATGGGTGGTCCTCAGCCGATTGATGCCATTTCAGCCATGCTGCAAAAACATCTCCCAACCCAAGACGAAATGCAGTTAAAGCAAGCAAGCGAGTTGCTACAACAAGGCGAACATGCTCAAGCTCTAGCTATTTTGCAAACCCTTTCAGAAGATCTGCAAAACCGCGGTGATGTAAAACTAGCGATGGCAGATTGTTTGCTAGAAACCAAACAATTTGAATTGGCACAAACGCTATTGAGCGCAATCCCACTGGAATATCAAGATAACTACTATAAGGGATTGATTGCCAAGTTAGATCTGCACCTCCAAGCAGCAGATAGCCCAGAGCTTCAACGCCTTGAACAAGAGCTAGCCGCAAACCCAGATAACTTCGAATTGGCATGTGAGCTTGCAGTTCAATACAACCAAGTTGGTCGCGATGAAGAAGCGTTGGAGCTACTTTGGAATATTTTAAAAACCAACCTCGGCGCACAAGACGGTGAAGTGAAGAAAACTTTTATGGATATCTTAAGTGCATTGGGTCAAGGCAATGCATTAGCAAGTAAATTCCGTCGTCAGTTGTACTCTATTCTCTACTAATTAAAGTACTAACCTGCTGAATTAAAAATATAAAAAGGCCGGATTAATCCGGCCTTTATTCTGTCTATAATTTATCGAGGCTCTCATTTCTACGATTGTGTCATAAGCCTAAATGAGTAAAAATGAAACAAACATTATGCACTTAAGGGAATAGAACATGCCAATCGACTCATTGATCACCATCGGGATCTCAGTTGTACTAGCCATTATTGTCCTCGCTTCTGGGATCAAAACCGTACCACAAGGGAACAACTGGACCGTCGAACGCTTCGGACGTTATACCCACACCTTAAAGCCAGGTCTAAACCTAATCATTCCTTTCGTTGATCGCGTAGGTCAAAAAGTCAACATGATGGAACGTGTACTGGACATCCCGGCACAAGAAGTCATCTCAAAAGACAATGCGAATGTTGTTATCGATGCAGTCGGCTTTGTCCAAGTCATCGACGCAGCCAAAGCGGCGTATGAAGTCAACGATCTAGAACACGCTATCCGTAACCTAACACTAACGAACATTCGTACCGTGCTCGGCTCAATGGAATTGGATGAGATGCTTAGCCAGCGTGACATGATCAACACCAAATTGCTCTCTATCGTTGACCAAGCAACCAACCCTTGGGGCGTAAAAGTAACTCGTATCGAGATCAAAGACGTTCAACCACCAGCAGATCTAACAGCAGCAATGAACGCTCAGATGAAAGCAGAACGTAATAAGCGTGCTGAAATCCTAGAAGCTGAAGGGATACGTCAAGCAGAAATCTTACGAGCAGAAGGTCAAAAACAATCGGAAATTCTGAAAGCGGAAGGTGAAAAGCAATCGGCGATCTTACATGCGGAAGCGCGTGAGCGTGCAGCTCAAGCAGAAGCAAAAGCGACTTACATGGTATCTGAAGCAATCGCTAAGGGTGATGTTCAGGCGGTTAACTACTTTATTGCCCAAGGTTATACCGATGCACTGAAGAGTATCGGTCAAGCGGAAAATGGTAAGATCATCATGATGCCTATCGAAGCGACAGGTCTAATGGGCTCAGTCGCGGGTATTGCTGAAATGTTCAAACAAAGTAAGGACTAAGGATTGCCTATGGATTTATTTAGCCTATTAGAAAGCGTGTCATTCTGGCATTGGATTGCGCTTGGTTTAGCCTTGCTCGCTGTAGAGCTATTGGGCACAGCAGGCTATTTTCTTTGGCTAGGCATTTCCGCCCTGATCGTTGGCGCTATCCTATCTTTCTTACCAATGAGTTGGCAGATGCAGTGGCTTGCCTTTGTGGCTTTCAGTTTGGTTACCACTTGGCTATGGTGGAGAAAGCAATGGTCCAAGGATCGCAAAAGTGATCAAGCCAGAGATCTCAATCAAAAACACAAACAGCTGATAGGTAATATTGTCACGCTCGAAGAAGATTTTCACATTGGAATGAATCGTCTTAGAGTGGCAGATACAACGTGGTCAGCTGAATGCGAACACGAATTGCCGACGGGAACTCGGGTCGAAATTATCGCCGTAGACGGCATAATTTTGAAGATTAAACCGGTTTCTCGCTGATTTGTGTCAAAATAAAAGGGTGCTCAGCATCCTTTTATTTCCTTCCCGTGACTAATGCTTTTATTTCATCTACTTATTTAAATTAACCACAAAAATTAAGTAATAGAAATATTATTAATATTCTCTCCTTTATCAAAACAGATCCTCCTACTAAATTAAAATTTCAAGCACATAGATAAATATATCCCAAAATTTAAAATCTAAATTCATTTTAAAAAATAAAACACTGTTGAATTAATTTTTGATCTTTCTAGGTCTCTATACATACTTAACGCATAAGCATGGCAATTAAATGCTTATATTTTTTTAAGGTAAGTAAGAGGATGTACTATGAAGAAGTGTTTTTTGTTTTTAGCGTGCAGCGCGTTTGCGTTTTCTTCATTCGCCTATAACAACGGGAATGGAGGCACCACCAATCTAGGACCTATCGTTGAATGTGTTTTACCAAGTGGCGATGTTGCCCATCTACCTAGTGAGATGTGCCGCTTTCAAGGTGGTTCATGGGACAACTAAATCGTAGGTTAGATTAAGGAGCAGAACGCTACGCTTTAATATTTCCCACCTAAACAACGAACTCAAGTAATTAAGTGAAATTAAAAAGAAAATACATTCTAGATTACAAGGTAAATAATATGAAACTGGTAACTGGATTATTAGTCGCTATCGCTGCATTAATGCCATTGACTTCGCTAGCAAATGGCGCTTCTGGTGGTAGAACATTAGCACCGGAAATAAAGTGTGAATTGCCCAACGGCAACGTACACATGCTTCCTCCCCTATATTGCAAAATGTATGACGGAAAAGAAGTAAAATAAAAAAGGAGCCGATTGGCTCCTTTTCTTAACTTCTAAATATTAGTGGAAGCTGTATGGGATAAGAACTTGTAGACGTAGGTCTGTCTCATCCGCGTCTGCTGCACCAGCAAACTCATCACGCTCTAGGATAGTACCGTGTAGACGCACGGTTGTACCTTTAAGAGAACCGCTTTGTAGAGAGTAAGAAACTGTTGCGTTAACTGCGTACTCGCTCTCGTAATCCCAGTCACCAGATGCGCCGCTTGCTGCAGAGTCTGCACCAGAACCGTAGCCGAAGCCTAGGTAGTAGTTCCAGCCGTTACCTTGGTTGTAAGATAGACGGTTGTACCAAGCTAGCTCGCCAGCTTTGTTCCAGTCAGATAGAGCATCCCACCATTGTGACCAAGTACCGTTATTCATACCGTAAGTATGGATTGTACGAGGAACGAAATCTGAACGGTTGTCTGTGTCTGTGTAACGTAGTTCAGACATCCAAGACAGTTTACCGAACGATTGGTTTAGAGATAGACCAGTGTGGAAACCTAGACCATCGTATTTCACATCGTCATCAACACCGTAGAAGTCAAATGCAAGAGTAGTACGGTCACTTACTGTGTACTTCAAGTAAGCTTTGTATGACGTGTTATCAGTTTCGTCATGGTAGCTAGTTACTTGACCTGCACCCCAGTCGATACCGTTAGCATATTTAACGCCTGTCGCTTGACCAAGACCAACTTGGAAGAATAGAGCGTCAGTAATGTTACCGTTCAAACCTAGAGAGTGTAGGTAGCTCCAAGAAGTGTCTGACCATAGTGCTGGCGCGTAGTCATCTTCGTGTAGCAACCATGGTGCTGTAAATTGGTCTGCACCAAAGTAGCTTAGGTTGAAATCACCCAGCTTCGCGTTTAGTTCGAAACCACGGTAAGTACCTGGTACGAAGCTCCAAACGTTACCGATTGTGCCATTACCACCAGCTTGCAACATACCGAAGCGAGCGTTAAAGTTTTCGCCAGTCTTAAACTTCAGAGCAGCTTTGTAAACTTTAAGTTGATCACCGTCACTTGCACCCCAGTCTAGGTTAGTACAAGTAGAGATCTCGTTACATAGGTAACCGTCTGCGCCTTTCAAGCTATCGTTGTATAGGTCGCCAGAGTAGTAAGCTGCTACGTCTGCACCTAACCAACCATCATGGTAACCAGAAGTGAAGTCAATGATCGCGTTGTAAGATGAGTAGTTTAGACGGCTCCAGCGGTCGCCATTCTCACCACCAGGTTTACCTGTTGTACGAGTACGAGAACGAGTATCAACAACGAACATTGCATTAAGACTTGAGTCTTGCATAAATTCGTTAACTTTTTCTACATACTCACCACCAGCTGCACTTTCAGTAGATGCTGTAGCCGGAGCTACTGCAACCGCACCAAACATCGCAGCTGTTAACGCTGAAACCTTGAAAAATTTGTCCATGGAAAAAACTCCTAAAAATGGATATAGCTGTATTTTTCTATCTCGCCTTAAGTTGGCCGCCGAAGGAGAGAAGTAAATTCCTGAGTGAACCTCAATATTTCTAAATTGGTTCTTTTTAGTTCCTGCATACACACCGTGTATCCACGCTTCTAAGACTAACTTCGCATCTAAAAACATCCAAATGGAACTTATTTTTTTTCTAAAAAAATATGACCAACGCCAAAGTTCCATATAAGTTGTTGATCCAGATCTTATTTTTAACACCAAAGACACAAATCAAAGAAAAGACTTTAAATATCAAACATATAATAAAAACTCACCCATTCTATTTTGAAGTCGATCGCAGAGTTTTAGTTATAAAAGAAGAATAACGTAAGGAGAGATCCTGATCACTGAAATCAGGAAAAGTGGTATTTGAACGGTTATTGAGTGACTTTTTAATTGCCAAGAAAAAGCCCCAAGCGACTGACACTTGGGGCTTTTAGGTATTTTTTATCTTTTTTGAGGAGAGTTATTTCATCAAATTGAGTAAGTCTTGCTCAGTTTGAATCTCAATTCCAAGTTCTTGAGCTTTAGCTAGCTTAGAACCGGCATTTTCTCCAGCAAACAAAATATCTGTTTTCTTCGAAACACTACCAGTTACTTTTGCGCCTAAATTCTGTAGTGCTTCTTTCGCCTCTGAACGACCTAACTGAGAAAGCGTACCGGTTAACACCACGGTTTTACCTTCCAAAGGTAATTCGACCCCTTCCTGTGGTGTGGCGATTTCTGGCCAGTGAATGCCCTGCGCCAGTAGGTCTTGTACAACCGCTTGGTTTTTCTCTTCGCTGAAGAAAGTGGTAATGTGTTTTGCTACGACCACACCAATATCTTGAACCTCAACCAACTGCTCTTCTGTTGCTTGCTCAATGATTTCAAGATTCTTGAAATGTTGTGCAAGGTTTGCAGCTGTAGCTTCACCGACTTCTCGGATACCAAGTGAGTACAAGAAACGTGGCAATGTTGTTAGTTTTGATTTCTCAAGAGCATTAACAACGTTGGTTGCCGATTTCGGTCCCATTCGTTCCAAGACCGTCAGTACGCCTGCAGAAAGCTTGAACAGGTCAGCTGGTGTTTCGACCATCTCACGATCAACCAATTGTTCAATGACCTTCTCGCCCAATCCGTCTACATCTAGCGCCTTACGAGACACAAAGTGTTTTAACGCTTCTTTACGTTGAGCCTGACATACTAAACCACCAGTACAACGTGTAACGGCTTCACCTTCGATACGTTCAACATGAGAGCCACATACCGGACAAGCATTGGGGAATAGGATCTCGCGCGCCGTTTCTGGGCGACGTTCTTTGATAACAGAGACAACTTGCGGAATCACATCACCAGCACGACGAATCACTACTTGATCACCTACCATCACTTGTAAACGTTCAATCTCGTCTGCGTTGTGAAGAGTTGCATTACTTACCGTGACACCACCAACAAATACTGGCTCAAGCTTAGCTACTGGCGTAATGGCACCTGTACGACCAACTTGGAACTCCACATCATTTAGCGTGGTAATTTCTTCTTGCGCAGGGAATTTATACGCGATTGCCCAACGAGGAGCGCGAGCAACAAAACCCAAACGCTCTTGAATTGCAATATCATCAACTTTAATGACGACGCCATCAATTTCATACGCCAAAGCTTCACGACGGTTAAGAATGTCTTGGTAGTAGGCTTTTACCTCTTCCAAGTTATCGACTCGCTTGGTTTCAGGGCACATTGGTAAGCCCCAAGATTTGATTTGTAAGAATCGCTCGTAGTGGCTGTTTGCTAACGTAGCACCTTCAACAACGCCAACGCTGTAAGCATAAAAGCTCAATGGACGCGAAGCGGTAATACGTGAATCTAGTTGACGCAGACTGCCCGCCGCCGCGTTACGTGGGTTAACAAAAACTTTCTCGCCTTTTTGACGAGCGATCTCGTTAAGTTTGTCAAAACCCGCTTTTGGCATAAAGACTTCACCACGAACTTCTAGACGTGTCGGCCAGTCTTTACCCTGCAGCTTTAATGGAATTGCGCTGATGGTACGCACATTTTCCGTGATGTTTTCACCAGTAGTACCATCACCACGTGTCGCAGCCTGGACCAAGACACCATCTTCGTACAATAGACTTACAGCCAAACCGTCAAGCTTAGGCTCACAGCAGTACTGTTTGATGGTATGACCGACAACGCGATCTTGAGCGCGTTTATGAAAACCATCCAGTTCCGCATCATCAAAAGCGTTATCCAACGATAGCATCGGCACTTCATGAGTAACTTGGCTGAACTCAGACAGTGGCTGACCTCCTACGCGTTGACTTGGAGAGTCGACGGTAACCAGTTCTGGGTGTTCGGCTTCAATATCCAATAATTCACGCATCATACGATCGTATTCTGCATCTGGAATCTCTGGGTTATCTTCCACGTAGTAACGAACCGCGTGGTAATGCAACGACTCTTTTAGCTCTTCTAGTCGCTGATGTACTGATTCAGACATATTAAAGCCCCGTGTATATTCATTAATGAGGTTGGGAATCTAAGAAAAAGGGCTCCTAACGGAGCCCTATCATTATTTGGTGTTAAGGTTATGCGTTAGCAGCATTAAACTCAACTATTTGACGTCGATATGATGCTAATCGATCAGGTGTCATCAGGTTACGTTGATCATCCAGTACGTTCCCCCCCATATCGTCCGCGACTTGCTGTGCAATACGCAGCATAAGGTTGAAGTTTTGGTCTGCTTCACCATAGCAAGGGAGAGTCATAAAGAAGGAAATACCTTTCGTTGAAAACTCTGCTGGGTCACCGTGCTCTAACGTACCCGGCTGCATCATGTTTGCAACACTGAATAACACTTTACCATTGCCAGACAAGTCCACATGGCGATGGAAGATATTCATTTCACCGTAAATCAAACCGTTTTGCTGAAGGCTATCGAATAGCTTAGTACCAATAAATGGCTCTTCGCCTGCACAGTGCACATTTAACACAATCACCTGCATTTCTGGCTCTGGCTTCGGCTCTTCAACCGCTACCTCTGTCATTACAGGCGCAATCTCTACTTCTGCCGATTCTGGTACAACCGTTGCTTCAAATACCGGTTCGATAATTTCTTCTTTTTCCGCGATAGTTTCGTTTTCAGCAAAAGTGTCTACTGACTCTTGTAAAACAGGCTCTACCACGTCTTCTTCTGTTTTTGTCGCAACAAAAGCTGGGATTTCTTGCTCTTCTTTATGCTCTTTCTCTTCTTTTACATCAAGAACATCATCGATCAGAGGATCAGAAGCGAATTTATTATCAAATGAATTCTCCATCCCAAAGTCTGGCTCTTTGCGATCTTTACGGATGATTTCGAAGTCGTCTTCTGGAGCAGGAGCAAAATCACGCTCTTGTTCTGGAGACTCTTTATCCTCTTGGTCAACATCCAACTTACCAAGCGGCTTGTTACCAAATTTTGCTTTGCCTTCTTTTTTGCTTGTCCACAGACCATGAAATAGCAATGCGGCGATGGCTAATGCGCCAACAACAATGAGTACGAATCGCAATTCCTGCATTATTTACTCTCAATCTACTTGTTCTACTACTCACACATCCTTGAGCAGTAACCCAAGTGCAATAAATCCGAATGATGCTTTTACTTTACCAAAACTATATGTAGGTTTAGAACAACTTAATGCAAGAAGTTCGGTTTTTTGTTGTGATTCTTGCCACGATTCCACTTTACAAGACCCAAAATGTTAGGGCATTGAAAGAAAACCATCCACAGGTACAATGAGTTTTCACTTACACGAAACAAAATAGATATGAAGTTGAATAATCAGCCTAGAACCGGATTCGGTTACTTCCTATATGGGATTCAAATAGCACTCTCTCCGGAGATCCGTCGCTTTGTGGTTTTGCCATTACTTGCCAACGTATTACTCGTGGGTGGCGCGATTTTCTATCTATTCTCCCATCTCGATGTTTGGATCCAGAACTGGATTGGTCAGTTACCAGATTTTCTCTCTTGGCTTACCTACATATTATGGCCAATATTGGTGTTAACTATTCTCGCCACATTCTCTTATTTCTTTAGTACATTAGCTAACTTCATCGCCGCACCATTCAATGGTTTACTCGCTGAAAAAGTCGAAGAGTCCTTAACGGGTCAAAAAGTGAATGATGATGGCATGGCTGCGGTGATAAAAGATGTCCCTCGCGTGCTAGCACGAGAATGGCGAAAATTGCTTTATGTCCTACCAAAAGCGATTGGCTTGTTTCTTCTTCTGTTGATCCCTGCACTCGGGCAAACGGTTGGACCTTTCTTGTGGTTCATCTTCACCGCTTGGATGCTTGCTATCCAGTACTGTGACTATCCGTTTGATAACCATAAAGTGTCTTTCAACGAGATGCGTTACAAATTGAAACAAAAGCAAGGGAAAGCCTATGGCTTTGGAGTGTTGGTTTCGGTGTTTACCACGATTCCAATTCTTAACCTAATTGTTATGCCTGTTGCTGTCTGCGGTGCAACTGCAATGTGGGTGAACGAATTTAAGCATCAACAATAACTCACACTTTCATTCGATACGGGGAGGTTTTAGACGCCTCCCCTTTCATTTTGCTCAATTCTCGACCAACCTCATAAGATATAACTTTTTAATCCTTTTCCCTTTTTTTGAGACCGCATATTCTTCTACTCATATTCACAATATCGTGTAATGAAGGAACATCACTATGAGCAAGATCTACGAAGACAACTCTCTTACTATCGGTAACACACCTCTTGTTCGCTTGAATAAAGTGAGCAAAGGTAAAGTTTTGGCGAAAATCGAAGCGCGTAACCCAAGCTTCAGTGTTAAGTGCCGTATTGGTGCGAACATGATTTGGGAAGCAGAAAAGGCAGGTACTCTTAAGCCGGGCGTTGAGCTAGTTGAGCCAACCAGTGGTAACACAGGTGTTGCACTTGCATTCGTAGCAGCCGCTCGCGGTTACAAGCTCACTCTGACAATGCCAGAATCAATGAGCCTTGAGCGTCGTAAGCTTCTTAAAGCGCTAGGTGCAAATCTAGAACTAACAGAAGCAGCAAAAGGTATGAAAGGCGCGATCGCTAAAGCGGAAGAAATCGTTGCAAGCAATCCAGACAAATACCTTCTTCTACAGCAGTTCAACAACCCTGCCAACCCAGAGATTCACGAGAAGACAACTGGTCCAGAAATCTGGGAAGCAACAGACGGTGAAATCGATGTATTCGTAGCAGGTGTAGGTACAGGCGGTACCATCACAGGCACAAGCCGCTACATCAAAGGTGAGAAAGGCAAAGCCATCACATCTGTTGCAGTAGAGCCAGCAGAATCACCAGTAATTGCGCAAGCGCTAGCAGGTGAAGAAATCCAACCTGCGCCTCACAAAATCCAAGGTATTGGTGCAGGTTTCATCCCTGGTAACTTAGATTTAGAACTTCTAGACCGTGTTGAGCAAGTGACTTCTGAAGAAGCGATCGAGATGGCTCGTCGCCTAATGGAAGAAGAAGGCATCCTAGCTGGCATCTCATCAGGTGCAGCAGTCGTTGCAGCAAACCGCCTCGCGGAACTTCCTGAATTTGAAGGAAAAACAATCGTAACAGTTCTACCAAGCTCTGGTGAACGTTACCTAAGTACAGCACTATTTGCTGGTATCTTTACCGAGAAAGAGAACCAACAGTAATATGTGGTCAAATCAATTTTTCGTTTAAAAAAGCCCCGTTCAGGGGCTTTTTTGTTGATCCCTGCCCCACCTTTGGTAATATCAGGGTGTTTTATTTTTAGGTTCAAAATAAAGAATCTAAACCAAAAAGGTTTCAGTGTAATTACGCACGCAAACAGTTGCGTAATTACCAAACTTTTGACTAGTATCAGTTCTGACACGCTTTGAACTCTCCCGTGCTAGCGCACAAGGTGTAAAGCAGTTAAGCTAAAACTTAGTCACAAACTAACAAAAAAATACATTTATTGGGGTATATCACATGTACGAGAAGCAAGTAGAAATCACAGCAGAAAACGGTCTTCACACTCGTCCAGCTGCACAGTTCGTTAAAGAAGCTAAAGCATTCGACGCGGACATCACTGTGACTTCTAACGGTAAAAGCGCTAGCGCTAAGAGCCTATTCAAGCTACAAACACTAGGCCTAGTAAAAGGTACTCTAGTAACTATCTCAGCTGAAGGCCCACAAGCTCAGCAAGCAGTTGACCACCTAGTTGCTCTAATGGACCAACTACACTAATTCGGTCTCCTATTTCAGAAGCCATTTTGTGAAAGCAAAATGGCTTCGTTGGAAATAGACTCAAAACTAAGCTAAAACTATTCGTTAGCGCACCCATTATTCTCCCGTTTTATAAAGTTGACCAACTTAAGGTAAGGCTATGATTTCAGGCATCCTAGCATCTCCTGGTATTGCAATCGGTAAAGCACTACTACTTCAAGAAGATGAAATTGTCCTAAACACAAACACTATTTCTGATGATCAAGTAGAAGCAGAAGTTGCACGTTTCTTTGACGCTCGTAACAAATCTTCTGCTCAACTAGAAACTATCAAGCAAAAAGCGCTTGAAACGTTTGGCGAAGAAAAAGAAGCGATCTTTGAAGGTCACATCATGCTTCTTGAAGACGAAGAGCTAGAAGAAGAAATCCTAGCACTTATCAAAAACGACAAAATGTCTGCTGACCACGCGATCCACTCTGTGATCGAAGAGCAAGCAACGGCTCTTGAGTCTCTAGACGACGAATACCTGAAAGAACGTGCAACTGACATCCGTGATATCGGTTCTCGTTTCGTTAAGAACGCTCTAGGTATCAACATCGTTTCTCTAAGCGATATTGATCAAGAAGTTATCCTAGTAGCTTACGACCTAACGCCATCTGAAACTGCACAGATCAACCTAGACTACGTTCTTGGTTTTGCTTGTGACATCGGCGGTCGCACTTCTCACACTTCAATCATGGCTCGCTCTCTTGAGCTTCCAGCTATCGTTGGTACTAACGACATCACTAAGCAAGTTAAGAACGGCGACATGCTGATTCTTGATGCGATGAACAACAAGATCGTTATCAACCCATCTGACGCTGAGCTAGAAGAAGCAAAAGCAGTTAAAGCTGCATTCCTTGCTGAAAAAGAAGAGCTAGCTAAGCTAAAAGACCTACACGCAGAAACAACTGACGGTCACCGCGTAGAAGTTTGCGGTAACATCGGTACTGTTAAAGACTGTGACGGTATCATCCGTAACGGTGGTGAAGGTGTTGGTCTGTACCGTACTGAATTCCTATTCATGGACCGTGACGCACTTCCAACTGAAGAAGAGCAATACCAAGCTTACAAAGAAGTTGCTGAAGCAATGAACGGTCACGCTGTGATCATCCGTACTATGGATATCGGCGGCGACAAAGATCTTCCATACATGGATCTTCCAAAAGAGATGAACCCGTTCCTAGGCTGGCGTGCAGTACGTATCAGCTTGGATCGTCGTGAAATCCTACGTGACCAGCTACGTGGTATCCTACGTGCATCTGCACACGGTAAACTGCGTATCATGTTCCCAATGATCATCTCTGTTGAAGAAATCCGTGAGCTTAAGAAAGCGATCGAAGAGTACAAAGCAGAACTACGCGCTGAAGGTCATGCATTCGACGAAAACATCGAAATCGGTGTAATGGTTGAGACTCCAGCTGCAGCAGCTATCGCACACCACCTAGCGAAGGAAGTAGCTTTCTTCTCTATCGGTACAAACGACCTAACTCAGTACACACTAGCGGTTGACCGTGGTAACGAGATGATTTCTCACCTATACAACCCACTATCACCAGCTGTACTTACTGTGATTAAGCAAGTTATCGACGCTTCTCACGCTGAAGGTAAGTGGACTGGTATGTGTGGTGAGCTAGCAGGTGATGAGCGTGCAACACTTCTACTTCTAGGTATGGGTCTAGACGAGTTCTCAATGAGCGGCATCTCTATCCCTAAAGTGAAGAAAGTTATCCGTAACTCTAACTTCGCAGAAGTGAAAGCAATGGCTGAAGAAGCACTTTCTCTACCAACAGCAGCAGAAATCGAAGCAGTTGTAGAAAAGTTCATTGCAGAGAAAACTCAATAATCAACTAATTCCAATGAGATAGGCGGTTAAAAAAAGTCGTCTATCTCGAAAGATTGGTATACTATAATTCGACAGAATTAAATAAAACGTTAGGAGCATGACACAATGGGTCTGTTTGACAAACTTAAGAAGCTAGTATCTGACGACAGCGCTGACGCAGGTGCAATCGAAATCATCGCACCACTTTCTGGTGAGATCGTGAACATTGAAGATGTGCCAGATGTTGTTTTCGCTGAGAAAATCGTTGGTGATGGTATTGCTATCAAACCTGCTGGTAACAAAATGGTAGCTCCTGTAAACGGTACTATCGGTAAGATCTTCGAAACGAACCACGCGTTCTCTATCGAGTCTGATGACGGTGTTGAGCTTTTCGTTCACTTCGGTATCGATACTGTTGAACTTAAAGGCGAAGGCTTCAAGCGTATCGCTGAAGAAGGTCAAACTGTTAAAGCTGGCGACACTGTAATTGAATTCGACCTAGCTCTTCTAGAAGAGAAAGCGAAATCAACGCTAACTCCAGTTGTTATCTCTAACATGGACGAAATCAAAGAGCTGAACAAGCTTTCTGGTTCTGTTACTGTTGGTGAAACTCCAGTTCTACGTGTAACTAAGTAATTTTTACTTAGCCCAACACGAAAAAAACGCTGCCATTGGCAGCGTTTTTTATTGCCTGAAACTATTGTCCCTGAGCGATGTTCATCGCTGCAACCCGCTCAACTGAGCAATCCAAGTGCCGAGCTCGGTCTCTGCTTCGCTTGGGCTAATAATGCGGTAGTCGCATCTTGCAGCACTTGTGACCGTACCATCTCCGTCGACTCACGAGCAAAATCCGTATCTCGTATCCGCCCTTTTGATTCGGTCACACTCCGGTTCACCGTGTTAAGGTTATCCATCGTGCCGCTAACCCGGTTTTGGAAGCCACCTATTTCACTTCGATGCGAATCAACATACTTAATTGCTGCATCAATTACCCCAACTGAAAGCTGCGCCCCGCCAACAGTCGACATATCGATGTCGTCCATTGTGACTAAACCACCAGCACTAACATCAAGCTCATCCGCCAAGCTACCCTCTAACGTTACACCTTCAGGTGCATTCAGCGTCGAGGCAAAGAATTGCAGCTCATTGTTTTCAGTCACTGAAGCACTCACTATCGATTGCTGTGCGTTGATATAAGTAGCAACTTGCTCGATGCGATCTCCTAGCTTGAGCCCAATAGATTCTGTTTGGGTTTGCCCTTTACTGTCTTGGTATTCAAATTTAAGGGTTTGATTATCTTTAGTGACTCGCCAATCTTTATCGACCGCATCACCAACATAATGCTGCCCTCCCATCTCCGGGATGTGACTGCGCATATTTCGCAGTGTCAGAGAGATAGAGTTGGCATTCGCACCAATATGGAAGCTTTGCGAGCCGTAAGAACCATCAAACAGGTTTTTATCTGCAAATGTCGTCGTGATCGCGACACGATCAAGCTCATCTTGCAGCGCTACGACCTCGTATTGAATACTTTGCCGATCACTTGAGTCATTACTGCCGTTTGCAGCTTGAAGCCCCAGAGAGCGTAAGCGTTGCAATATATCGCTACTCTCATGCAAAGCCCCCTCTGCGGTTTGTGCCACCGAATACGCATCGTGCGCATTTCTCAAGGCGACATCAAGCCCTCTAGTTTGAACATTAAGAGTATTGGAGATTTGCAGCCCTGCAGCGTCATCACTGGCGGAATTAATCCGATAACCCGAGGCGAGGTTTCGCTGAGACTCTATGTTTTGCTCAGCCGCATGACTGAGGTGCCGCTGCGTCATCATCGCAGTGACATTGGTATTTAAAGAGACCATCTAATCGATACGAACTCCTTGTCACCTGCCCTATTCGGTGTACCTAATGCGTGATTTGAATAAGCAAAAAGCCAGGGGTGAGCCTGGCTTTTGTATCGCGTCGTATTAGGTTGATTAACCTAGTAGGCTTAGCGCTGAGTTAGGCGCTTGTTTCGCTTGCG
>NZ_CAWMYL010000254.1:0-505 GCF_963871815.1 Vibrio sp. L85
TTCCACGCCAAAGCCAGTACGAACAAAATCAAGGCTGAACCAACCGTTGTTTTGCTCTAAGCCAACAATGGCAAGGTCAAAAGCGTTATCGGCTTTGTTGACGTTGATTTCTTCGACGCTGTCACGAAGGACGCGAACGCGATCAATGGATGCGTCTTTGAAGTGGATGCGCTTCAATGACAGCAAAGGTGAGCGCTCAGCAAAATCAAAAGGCGTACGACCTGTTGCACTTGCAAACCAAGACAATGAGTAGATGCGAGGCAAGTAAATGCGCTGTGATTGAGCTTGGGTGGTGTGAGAACGTGCGCGGATACTTGGCGCAGCTGTGCCACCAGATTTTGGAGCAAGCTGGATGTATACAAACCAGATCTCACCTTGCAGAGTCACAAGCTCACCAGTACGTACGCCACCTTTTGTTCGCAGCGTTAGGTCTGCAAAAGGAATAACGTAACGTCCCGCTTGAGTGAACTGTTTGCGGTGCTCTTGAATATCAACCAAGTCTTGA
>NZ_CAWMYL010000255.1:0-505 GCF_963871815.1 Vibrio sp. L85
TCAAGACTTGGTTGATATTCAAGAGCACCGCAAACAGTTCACTCAAGCAGGACGTTACGTTATTCCTTTTGCAGACCTAACGCTGCGTACAAAAGGTGGTGTGCGTACTGGTGAGCTAGTGACTCTGCAAGGTGAAATCTGGTTTGTTTACATCCAGCTTGCATCAAAAGCGGGTGGCACAGCTGCGCCAAGCATCCGCGCACGTTCTCACACGACTCAAGCTCAATCACAACGTATTTACTTGCCACGCATTTATTCACTGTCTTGGTTTGCAAGTGCAACAGGTCGTACGCCGTTTGATTTTGCTGAGCGCTCACCTTTGCTGTCATTGAAGCGCATTCACTTCAAAGACGCATCCATTGACCGTGTTCGCGTTCTTCGCGATAGCGTCGAAGAAATCAACGTCAACAAAGCCGATAACGCCTTTGATCTTGCCATTGTTGGCTTGGAGCAAAATAACGGTTGGTTCAGCCTTGATTTTGTTCGTACTGGCTTTGGCGTGGAA
>NZ_CAWMYL010000256.1:0-518 GCF_963871815.1 Vibrio sp. L85
TAACCTAATGACACTCGCACCTATCACTAGAGACTACCGCTGTAGCCACTGCGACCACACCAAAAGCTACACACAAAAGGCGTTCACTGTATTTCCTGCAATAAAACAATGCCCTGTCTGCGAATACCTTACGTTTGAATTGCACTTTGAAAGCAAAAAGGCAAAGAAGCAATACAAGGAAAGTCAGATAAAACAAGCCGGAAAGGACTTAGTCCATGCCTCCAACATGTTCGATGAGAGCATTTCAACTGAGCGGGGCTTCATGAGCTCTAAACATTATGTGATCACAGATGTTGAGAGTTTTAAGGGTGCTACGGATAAGCTTAGAACGGCAGGTAAGCGATTGGCGGAATTGCCATAAAAGCAGGCATGGCGGTATTTGACCTATGAGTGTTTATAAGCGATTCCTTGAGCCCGAAATGGGCTTATCTCTGGCTCAGTACATTTCTAATATCACGGCACACTTACCAGTAATGATGCGCCGCGATATTGATTTGAAAGTTGGCCGGCGTAAACAG
>NZ_CAWMYL010000257.1:0-19370 GCF_963871815.1 Vibrio sp. L85
GACGTTCCCGCGTATACACGTCCTTGTATTTGCGCGTTTGCGTAAAGTTGGCCATCTGTTCACTGAGGGGAGGTAGCCAGCTCTCATAATCGACATTCTGGCCAGAGTCGACCCACGGGGTATAAGTAGGGTCAAAGACTTCCCAAAATCGGTCATCGATCGAATAAAGGCTAGGGATATAGACCTCGTATTCAACTTTGCCTATATCCTGCTTTCGAACTGGAGCCACTTCAAAACTCAATACACCGTTTTCAAGGGTTTTGGTCATGGAAATAGTGGCGCCAGGCTTAATGACTTTTGAATCCGCTTTAATTGAAAATGGAGAGTCGTCGGAAAGTCTTATCTCAAAATCATGTGCGCCGGTTGCAATGTTCTCTTGAGAAGTTCTCAGTACGTCGGATTTGAAATAACCTACAGGCTTACCATTGTTGTCTCTCAGATATTGATCAGCCGGTAAGGTTACAGAACCCTTGTCAGCCGAAAAAGAGGGAATAGGTAAGATACAGGCGAGGGGTAGGACATAGCAGGAAAAATTTGAAAGCCTCATTATCATCACTTTTGTTGTCACTGATAATAACGAGGTTACTGATGTTCAACTTGTTGCGTGGCTATTATAGTGTTCGATTTGGGCCCTAAAAATGATTTTTAGTAGAGCCCGAAACTTGCGTTAGCATCATCCCACGCTTCATTGTCATCAAAGTACTCTTGAAGAGTCTGAACAGATTTATGGCCAGTCATCTGCATCACTTTATTCATTGTCTTACCTGCGGTGACCGCCGATTCAACGAAACCGCGCCGGCCACTATGCCCTCCATAAAGACCGATTAACCCGGCTTGTTCGCAGCGCTCCTTTACCATTTTATTTATCGCATCACCGGTAAGTGGAATAGAAAGCATCTTGCGGTTTCTGTTAGCACGTCTAAAGATGAACCCATCTTTGATTTCTGCAGCCATCAAGTAATCTGATAGGAAAGACACTGGGCACATTTCCCCTTTGCTACCAGCCAGAATGATTTTGACCATGCCGTTTTGTTTACGCTTAACCTTATCCAGTTTTATCTTTAGTCCTTTGCCCGGGAACAGTTTTACGTTCGCATATTGGAGTTGAACGATTTCGGAACGACGAAATGCACCAGCATAAAGGAGCATCAAAATTGCCCGATCTCTGAGGTCTACTTGGTCTGTAAGATCCATCTGTGAGAAAATAAGACGTAAGTCATCAGTGTAGATGCCTTTAACCTTCCTTTTTTCTGTTCCAAGCTCTGCAGCAACACCCTTCATTATGTCACTCAAGTATTGAAGTTCAGTTTCGTTAAACGAGCGACCGTAATAACGCTTCAACGCGAATTTAACACCGTTTAATCGACGGTAAATAGTGGAGTAGGCAAGCGGTGCACCCGATGTCAAATAACCAAGGCGTGCAGATTTATCCGTCCAGACCCATCGATTTAATTTTCCGACTGTCTGATCTGTGAGGAAGTTGATTATTTCCGCTGTACTTGCACTACCCGGATTTATTCCCTGAACTTCACACCAAGCACAGAATACGCGACCATCAGATATGTACGCATCGAGAGTCGATTTAGAAAAGCTCTTTTGGAGTAGTCTTTTTGCGTCATCCGACAAGTCAGAAGCTATTTCAGCCTGAGTTGAAAGACCAGTATGAACAAGTGGGTCTAAATAAGGCTTTTCGTACTCAACTATCTGTTTATTTGTCATTTTTTCAGTTACTTGTTATGTATCGGCATTTATCAAGCTATCACGCTTCTACAATCGCGCCAGAAGCCAACCTACTGTATATAATACCAGTATCTTATACCAGATTTTCTTTTCTTTGAAGCCGCCTTATAACCGATTGAAAAATGAACATTTTGAGTAATTAGTGGCAAACTGGACGTGTAGGGCAAACAGAGAGCTTGAAATCGACCTAAACTCAGACCAAAATAACTGTATATATAACCAGCATTAGAGTTTATGAAACTTATACCATTAAAGCCTCACGCTGGCATTGTGGGTTTCGAGTCCTACGCAGATGAACACAAGATGCTTGACTTATCTCTTGATGATTTCGTAGAGAGGCCAAGCAGTTCTTTCTTAGCCATAATCAACGGTAACTCGATGGAAGGTGTAGGCCTATTCGATGGTGACCCTGTGCTTGTCGATCGGTCTTTAGATGCCAAGACAGGTGACATTGTTGTGGCTGTACTTAATGGCGAGCTCACTGTGAAGATCATCGACATCGAAAACAGGCTTTTGATTTCAGCCAATCCTCAATACAGGCCGGTTGTAATTGATGAGCTTGATGAGTTCACGGTCGAAGGTGTGTGTAGTTTTTCACTTCGAATGTTCAGACCATCACATCTACTGGCCAAATAACATGTTTTGCTTAGCTGACGCATCCGCATTTTATGCAAGTTGCCATCAAGTATTTGAAGTTTCGTGGCGAAAAAAACCAGTGATCGTCCTGTCAAATGAAAACGGGATCATCGTTGCGGCAAACAAACAGGCTTTATCACTGGGCATTCCTAAATTTTCAGCCTACTTCAAAGTTAAAGCTCTTTGTGATCATTACGGTGTAGTTGTATGTACGTCAAACTTCCCCCTTTATGCAGACATAAGCGGAAAAATGATGACAGTAATGAGTAGTTTCGCTCCTTCCAGCTACGTGTATTCCATTGACGAGCAGTTTCAGGATTACGCGGGGTGTGAATCGACTATCCCCGATTTCTATGAGCATGGTATGAAAATACGCCGCGCAGTATGGAAGCAGGTACGAATACCGGTTTGTTGTGGGTTTTCCCACACACTCACTCTCGCAAAGACGGCAAGTTTTGCATCCAAACGGTTGCCAGGTTTTCGCGGTGTTTGCGTACTCGAGACAAAGAAAGAAATAGATAACGTACTGGCTCAAATGAAAGTTGATAAAGTGTGGGGTATCGGCTCACGCTTGGCCAAGAGGCTTCAATTTATGGGAGTTGAAACCGGACTGCAACTTTCTCGGTTAGACCCACAAAAAGCCCGGAGAGAATTCAGCATTGAGATGGAAAGAATAGTCAGGGAACTGAATGGTCAGCGATGCAAGAATTGGGATGATGTGAGGGCGCCGAAGAAAGAGATTTTCTCGACTAGAAGCACAAGTGACCGATTGGTTACGCTGGAGGCTCTTACTCAAGAAATATCTGAACATGCAGCTATCGCCTCAAGAAAAGCGCGAGATCAAAAATCACTTTGTCGAGTGATGATTTGCTTCGCCGGCAATTCATCATTTGATGATCGCCCAGTTAACTATAAAGCAATGCACCAGTTCGCTTATCCAACGGCAGATGTCGACCAAATAACAAAAATTGCAGCTCAAATGGCCGCGGAAATGTTTAAAGCAGGCGTCAAGTATTACCGAGTAGGAGTCGGGCTTATCGACCTTGTTGATGGCCAACATGCACAAGAGGATTTGTTCAACCCGGAACCAAACCGACCGGAGCTGATGTCCGTTTTTGATGGACTAAATCAAAAGTATGGCAAAAACACAGTTTTTCTTGCTGCGCAGGGTATACCGAGAAAATGGGAATGCGACACTGCAATGAAGACGCCGCATTACACGACCTCATGGCGCGACTTACCGAGACTAAAGTGCTGAGCCAAAACCTCTACCTAAACTGGTTTGATTCCTTTCTATAGTGACGAATCATTTCAGTTAAATTAGGGAAATCTGGACCAACATGCTTGGTAACACATGAATTACACAAGAGTCCCTTGCCATATTTTGCTGGAAATGTTCCACAACACACGCAAATTGACGAAGAGCTCTCAACTTGCATTCCACTCTTAGAGCCGTGATCAGTTGTGCTTGAGTATTTGGCAGTTTTACTTAGGGATGACTGGTGTTCTATATCACTACAATTCCCCAAAGGTTGCTCAACTACGAGTTCTGGTTGTGGCCACCGGTGCATCACCACAAGACTTGCCCAAGATTCAAGAAAGTAATCAAATACTTCATCGGAAGTATACAGTTTCAATTTATCGGCACTCCCAAATAACTTCCGAGCCAAGGAGTGAGTATCGACTCTTAAGACGAAATCTATCGAATCAGGGTACTTGTTAATGTCAAAACCAGAGTAGTTGGCAAACGGTATCTCAATTGCAACCGTATGCCCTGATATTTCATCCTTTCCGTATGCATCGAAATGGCAATCATCAATGACTTTATCGATGTTCCAAACAATGTTACTGAATGGCCATTCATCCAGATCGAAGTCAGTGAGATGAACTGGTAATTGCTGTCGAAGTATTAAAGAAACAGCAGTTATTGGTGAGAATTTGCATTCATTAGTGGTCGATGAATCACTAGTTCTATGAGCAAAATGCCATTGATTGATTTCTGCCTGTCTAGCTGTGACAGGGGTGTTGCATGACAGGCATCGGCAATCACATTTAGCGCCCCTTTCTGCTTCCTGAATACCAATTATTTGCCCGGTTTTGTTACTTTTAGCAAAGGGCATTAATACGAAAAATTCTGACATTTCAGATTCAAAACCTCACTTGGACGACTAGGTAAGCAGACCGCTTAATACGAAGTGCACAAACGCAAATCAATTATCGACTGAGTAACTTTATCACGACTAACTTCAAAATCTGGGTAAATGCTAAACATTGACTCAACCATTTCTTCAACTGTTGCGTTCTTCCCAGTTAAACTTGGAATAGTATTACCATCTCTGAATGACCGCTGTAGGATCATTTTTTCCTTCAAGCTGCAGATACACATCCCCATTTCTGCATCATTAATCCAGAAGCGATTGATGCCATCAAATAGCACCTCACATCCCATATCAGCAGAACTTACGATCGACACACCAAACACGCCATTGTGTGAAGGTTTTGACACCCAGCGAAGAAAACCATCGTGGTTTTCTATATCAGCACAATTACCAAATTCAAACTTTATGGATATTTCCTTCTCTCTGCGATGGTAGGCGGCATGCATTCTATGGTTACCGTCTTTGAATTCAAAATGGTTTGGTCCCGTCATAGATGCGAGTAAGGCATGATTAATACTTGGATTCCAGTTTTTGACAAACCAGCCAATACGACGTATGTGTTCATCTCTCGAAGCACTGAAATTATCGACTTTATCGTGTTCAAAAGGGTCATCAGTAAAGTGGCCAGGTTGGATCAAATCTAAGGGGCTTAATAGAGCCTGATTTATTTCCTCAGAACTGACTTTACTCTCGTTCTGCGACCACGGGTATTGCGTAGTTAGATGTCCTAAAAGTGCCGGGTCAAAGACCGCGACACATTGTTCAAATACAGAAATCGTCATAGATAAGAATACTTACGTTGATTACATCCAGTTAGTTACTATCATTGTTGTTTTGAAAGGTCACGATGATTTGATCATTCTGAGGGTAAAGCACTAACATCAACACATTCTGAGCCATCACCTTCACCAAATTCGACAGTGCAAAAGCATACCTTGCACACGAGTTCATCATCAATGAATGTCGAATAGTCTTGGCAACAATCTGTTAGGCGTGAGCCTTCTCGACGGCTGTAGAACTTTCCGTTGGACTTAACTACATGGTTTCCAGTGCTACTTTTCATTATCGTGCTCTCAGTGGATTTGTTTAAATGACACTACAATCTTAAATTTATCCCCATATCGCGCAAACTCACTGACACTGGTGCAAACTGGGAACCATGATTCAATAAAGACATAATTGCTCAACCATACGAAGAAGACCAATGACCAATCTTCCTAATGTAAAGAAACCATGCAAAGACTGTCCCTTCCGAAAAGACTCCCTCAATGGATGGCTTGGGAAAGACAGAATGACTTCAATCCTTGATAGCGGCAGTTTCGTATGTCACAAGAAGACACACCTACAGTGTGCTGGTCATATGCTGATTAATGGTCAAGATAATGATTTTGTTCGACTAGCAAGCAGGTTAGGGATGGAGATTGAGTTATCGGGCGAAGAATTGATTTTTGAATCACGTGAAGCCTGCATCGGACACCACGATTTTAATGCTAATGAATAAACACGAGAGAGAAATTCAATAAATCTGACCAACCACTTCTTTAAGGGTGACTTTAATCGGTTACCCCAGATCTAACAGTCAATACCCCCCAATATTTCACTACATAGCGAATGCCTTGTGAGCACAAACGACAAGCAAGGCAACGACACTCGCTATCAGTTCAATAATTCTTGTTCAATATTTTCGAATAAGATATTCAAAAAAATAAGAATTCCTACCATTCTGAATTACGTATAATTCAAAAACTTTCTATTTTGAAAGCGCAGTAGTTTAAATAGAGAGCTAATATGTCACGTAAGAATGTAACACCTAAAAACTACAACTTAGCTGCAATCATAATGCACTGGGTTTCTGCCGTAACAGTCATTGGAATGTTTGTGGTAGGTGTCTGGATGGTCGACCTAAACTATTACAGCACTTGGTATAAAACGGCTCCAGAAGGGCACAAAGCAGTCGGCATTATGCTGGCTATTCTAACCGTTGGTCGATTTGTTTGGAAATTACTTTCAGCATCTCCAGAAACGGAAGGTACAAAATTCGAAAAAATTGCCTCAAAACTAGCACATCTAGCGATGTACGGTTTTCTGGCAGCACTATTTGTTTCCGGTTATCTAATCTCAACATCTGATGGCCGCGGAATAGAAGTATTTAGACTATTCACTGTCCCAGGGGCAGGAGAGTTGTTCGAACACCAATCTGACTTAGCCGGCAACGTGCATATGCTTGTTGCATGGACACTGATTGGAATAGTAGCTATCCACGTGTTAGCTGCAGTGAAGCACCACGTAATTAATAAAGATCAAACCCTCAATAAGATGTTAGGAAAAAGTAAAGCATGAAAAAGTCTCTAATCGCCGCAGGTCTATTCTTATCAATGGCAGCACCACTAGCAGCAAACGCAGCTGACTACAAAATTGACACATCGGGCGCACACGCATCGATCAACTTTGCAGTTAGCCACCTTGGTTACAGTATCACTCAAGGTCGATTCAATGATTTCGAAGGTACATTTAGCTACGACGAAAACAATATCGAAGCTTCAAAAGTAAAAGTAGTTGTTGATACTACCAGCTTGGATAGTAACCACGCGGAACGCGATAAACACATTCGTAGCGCAGACTTTATCGATGCTGGCAAATTCTCAACGGCAACGTTCACTTCTACTAAAGTTGTCGATAAGAAAGGTGGCAACATGGACGTGATTGGTGACCTAACACTGCACGGAATCACTCACCCAATCACAATCAATGCATCTGTTATCGGCGGTGGTGCTGATCCGTGGGGTGGTGAGAGTCTAGGCCTTAAAGGTACAACTCGCCTTGAGCTAAAAGACTTTGGCATCAAGGAAATGGGCGCGACTACATACGCTGATATGACATTGTATGTTGAGGGTATCAAGCAATAACAATATTGATTAAAACTTTAGAGCCAGCATTGCTGGCTCTTTTTTTTGCTCGATTTTGACCATCGATTCAAATAGTTAAGTCGTTAAGACAATTATGAATTTGGAGACTAGTATGAAAAAAGGAACATTGGCATAGCCAGCTTTTATCGTATTGAGGAATTCCATTTAGAAACGTTTCTCTGCCTTTTTGATAAAGGCATTTTTGCTCGACATTTAGGGTAGGTTAGGCAACCCCAAAAATCATTTCCATTTCTTCTGTTCGTTCGAAGGACCATTTTTAAACCACAATTAGGGCAGGTTGGTGTCTTATAATTACGGTCTGCAAAAATTTCTTTAAAAATATCTTCTTTCTTCTCGGAAGGTAACTCGTTAATCTTTTTGAGCAAATCTTTACCTGTGACGAGCTTTAGAGGCTTATTAGAGGCGAATTCTTTAGCATCTTTAGTGTATGAACCGGAAGTAACAAAATAACCCTCGGTGACGTTCCCTGCAGCCATTACACCGTAGAATTCACGAACAAATTTAACACCTACAAGACTAGTACCAAAAGCCTTGCACTGAACATAAGCTTTTCGGCCATCTTTCTTTTCTATAATGAGGTCAATACCGCCATCAGCACCGAACTGGGTAAGAGATGCGTTAAACCCGGAAGACAACAAATATTGTTTTGTGAGCTTTTCAAAGGCGAACCATTCCATATCCTTAATCATTTGTAAGGTAATGACATTAGGTTGTATAGAGCTAGTGTTTCCAATAGGTTTAATGTTCATTGGCACATCAACCGAATCACGATCACGGAATGGCTGAGTGACTAATTTTAAAATACCGATTACAAGGAGCGAGACAGTTTCAATCAATGCGCCAGGCTTTTTAAGAAGAAAACCTATAAATAAAACAGCAGCCATGTAAAGCAGGATTAACGAAAGGAAACCTGACACAGATTCGAAAGCTTTTCCTAAAGCATTCTGCATCAAAACACCTTGTTCAACTGACACTGAAAAACTCCAAAACAAACATATAAAGTGGTAGAAGTTTACAGCAATATTAAAAATTAATCATGTTAAACGCTGTATTTTGAAAGCTAAGTAGATGTTAATATATGAAGCCGACAAGTAGGATTATCGGCTCCAAAATAGGTATTAAAACTCTGCCCCAGCACCCGCCCTATAAAGGCTCAAGTAACTTAGGCATTCACTAACACCGACAACCTTACATGTCGGGTAGCTAATAATCAACCTTCTTTAGTCTCTACGATAACGCGCCATGAATTCTTCTGCTTTTTCATCGTAACCATCCATTTTTAAACAGCTCGCAACAAACAAATAACTCTTGGGCTTATTAATTTTATACGCTGGTATGAAACCTATTAAAATCCCGGCAGTCATCGATATGAAAAATAATCGGTTAACTTGAAAATTATCAATATAACCAGTCAGAATAAAACCAAATATCGCTATTGATGTTAACCATAATACCAGTGCCATTTTCCTACTGCGCATAAAGGCTGTAAAAATCGGCAATCCACATACAACGCCACCAGCTATGGTTTGCCAATGTAATGCCTTATCATAAGTAACGAAGTTAAAAATGGTAGTGGCCAGAATAAAGCTGTAACCAAAGGTCAACGGCCTGAACTTAAAAAATTGCACTATTCTAATCACCTTCTTCTTTCAATCTATCATCGAATACACCGCGCCAAAATGCATTCAGTTGATTCTCTAAATCGTCAAGATTGACTGACCCATTTCCTCTGGCCATAGCTGTAAGAAACCGATCTTGATGCTCGTTTTTGATGCTTAACAGAACCTCTTCTGACTCGGCTTTCAAAATATCACGCACATCAAAGCCCAATAAGAATGCGGTTACTAGCTCGACGTCATAATCGAACTCTTTTGGTACATAATCCTCCCAAATTCGGTCTTGATGGATCAATTGGTACTTATTCAGTAAAAGAAGAAAGTCACTCGCGTCTTTTGAGTTTTCATTTCCGCGTTCGCCCCAAGCGATCAGTTTCATCAACGCAATTCCCGGTAAAGATGCAACGTTGAATGCCAAACCATCAATTTCAACCTGTAGCGAAGATTCAAACGCCTCTTTAAAGCCAATTACGGACATCGTTTCTTCGTGTTTCGGTGGCCACTGTATACGCCGTTCTGCGTCTTCCAAGGCGCCAAATGGTAAAATATCCACTGGATACCCCGACTTTGGCTCACGTAGACGGTGTACCAAATCAGTTTCAGTCAGTCCTGAGCTGATTAACGACGCCTTTATATCTTCGAACTGGCCCCAAGTATCCACAAAAATGGCTGTATCAATATCAGCTGTCGCTCGACCAGGCGCGTGTCCGAAAATTCCATGCATCACAATATCTCTAGCGGTTGCACCAGCTATGAAATACGGGATCTCCAATGCATTAGTAACTTTAACTACTTCCGTTAACGCCGTGATGAACTCTTGGTTAAGGGAGTGTTTTAAGGTGTAAGTATCTGTCATTAATAATCTCCGCAACTTCCCTATTTCGTCCGTCTTGAGTTGCAAGTAACTCTGCAATGGTAAGTAATGCTCTGCCCTTTTCAGTTATCTTCAATTCGTCTCCCCAAAATGGTCTGCAAATCTGCAAACGCGGAGCCTTGGGGTTAGCATTATTGAACTCATAGCCTTGAATTTGACTCTTTGAGTACAGGAAAAGGTTTTGAGGATGTAGGTAGTTGGTTAGTTCTGCGGCTGCAGCTTCCCCACCCCAAATTGCACCGTCTGGTAACTCGATGGCTCTCCAATCTAAAGGCGGTGGATAAGGAATTGCTCTTTGCTTAGAACCAATGTGCTTGTAGTAGCTCAACAACCAGTCATACATAAGGCTATTTTCATCAAAGAATCTACGCTTCAATTTATCCTTTTGTATGTGATTTTTCTCTATCAAAAACTTGATGGCCTTATTTGCCATGCTTACTGAGATGCCTGCTTTCCGAGAAATTACCTCATAGGTTGATTTCAACAATGCCGGTTCACAGATCAAAGCAAATACGCATTTAACGATGCCTTCCGTCATCGCTACTGGTTGTTTTGCCATTACATCGCTTTGATAAGGTTTTGTAATCAGGATATACAGTTCGTCATTAACAATCCGAATGTTACCTGATTCGTCAATATAGTTGATGCCAAGGTTTTCACATTCATCCTTGAGGAAATCAGATAGCGTGTTCGTGACGAGCACATATCGGCCATCTATTTGCGTATTAGCTTTTACATTACGCAGAGACTCCTTTCTATGAATCCGCTTAAATTCGACTTTTAATCGATGATGTCGTTCACCTAGCCAAATTATCAGGGTCCCATCGAAATTCTTGTTCTGGGCAAAGTTGAAGTCGGCTTTCCAAGACTTTGGCAACCTTTCTGTGAAGTTAGTAAGTTCTGCCTCGATACTCATTTACACAAAATCCAATTTTACATGAATCATGTAAAAACTATAAACGTGTAATTTCAGCATGTAAAGAGGAAAGCATAATTATTAAATGGCATGAAAAGAGTAACTTATCATTTATGCAAGAATCATAACTGTAAAATTTGTATAGCAGTTGTTAATCAAAGTACCGTCATCAATAACCTTAAAGAACTACAGCAATCCCCTATTTCTACTTAATGTATGTAGCACTCAGGACTGAACAAGACAAAGTGCCTACTAATGAACATCTGCTTCAAGTTCGCCTAACATCGGATGATCCCTTCTCAATTAGATTCCTTTATTAGCAATAAGTACCTATAAATATCATTACATAATCACCTCATTACTATTGATTCTCATTTACGATCTCATTCGCATTTAGTGGTGGATTATGAGGTTTATTAATGGTTCTAAGGATTCTTAGCTCGCTCGTTATAACTTACTGCATGTTTTCAGTACAATACAGCGTAGCTGCTTATCAGGGTACTAAGACATTACCTTCTGAAGTCCTATTGAAGAACAAAAAAGGAATGTCTATCAGTTATTTTCGGTCACAAATATTACGTACCGACCAGAACAATATTGCTACAGGTGAACATACTTACGAAGTTAGACTCCCAAGTGACGCCGTTTTTTCTATCAAGGTCGATAATCATCTAATCAGTCCAGGCGAAACGTTTAGATCATCAAGAAATCTTGAGAATGGCGTTTTAACATTTGATGTATCTCCTTTAGGAAAAAATGACATCGGTAAAGTTGAGTATGAGGTATACATCCCTAACCTATACTCCATCGACGACCGATTTTGGGAAGTCTTTGACCCAACTTATACAGATTGGGTCGACTCTGGCCAGAATGTGGATTACGAGGACTGGCTTCCTCCCCTAGCCCAACAGATGACCGACTTCACTCAAACCCGTCAATACAAAGACGTGTATACCCGTGAACGACAAGACCGAGACAAAGACACAAACGTCGGGGAGATCCGTAATCACGGTGACCCAGTAACCGAATATGACCATCGTCCAAATTCTGAATCGAGAGATGTTAAGGCAACGGTCGACTCATATGTGAATACTGGTGACCTTCATGACTGTGGCGAATGGGTGCCACCAGCTTCTGAAACCTACGCAGGGCTTATGGTCGACCAGTCATTAACCTGCCAGCAAAACCAAACTCGAACTTGGACTTACAAGGTTGGAGGTGATGCGATTGGCAGTCATGCTCAAACAAAGAGTATCGATGACATCAAATATCGAACGGTACCAGGCACAATGAACCCTTGGTTATCCACTGCATCCGAATTTGGTGAATGGAAGGATGTCGATGCTCCACATTCATATACTTCTTGGGAGCCACCAATCGTTGCTCAAACAACGGACTTTGTTCAGTCACGAAGCTACAAGCAAGATCAAACACGAACTGAGCAGAAGCAACAGAAGAATGCAGTTACGGGTGAAATTAGAAGTGTTGGCGAATTGAAGCTAGTCTTTCAATCTGCAACCTTCAACGAGCAACGGACGATAGCAGTTTCGGTTAGTGGTTGGAACAATTCAGGAAGCGCATACAATTGTGGAGAATGGACCCCGGCGACTAACACAATTAACAGCGGAACACGGTTCACTCAAACGCAAGGCTGCACTCAAATGCAGGTTAGGAACTGGACTTATAAAGATGGTTCTACTTTGATTACTACACGACCAGAAAATAGAACAATAAGCCTCTCTCCTAACAGATCAGCTGTTGGGACCAAAGCTAACCTTAGACTTGTTAAAACGGCAACTTATCACACATATCGTGGCGAATTAAATTATGAATTATCAATCGCAAGACAAGACGGGGATACAATCATCAATTCAAGTGCTTACGATGCACAAGATGGAAAAGCATGCTCACCAGAGGGTTCTGGATACACTTACTATACAGTAAAACACCCTAATGCATATTTTGCGCTGTATACTTGCAAACGATAGGTTAAAAGCTATAAAAAATGGAGTCTTGAACTCCATTTTCCTTCTAACGCAATTTGAAATTACATAGCTTGTTTCTTTGGCTTAAACTTGCAGTATATGTACAATCCGATAGTCGCAAGCACAAGCCCAGTAAATAGGTATTGTGTCAGCTTGTACCCAATATAAATAGTCATTAGTACCGCCGCGCCCCAAAACAGGTATTTAAGCTTCTTCACTAGCTACATCCTTTGATTGTTGTGTTGAATTCACGAACAAATAGTCTCTTAGTTCATTCGGTTGGTATACATATTGTGCTCGACATCTATAAAGCGGCAACCCCGCGCTTTTACATGCGAGCTCAACAAAGTCGTCCCGATCTTTTCGTGATTTCTTCTGATGTCGGAGGACATTAAAGTTTGAAACTTTTCTATTTCCGAAGTGCGTTACTATCGTGGCTAAAAGAACCCAATACTGACAATAAAGATCGACATGATCTGCACCAGCAAGACTGGACACCTTGCTAAGCGACATATTGCTGTTCAAAGTTGACTGGGCTTAAATACCCAAGAGCACTGTGCCTTCTTGTCCGATTATAATCAACCTCTATGTACTCAAAGATCGTTTGACGCATCTCGCTTCTTGTCATGATTGGCTCATATTGAATGGCTTCAACTTTCATTGAATGGAAGAAGCTCTCGACACAAGCATTGTCCCAACAATTTCCTTTCCTACTCTTACTTTGCTTTAGATTATAAGCGGCTATCTGATCTCTATAATCTTTAGAGCAGTACTGGCTACCACGGTCACTATGGATGATAACTTGTTCTGGGAAGCCCCGTCGGAACAACGCCATTGATAGAGCATCACTGACTAGTTTTGCAGTCATGCGAGTATCCATAGACCAGCCAATCACTTGTCTTGAGTAAAGGTCGATAATTACCGCCAAATACAGCCAGCCTTCACTCGTCGCTAGATAGGTGATATCACCAGCCCACTTCTGATTTGGGGCTGAAGCGTCAAAGTTCTGAGCAAGCAGATTCGGGGCTACAGGCATTTCATGCTTACTGTCTGTCGTGCATTTGAATTTTCGGGCAGCTTTCGGCGTTAAATTCTGCCGCTTCATACTGGCTGCAATGGTTTTTACGTCGTGCTCATCACCGTTATCAGCCAGTTCCTTTTGAATTCGTCTGGAGCCGTCTCGTGCCTTGCTGCTATCAAAAGCTTTCTTGACCTTACAATCAAGCTGTTGACGAAATGTCTCACGATTCGTTGTCTTGTGGCGGTGCTTAATCCAGTAATAAAACCCACTTCGTGAAACATCGAACACTTTAACCATACTGGTTATACGGAAGTTTAATAAGTGTTCGAGCATAAATTCATAGCAATCTATTTTAGATGCTTCGCGAAATAGGTGGCGGCCTTTTTTACGATTTCTAGCTCCTCTGCTTGCTCAGCAAGTAACCTTTTGAGCTTAGCGTTTTCAGCAGCCAGTTCTTTTTCTCGATTACTGGTGTTGGTATCTTTCTTCGAAGCCTTTCGCCATGCATAGATTTGAGATTCATGCAGCGATAACTGTTTTGCAGTGGCAGCCACACCAATCTTTTCAGCTAATTTAAGGGTTTCAGCTTTAAATTCAGGAGTGTGTTTGATTCTTGTATTCTTGGTTGTCATTGTTCACCTCGTTAGTGATTGTACTCACTTAACTCGGTGTCCAAAACTGCTGGTGCGGATCAACACTTAGACTCAATCAATGTGGCTATCCAACGAAAGTGTGACAACAAAGTTTGAAACTCGCTTTTGGACATAAACGCGTTAGATTAATGACTCTAACGCGCTTATCTGAGATTAGATAAAGTATCTTGAAACCTTAAACACTTGTTATGTGCGTAGCCGAATCTTGCGCTTAGTCAGGAACAATGATTACCCCTAATTGCTCCAGTAACTGCTCCTGTTGCCACGAGCATATTTTTACACCTGTAAGATCAATCTTTCGAGGATCTAAACCATAAAGCTCTGAATGACTTAAATCACAGCCTTGTACTCTAAACTGTTCCCAGCAGTCTTCTGAAAAAACGCCACGACTTAAATCTGATTCTTTAAATGAAGCGCCTCGAAGATTTGCACCAATCCATCTATTTTCGAACAGGTCACATTTTTCAATAAGCTGCTGCTCAAAATTGGCATAGGATAAGTTACAACCTGTTATGTATGCAGAGCAAAAGTACATTTTATTCGAAACCTGATTTACAAAACTAACTTGGCTAAAATTTGCCCCTTTAAGATCACAATCTCTCAGTTCAATACCAAAGCAATTTGCCCCCTTAAAATGGGACATTGAAAGCTGACAATCTTTAAATGAAGCATCTCGAAGATCAGCATAAGAAAAATCGCACCCTTCCAGTGCCCCCTGCTCTATGAAAGTACAGTTAATGAACTGTGTATCTCGAAGGTTTGAGCGCTTAAAATTACAATGTATAAAAGTACAATTGCTAAAGATATGTTCTTGCAAGTCCTGATGTGAGAAGTTCACTTGATTATATAATTGCTTTGATTTTTCCATGCTGTAGCTCCAAAAAACATTTGATTTGAAGACTACCATTTACCTGAAAGTTCTCAACAAAAACAAAACCAATAAAAACAGACACTTAAAACACCCCGTTTTAGCCAAGATAAGGCATCAAAATGGCATTTTAAAGGGTGCTAATTCAAAATAAGCGATGCGGCCAGCTAGAAAAAAGTTTTGGTGAACCTGGTGAGTTTTAGAGAAAGCACATAACGCTTTCTATGCGGCTTTTAGCCGTCTTTCATATTCCTATGATGCAACCTTTTTAATACCCCATCAACGTGTAATCAATAGGTTAATGAAAGTTAACGGAGGTTAGATTGCATGATGCCTTATAATTTCAGAAAAATGCTGCTACCCAAACTCCTTCGGATAACTTTTGATAGGGGAAAGTACTGTGAACTAAGTGAGCGAGAACTTTTGATCTGAATTGTTTTGGGGCAAAATCGTCTCAGAGAAGAAGGCAAACTACGACAAATGGCACCGAAAAGTTTCGCACTTTATTGTCATAGTTCTAATCTTTATTGTTCGAGTTTCAAACTTTGTTGTCCACCGACATCTGATGTGAACTGTCATCTAACTCTATGGCCGCTACGTAAGAAAGGTCTGTTCGCAGGCAAAGAACAAAGTCAAAATGCTTACTTGATATTTTGGCAAATAATCGTGCGGAATCCTTACGATCGAGCCCTTTAGTGGCATAAAGTACATCAGCAATTCGCACCTTACTCATTACAACCAGTTCGTCTGGTACCACACTTTCCAATACACCATAAAAACTTCTTTCTGCTTTAGTAAGTAACCCGCTTTTCAGCGTGTAATCGACCAGGTTACCGTCTGCATCTTTCAAGGTGTAATTGCTTGAGGTTGGTATGTTTATCAACTTTTTGACCTGTTCCCAGCCAAACATGACCACCATACCAATCAGGGCCAGCACTAGACATAAAATAGGATTAGTGAACACCAAGCCAACCGTTGCGAGGGCAATGATCCCAAGTCCTACTTGTAGATTCGTTATATTCAAAACAAACTCCAATAAAAAACCGCCCCTCAAGAGGGACGGTCATAGTTATTTTTTACGAAAGCCGGTACATCCATTTTTCGTGTGGTTTACGCAGCCCCAAAATGGTTTGCCTTCGAACTTCCCTTTAGAAGCTATGCGAGTCACCATAGTTAAACCGCATTTTGGGCATTTAGGCGCATTCCCTTTAGTTCTCACTTTGTTAAAAACCAAAACTGCGAACGCAATCCCAAGACCTGCAATAACAAGAAATGGCTGTCCAGCTAGAAAACCAGCGATGTCTAGTTCCATATTAAGACGACGCGCTGATCGCCTTGCCTGATTTAAGCAATTGCACTTTATTCTGAGTGATAGATTCAAGATCTTTTAGCGGAGTGAATCCACTCTGTTTAAAAGCATTCTGTGCCGACTGGTATGTAGCACCGATAATGTCTAACGGCACAATACGAGGCAGATTGTCAGTTTTGCTAATACGCTCAGAAAGGTAGTCTTCAAAGTATTCTCTGCATGCATTTTCGTCGACAGCATTAGCAATCAAGCTGCCAGAACAACGAACGTAGCTTGCTACACCTTTGGTGTCCATTTCTAGAATTGGTCCCGGTTGTTGCATAGACAAGCCGAATGCAGAAACGGCAACAAGAGTACCTAGTAGGAATACCCCTTTGCGCTTACTAAATGAATACCACTTTTTGTCATTGTCCTCTTGTGACATTGCGAGTGTGTTTTCTTGAACGTTTTCCAAGGTAGAACCCCTTTTTTCATACGTGTGTAGACATAAATGTCTAGTTAGATAAAACCCATATGCATTCATAACGCTAAAGTTTTATCACGAAGTTTTTCAGAACGAAAAGTCTGATAGATTTTATCTCATTCTATAACGCTAAGAATTGATATTGTAGTACTATCTAGCAGCACTTAATTTTGAAAAGGTATGATTGTGAAAAAATCCACCACTCTTTTACTCGTAGGGACAACTACTGCCTTGGCCATCATTGGCGCCGGCACGTATGGTTACATGGCCATAAATAGTAGTTACGAAAAAGCAATAACGAAACTTGAATCAATTGAAGGCATTTCTGTAGAAAGCCACCAGCTCTCTATTGGATTAACTGGCAGTAGTGCAAATACAGTGATAAAGATTTTGCCAAAGGCGTCAGGCGTTTTAGGTGAGCAGTTAGCATCTGGTGAGCCAATCATCCTGGAAGCGACTCATACTCTCGGATACTTTTCATACCCTTTTGAAATAAAACACGACATTCATTTCGATGAACATACGTCGCAGCTGGTGGCTGACAATTTGAATGTAGAAATCCCTAAAGGCGAACACATGCCGATACCGGGACAAATCATGACTAGACACAGTGTAAGTGGTGAATTTGATGTCATAGCTATGACTGATCACATCAACTATGGTCAGTTATTAACTATCAGCCCTACTCGGATTTACTTCACTTCAAACCGCGATGGCAGTGATGCAATTTTAAAGACAAATACTGACTCAATTAATATGAGCAGTAGTGGTAACACCGGCAGTAAGATGGAGTTAGACGGCATCAACTATCAATGGCGTGGTTCTCTTACCGGGTGCAAAACTATCTGTGAAGGTAGCCAAACCATCACCGTAGCGAGCTTTAAGCAACTTGACTACAACAATGCCATCAATCTACTTGCGTCTAACGTTGGCTTGTCATCAAGTACATATATCCAAGATGAGAAATATCATTTCACATTCAATGGCATTGCAAAAGAGTTAGAGAACAACGTTATACAGTGGAAAGATGTCGGCCTTACAACAAGCGTAAATGACGTAAAGACTAGTGCCATTGACGAGTTTAGCGACGAATTAAAGGTTGTCATGCAGTCGAACACACCAAATTTTCTCGCATCAAAAAACATGGAAAAGATGTATGCAAGATTGCTTGAGACTGGTCTAAAATTCAACATTGATAAGATGGTGGCCTCTACTGATAACGGCAATATTGCTACTGAACTTCATGTTGACTTACCAGAAGGGAAAATGCCTAACCTGTTGCTCAACCCTCTTGGACTAATCACAGTAATTAAAGGTGACCTAGATGTTCAGATCCCTGCTGCCGAAATTGACAAAGTGTTTGGTATAGGTGCTGCTCAATCTGCAAGCCGAACTGGATTTGCACTATTAGGTAACGATGGCGTATTCAAGACTACAATCAAAATATCTGACGGTGAAGCAAATGTTAACGGCCGTGTAATCCCGCTTTGATAAGGGTATTTAATTCAAAAAGGCACGTTTAACGTGCCTTTTTGATCTCACAAAAACAAAAGCTCAGAGAAAGTACATCTAAATCGTACAACATATTCATCAGTCGAATTTAAATAACCTCATAATATTCAAGTAAGTTTTTTATAGTAGGACTCACTGATGATAGAGCTCACTCTTAAATTTATAGGAATGCTATCCCTCGCTGCAACTGCATTACCTATGACATCTTTTGCCGCCCATCAAGGGACGCTTACGTTACCCTCAGAACAGTTTCTAAAAGATAATAATGGTAAGCCGCTTGGCTATTTCAAATCCGATGTACTGAGGACTTCTCAAGAGAACATTGCAACCGGAATGCATGATTTTGAGATAAGAGTACCTGATGATGCACCTTTTTCTATTAGGGCTGATAGCAGGGTGATCAAACCCGGTGATACTTTGGCAATGTCAAAGGAGCTAAATAATGGTGTGCTCCAATTTGAAGTCGCCCCATTGAGAAAGCAGGATATTGGTAAGGTTGAGTACGAGGTCTACATCCCTAGCCTCTATTCGATTGATGACCGCTTTTGGGAAGTCTTTGACCCGACATATACCCCGTGGGTCGACTCTGGTCAGAATGTCGATTATGAGAGCTGGCTACCTCCCCTTAGTGAACAGATGACCGACTTTACGCAAACGCGCAAATACAAGGACGTGTATACGCGGGAACGTC
>NZ_CAWMYL010000258.1:0-1018 GCF_963871815.1 Vibrio sp. L85
CTAACGCCCTGTTAAGGGGTGAGCAACGCAATACCGAAGCCGCTGCATACCACCTTAATCACTTGAACCAACGCACAGTAAAAATGCCACGCGTTGCGAATCCCTCTTAAACAGTTTGTTAGGCAATTTTTTTCGGTTGTACCCCTCTACTTTCGTATGGATTAAAAATCCCCTTGTATCCAATTAACCTGAGGATATATTCCGTAACCAAATCTCTACATGTCGCATAGATTCGCCGCTGCTCGTCATAAGGTAAGTGACTTAAGCCTGAATGTATAATCTCGTTCCTGAGGTTTTTTATTTCTTTAAGACCAACCTCCATCCCTACTGAAGAAAACATTTCATAAAGTAACGTTTGAAAATAATACTTTTCGTTGCTTTCCGACCAATAAGAACCGTTTTTATATTTATACCCTTTACATTTCGCATACGAAGATTTTAGGTTCTCTAACAAAATGAACAAGGTAGCTAACTTCAACTCTATCTGTAAATTATTAACCTCAGGCGTGTTGAAAATATCCACTACAACATTTAGAGATCTTTGTTCGTAAAGCGTTGAGTAAGTATCAAAGCAGGACTCAATTAAATGCTTTATGTGCGAGCTATCTACACAACAAAATGGTGGTCGAAAGTAATAGTACTTACCACGAGTAGTCCAGATATGAGATTTGTTTGTTCCCTCGATATTCCATGCATAAAAACTGACTTCCGAGCACGTTGCGAATGATAGTAAAACACTTATTTTCTCAACAACTTCTACAACGGCATCAATATCGCTTTCGTCGAAATTTTTGACGATTAGTTTCGTAGACTCTACAAACTGACCTCCCAAGTCACTCTTTCTTGCATTTATAAATTCTGGTTCTTGAACAATCTCGACATTTAAACCGGCTATAGATACGCAAATTTTATTCCTTACCCAACCACCAGTCTCAGTACTAGTAGTTTCAATACCTAATACTAAAAAATTTGAAAGATAACAGACTAAGTTCAATGTAACTCCCAATTGCCTAACGCC
>NZ_CAWMYL010000259.1:0-363 GCF_963871815.1 Vibrio sp. L85
AGACACGGATTCTCTTGATGTCGTTCGTGTGAATGATGCACCGACCATCGATGTCACAGCGGTTGATAGCGTAACTGAAGATGCGGTATCTACCGACACAGTAGTGGCAACACTCGTTGTTGCTGATACAGATACACCTGCGGATCAATTGACCGTTCAGCTAGAAAACAACGCTGATGGCTATTTCGTGCTCGATGGTGAGCAAGTTAAGTTGACCGACAAAGGTGTCGAAGCGGTTAATAATGACCAGCTTGACCTAACTACCTTGTCTGTTAGTGCTTCGGTATCAGATGGTGTGAATCCGAAAGTAACAGGCACGGATTCGTTGGACGTGGTTCGCGTAAACGACGCGCCGACCATCGA
>NZ_CAWMYL010000260.1:0-212 GCF_963871815.1 Vibrio sp. L85
TTAGGGTCTGTTGACCTTTTGCGGTTAAATTTTGTTCGAGATAAAAGCGTTTTAATCGCGGCGAGAGGTTTGTAGCCTAGTTATTCTAAGCAAAATCCTCTCAACAAAGAGTAAAACGCTTTTAGCCGAACCCTTCGGGCAGCGTTTGTGGCTCCTTTCTACTGCGTTATCGGCTTATCAGGTAGGGCAACTACATTTCAAAGCCTCTGCCT
>NZ_CAWMYL010000261.1:0-3346 GCF_963871815.1 Vibrio sp. L85
TTGGTCTGTCTTCTTTCCAAAATGCAGTTTCCAACGGCGGCGATATTGGCTACGAAGAAAAGCCTGCCAATCTTCTTCATGACCAAGATAGCGATGCTACGCATCGAGCTAGGGCGCTATTAGTCCATTGATTTTATTATCATTCAGAGTGCGCTATCCTCCCCCTTTCAGAAAACAATTCAACCTATCAACACTCTCATGAAAAAAGTAAAACTCGGCTTCTATGCCGTAAAATTCGGCTCGGTCGCACTTTGCCACGGCGCATCTTTGGTTGTCACTCACGATAAAAGCACATTGCGAGAACTGGCTCCGGTCAACAAAGGTCATGTTTACCAAACCGTTTATTTGCATCATGTTCTGGATGGATTAGCACTTGGCGCTGAGTATGACTTTGATACGCCAGCGTTCAATGTGCTCAAAGAGCACATTGAACTAAATGAGTTTACGTACCACGTTCTAGATGAAGTAGAACCAACCTTTCATCGCGTAAAACTGGCCGACGAAGCCTCTTAACGATTTGCGTGGTTCAATACACCGGTCGCAGACGCCGTCATACCCCAAAAGAATTTATCCCGCGAGCCACGAAGCTTCTTTTTGAAAAGGACAACGCTTGGGAAAAAGTACTTTGGAAGCACACCCAGACCTTCAGTCTCTGGCAAATCACTTGCGTAGAACGAATGCTGGCGTGCGGTAGCAATATGATGGGCGCTAAACACTACGACTGCGGCACTCCAAACTGTCCACATACAAAAGTAATCTGTCAGAGCTGCAAGACGAAGGCTTGCAGCTCTTGTGGCACCAAATCCACCGAACAATGGATATCCACTCAGCTTGATGTCATGCCAGACTGTGAGCATCAACACATCACGTTCACCATGCCGAGCGAGCTCTGGCCTATCTTCGAAGCCAATCCGACACTTCTTAATGACTTGTTCTCATTGGCGGCAGACACACTACTGAAGTGGGCGAAGAAGCATGGGCTTGAAGTTGGTATATTCGGTGCGCTCCATACCTACGGTCGCGGTCTCAACTGGCATCCGCACATTCACTTATCCGTGACACAAGGAGGGTTAGATAAGCACAACATCTGGCGGTCCATCTACTTTAAAAAGAAGCATGTGGAATACCACTGGCGCCGATGCTTAATCAGGTTACTCAGACGAAAGTACGGCGAGCTTAACTTATTGACATCGAGCACAAACCACATCCAGGACTCTCGCCAATGGCACTTCTTCTTAGAGCGCCAATACCAACGTTACTGGAATATCCATTTTGCTCAGAAAACGCAAGAACTAAAACAGACGGTAAATTATCTGGGTCGTTACCTGAAGCGCCCCCCGATATCCGCATCGAGACTGCGTCATTACAGTGGAGGCACAGTGGTGTTTAAGTATCTAGACCATCGAGATGGCAAATACAAAACGAAAACGTTGACACAAGAAGAAATGATATTGCGGTACGTGAGCCATATCCCACAGCACCATTTTAAAATGGTGCGTTACTACGGTTTTCTGTCGAACCGAAAACGGGGGCGGTTGCTTCCTCTGGTGTATTTAGCTCTGGGAGAGAAAGCACCAAAGCAGCCAGAGCTGCTCACGTATGCGAAACAATACAAAGGCTTTACAGGTAACGACCCGTATCAGAGTGTATTGTGCGGAAAAAGAATGGTGTTTACCGGTTTTACAGCGGGTTCAAAAAATCGAGAGCTACTGAATAATCGCCGAATGAGCATGCGCGAATCACGGCGTCTTGGTGTGCCAGCCTAGGATAAATCTATCTAAAATCAGGAAAATAGACGCAAAAGCGACCAATTAGCTGGTTAAATCCTCATTAGTTCAGTTTACCTTTAGTGCGATCACTCATTAAACAATGCTTTATCTCGCCCGAAAGCTTGATGGTTAGGGATTGAAATTCCTAACCATCGAGGCGCAGCGCGTTGCTTCAGACGCATAGCGTAGTTGCGTTATGGGATTGGGTGACAGATGTATGGACTCCCATTCCTACGGAGAGTAAATTTTATTCAAGCAGTTAACCGATACGGAGCTAAAATATGTCTAAACCAAACCTGATTGCGATCGATTTAGCTAAAAATGTTTTCCAATTTTGTCATATGTCACCGGCGGGAAAGGTATTGACCAACAAGGAAGTATCGAGAGCAAAATTAAAAGAGTTATTGTTTACATCACCACCCTCTCTAGTTGCAATGGAAGCTTGCTCTGGTGCTCATTACTGGGCAAGATTAGCTCAAAGTGTTGGGCACACTGTAAAAGTCATCAACCCTAAAATAATCAAAGGCTTTCAGTTCAAGCAAAAAACTGACAAAAACGATGCTTTGGCGATCGCAACTGCTGCATCTTTGGCTCATATACACAGCTCGAAAGTATTAACGATAAATGAACAAACCTTACAATCGATGGATCGTGTAAGAAGCTTAGCTATAGAACAGCAAAGATCATCGAGTAATCAAATTCGAGCTTTATTGTTTGAGTTCGGAATAACGGTTCCACAAGGAAGCTCTGCTTTAAGGAAACAAATCCCCCTAATTTTAGAAGATGCTGAAAATGGTTTACCGACTGAATTTCGCCAGCTACTACACAGCCTGTGGGAGCAATTACAAAATCAAATGGCCTTCGTTCAAGATATAACAATCAAACTTGAAAACACTGTTAAAAGCAATCCTATATGCAATAAGCTCATGCAGTTAGAAGGAGTAGGACCAATTTGCTCATTAGCTCTGTACATTCGCTTGGGTAACGGTGAAGCTTTCAAAAAAAGCAAAGATGCTTCTGCTTGTGTTGGATTAACACCTAGACAACACAGTTCTGGAGGAAAGGAACGGATAGGTGGCATATCAAAAACTAACGCAGATAAGCGATTAAGGAGCATACTATTCCAAGGGGCGTTATCCGTGATTAATCACATAACTAAAAGATCACCTAGAACATACAAAGAACAGTGGCTCAAAGCTTTAATTGAGCGAAGAGGAAAAAAATTGCTGCCATAGCTCTTGCGAATAAAACAGTTCGAACAGCTTGCGCCATGCTAAAAAACAAAACTGAATACGAGCCTTGTTTAATCATTTAGACCTGTATTAGAAAATCATTAAGAACGACGTAAAAAAGGTTAGACCAACCAACAAAAGCTCGTTAAGTTCCCTGGTTTGATAAACCGCGTGACAGAAAATAGCTTGTTGGTGCGAATACATTTTAGGGCGAGAATGAATCTCACAAGCCCGTATATAAGAGCGCATCTACGTTTTTACCACCTTTCTTCTTGATTTCTATAGGGAATCCATATAAGGAACTTAAACGAAAAGAGCCGGCTAATACCAAGTGAAGTATGAACC
>NZ_CAWMYL010000262.1:0-313 GCF_963871815.1 Vibrio sp. L85
TCTCACGATGCATGGCTAACTGAACAAGTAAACCTAGCATTTGAGAAGTTTGACTCAGGAAAATCTGTTTTCGTTGAGCACCAAACTGCTAAGTCTCGAATGGAAGAGCGCAAAGCCAGAATCCGTAATCGAGGTAAGCAATGATTTTATGGGAAGAAGAGTCACTTAATGATCGTGAAAAAATCTTCGAGTTTCTCTATGACTTCAACCCTGATGCGGCAGAAAAAACTGACAACCTCATTGAAGCAAAAGTAGAAAACTTGCTTGAACAACCTTTAATGGGTGTACAACGAGATGGCATCCGCGGACGATT
>NZ_CAWMYL010000263.1:0-712 GCF_963871815.1 Vibrio sp. L85
ATGAAGCATCAAGCCTTGGATGTTAAGTGTTATTGCGCATTTCATACTTGCGCGTGTATTGCTCTTTTGTGTGAGGATGTCCGATCCTCTGCGTTATTCATTGGTATTGCTTTACGGTGGTTTGCAATCAATTTGTCTGGCGGCCACATCGCATGCTTTCAAAAAGCTCCAACCCTATTGTTTGCCCGTATGTTGTTGGGCGTTTGCTTCGCAAACGCAGCCAAAGATGAGTCTATGCTCATATTTCGTGCATTTTCGTTTTTCGAAAAGGCATGGGAAGTCCATTTAATCAATGGCTTAGAGGTGGTCGTAGTGTCCGTCTATGTAGACATAGACGGACCATAGCTAGCGACTATCGTGAAATGCTGTATCTAAGAGTCAGTCAATGCACAGCAAATTTAACACAGAAAGTAGCGATGTTTAAACGACGTTTCAGTATTGCAACGCTTGGCGTTGTCATTGGTTCTTATCATTGATGATAAGCAGGAGGGTTGTAGTGAATTTAAGCACTACTTGAGTTCAAGACGCAGGCTCCTGTGGCTTACGTTTGTGCAACTCGAAAATGTCAGCGACGGTTGCAGAGGTTAATTACTCATTTCTGAATAATGCTTCGAACTATGTCGAAAGTCGTTATTGACCTAGATATGAGAGGTCAGGCTCGCGCAGCATTTAGCTGGCTGTCAGATCTGGACAACGGCAGTGTCGATACGTC
>NZ_CAWMYL010000264.1:0-3856 GCF_963871815.1 Vibrio sp. L85
CGAAATGCCTGCCGTTGCTAGACATTGCCAGCCAGTGCCCGTCACTCCGCGGTCTTCACTGCGTGATCGAGTTGATCGACACCCGCCGTGACACGCTCCATGAAGTGCCTGCCTGCGTCTGTTAGCCGAACGCCCCGCGCATGGCGCTCAAATAGCAGGACACCAAGGTTATCCTCCAGCGCTTTCACACGCGCGCTGACGCTCGACTGGCTGATACCAAGTGCCTTGGCCGCATGCCGAAAATTCAGATGCTCGGCGACGGCGATGAACTGAACAAGGGAAATGAGCGGTATCCTGCCAGACAGGATACCGACATTCACGAGGTTTCGATGGTTAGTGCGCCGCATCGGAGCGGGCCTGCTACCAGTCGTCGGTTAGACGACTGGCGACTTCTCGGTGGCAGCCCCACGGAGCCGAAGGAGCACCAGCCCCAACGAAACCAGTACCGCCATCGCCGTGGCGTAACAGATCACGGGCCACGCTGTGTCACCGTTTAAAAGTGCCACCGCCAATGTCCCGACAATGCTGACTATCAGGCTTTGAACGCAGAAGTAGAACGCGACCGCTGATCCCGCGATGTCGTCGAACTCTGCCAAAGCGCCGTTCGCGGTAACGGACACCGTGAAGACAATACCGACCGCGACAACCCACATCGGTAGGATGAAGGTGAGGAATGACGGCGAGCCGTAAAGTTCGCCGATCCCCAACAGGACCGCTCCGCAAACAAGCAACGCCATCCCACGCGCCACGCATCCTGCGATGCCCCATCTGGCGACAAAGGACTTCGCGAAACGGGTTGTCACGATCATTACAAGCGCGACAGTGGCGAAGGCAAAGCTGAATCCGATCTCGGAATATTCCGCTTGGCCTATGAGCACACGGGGAGCCGTCGAGAAGAAGACGAAGTAGGTGCCCATACCGGCGCTAAAGCCGACAGTGTAAACCCAAAAAGCCGGACTCGCGAAGATCGGCAAGACAGATCGGCGCGTCTTGACTTGATCCAGAGGGCGGGTTTCGTGCCACCTGAAACCCGCATTTAGGAGTGCGAGCATCGCCAGTATAGCCAAAGTAATGAATATCGCCTGCCATCCCAAGAACTCGCCGATCAATACTCCGGCGATAGGGCCGAGCGCAGGCACGAACGCCAGCATCGAACTGAAAAGGCCGTAGATGACGACACCCTCAGGACGGTTGGCATAAACGTCGCGAACCGTCGCGAACGTCGCCACCAGCATGGCCGACGCGCCCACTGCTTGAAGTAGACGGAAAGCGACAAAGGCCGGTGCAGTTGAAGACCAAGCTGCTCCCAGAGACGCAATGACGAAAGCCGTTGCGCCCGCAAGTAGAATTGGCCGTCGCCCGATTCTGTCTGAGAGCGGACCAAAAATCACCTGGCCCACGCCGAGCATCACCATATAGAGGCTCAACGTGAGTTGGATCATAGCGGGCGTCGTGTTCAGGATGCCGGGCATCGCTGGAACGACAGGGAGATAAATATCCATCGCCAGTGAAGCGAGGATGTCGAAAGGAGCCATCAGCAGCAGTGCTGCCGGCAGCGTATAGGCCCACGCGGGGCGTGTGGTGGTCATGATGAATCAACCCTCGATTAAGGAATACCGGGCGACGTCTGCTCGTCAGCAATCAGATGAGACTAGCCTTACAGAGCGCCGCAACAACAATACTGGTTGTTGCGGCTTACTTGTCTGCTGACTTGGAATTTCCCATCTGATTACTCCACGCTTACGAATATGAATTGCTACATTATATCCGATTATCTTTTGCTTCGCAATGCGGCATGGGCGCACTCAGCGTTCCAGCCCCCTCTGCCGCCCTAACTGCCACGACACCGACCCGCCCTGCACGATGCCCATAACCTCGCGGCCGAGTTGGCGGTCGATGATCGGCCGCCACGGGACAAGGGTGAACTCATGGGATTTCTCGACCACGGCGAACTTGCCGCTCGATAGATGCACGGTTCCGGTAAACTTGCCGCTGACGCTCTCGCCGTCCGTGGCGGCGCGGAACGGCAGGCCCTTACTCAAAGCCATATCCGATCCGACGCCGGCTACCTCGCGCTCCCGCAGGATGGCGAGAAGGTTGCGCCGGTAGAAGACGCGGCTGTCCCGGCTGCGGGTGGCGTCGCCCTGTTCGATATGGTGCTCGCGGCGCTGGTCCATGGCTTCGCGGACTTGTTGCCCGAAGCCGGTTGGCGCAAGGTCGGCCGTCTCGCCGTGGATCAGCCGCCGGTCCAGCCAGGTCGCGCCGTCCGATCCGATCTGTTTGTTCAGATCGACCGGGGAAAGGACGCGAACGCTGGCCTGACTGTCTCGGCCGGCGTCATGGGCGGCGGCACGGCTGACCAGATCATCGGGGATGCGCCATTGGTCGGCGTCGATCCGCTCGACGATACCGGCCCGGCGTAGCGCCTCCAGCCGGCGCACATGGGCATCGACATAGCCCTCATAGTCGCCGCCTGGAACGCGGCACGTATAGGAAGAATAAACGCCCTTTTCACCCAAGTCCAACAGCTTTGGACCGCAGTTGACTCTTTCGACACCCCTGCGATGCAACCCAATCCGGCTGACGGGGAGCCAGCAACGCTGAAAATTTACCCTCCTCTTTCCCACTAGCGGCTCCTTTTCCGACAACCAGCACGGCGGATCCCTGCCGCGGCGCTGTGAACGCAGCATTTTGATTGGTATCGTTGGCCTTCAGGCTCGTCAGTCAAACAGACCCAGGAGCAGCTCAGCCGGTGGCGCCCGGCTTTCGGGTAACGCCCTGGTCCCGCTGGTTTCGGCTTTGTGCTTCAGGTGATCAAGGATCTGCTTGATCACTATAGGGTCTTCAATGCAGGCGATGACTTTCATGGCGCCGCCGCAGCCGCTGCAGGTCTCGATGTCGATATTGAAAACACGCTTGAGCCGTTGCGCCCATGTCATCGACGCTCGCCGTTGTGCTGGTGTTGCCGGTTCATCAGCCACCCTGACCTTGTTGCCCCTGCCCCGTTTTGCCGGCGTGACCAACGCCCGGTGCCGACTGTTGGGTGCGAACACCCCGTGGAAGCGGGTTAGGTTGACTCTGGGCTTCGGTACCAGGGCGGCCAGCCTTGCAATGAAATCCAATGGTTCGAAAATGACGTGCGTGGTGCCGTCCCGGTACGGCGTCTTGAGCTGGTAGCGCACGTTGCCGCCTCGTGTTAACGACAGCCGCTTCTCGGATACCGCCGGGCGGCTGATGTACCGGCACAGCCGTTCGAGCTTCTTGCGTTCATCGGCCCTGGCCGCCACGCCGGCGTGCAGGCTGGACCCGGCTACCTTGCCAATCCCGTCACCGAACGGATCACCACTGGTCGGCAGAGTTTGCAAAGTGAACACCTTTCGCCCCGCCTGTGAACCGACAGCGATACGGTAAGTGATCGAGTGCCCCAGCAGGGGTGTCATCGGGTCGTCATCCACCGCATCCGAGGCCAGATAGCTGTTTTCGACATCCCGTTCCAGCAGGCCTTGCCGTTCCAGATAGCGACCCACCCGGTGGGCGATGGTGTGCGTCAGCTGGGTGAGCTCTGGGCTGGTCGGCGCCTTGACCCAGCGGAAACGCGCTGAGCCGTGGGATTGCTCGACATACACACCGTCGAGAAACAGCATGTGGAAGTGAACATTCAGATTGAGCGCCGATCCAAAACGCTGGATCAGGGTGACCGCGCCCGTCTTGGCCACTTGGTGGGTATGGCCCGCTTTCTTGACCAGGTGCGTGGCAATGACGCGGTAAACGATGCCCAGCACCCACCCCATGATCTCGGGCCGGCTGGCAAACAGGAAACGCAGCTGAAACGGGAAGCTCAACACCCACTGACGCA
>NZ_CAWMYL010000265.1:0-1499 GCF_963871815.1 Vibrio sp. L85
TAAGATCTATGCACCAAAGTCCGATCTGTCTAGCCTGAAATTAGGTGTGTTCTCTCTTAGTAAGTCAGAGCATGAGGAGAGCGTTAAACGCTGGCGCTCTGAAGAAGCGCTAGACTCGTATACCGTGCTTACTGGAGAGTGTCATGTCGAAGAGCCAAAAAAGCTTACTCATGAGTTTCATCAGAACTTTGGCATCAGCACATCCTTTGACGTTATGCCAAGATCTATCGGCTCAGGGTACTTTCATGCGGAGTTTATCCCCTTGTTGCCATCCCTAGAGAGCGAGTCTAAATTAGGTTGGGCTTTGCATGGTTTCTATTACTACTTCTACGAAGGTAAGTTGTTGTATGAACTCGATATACTAGGTGGCGGAAAGTGGGGATGGCGTATTACTCAATCTTCATCGTCTGATGGTATATCTAGCACCCCTGTAAGCGAGCAGGTTTTTAGTTCTATACTGGTTCCTGTGAAAGTTGAAGGAAAAGAACCAGAGAAACAACACATACTCTATTCCCGTGGTAAGTTGACCAACGAGCAATTGAGCGAAGTGAGCATGGTTTGGCTCGACGAAAATGCGACACTGATTGACACAGCTCTCCTTGTTTCTTCTTTACAACAGCCTCTTCTACCAAGAGAAGCGCCTTCTGACATCAACGATACCGCTGACAAAGAAATTCAAACGCATAAAGTGAATATGAAGGATAATGGACAGCATGAAAGTTGGAGTGATATTGCAGGGTATTACGACCTTAGCCCGAAAGAACTCCTCAAATTAAATCCATCATTCGAACAAGATCCGATGGCTTTAAGAGCTGGCGATGTTCTTATTGTTGAAAAATCGGATGTTGTCGATGAGACTCAAGAAATCAAAGAATCTCCCTCTCCGTTAACGGAGATAAAAGTTGGCGAGAGCTATGTATTAGGTAATACATGGGGGAAGTACAATCAGCCACTGCTTTCTTCGTCAATGAAAAACATCTTTGAACTTCAAGGTATTTCTCAGACAACACCAGTTCTCAATGTAAAAAAAGTCGAAGAAAAAATACTACGGATTGGGGTGTTCTTTGATGGTACTGGACAAAACCATCTGAATGATCTTTACAAAGAAACACGTGGGGTGAAATCACGCACCAATGTGGCACGGCTATTTGAAATTTACCCATTAGATGATGAGACCAATAAAATTTATGTTGCTGGGGTCGGGACTGTGGATGGGGCGTGGCAAAATCCAACCTTGATAGATGAAGGAAAAGATGAAATCGCTTTAGCTCAAGCATTTGGTGTAAGCCCTAATAATTTAGGGAAAACATCGACGTTCATTGACACCGCTTATAACCTTGTCGCTGACGATACTGGGGCATTTTATAAGTGGCAAAACTGGATACGGCAGTATTTTGATATTGTCGACTCTTTGTCCAGTGAAGGGAGTTTTGACGGCATAACGCACATTCAGTTTGATGTTTTCGGTTTTAGCCGCGGCGCGGCTTTAGCTCGTCACT
>NZ_CAWMYL010000266.1:0-1206 GCF_963871815.1 Vibrio sp. L85
GCTTGAATTTCACTGCTCGACACGACAGGGCGAGTTACCGTTTGGTGACCAATTGATACCCCGTCACGCAGTGTATTCGCACCGTAGGAGATATTTTCTCTCGATATATCGACTTCTTGTTCTCCCAAATCTTTGGAGGAGATTTGCGCCATTTGCGCTGAGGGAGCGCGGAAGTAAAAGCGAGAGTTGAGCAAATCAAAAATCACGTCTGCGGTGTTCTTACCGTAGGTTTTCACTAGCTGCGCATAAGACTGCAGACCAATCACATAACACCCACCAAACTTACGCACTTCGGCAATGATACTGTCCAGCTCTGGCAGTTTATGCAGACTTGGCATTTCATCCATAATCACCCAGATACGGCGGTCATCATCTGGCTCTAGCCCTAAAATGGCATTAGAGGCAATGGCAAGCCAAGTGGAAATCAATGGACGTAGGGAGGCGTGTTGCTGCGCATTACTGGATAAGAACAAAAAGCCACGTTGCTTATCGTCGAGTACCCAGTCTGTAATAGAAAAGGGTTTGCGTTTGAGCTCGCCCTTGTCGTCTTTTTCATCCAGTCCATCGAGAAAGCGTAGGCTCTTAATGTAGGTCGCCAGAACGGACTTAATCGAGATGGCGGTTTTTTTGATGTCTTTGGAAACAAGGGAGGCCGATTCTGTACCTTGCAGGAAGTTGCCAAGTGTTTCGAGTTCAGAGGTGAGTATCAGGCTGAGCAGCCTTGCGGTCGAACATGGTTTATTATCTTGACTCATACGATAGGCGGCACTAGAGAAGATAGTGCGGGCGGAATCCACCCAAAACGGGTCACCTTCACCGTGTTGCGGAATAAGGGCATTGGCAATGTTCTCAAAGTCAGGGGCTTCCTTGGCATCACACCATACATCCCAGTTGGCACAGCGTTCATCGAACGGATTGAGTAAGATATCTTGGCTTGGGTCAAAGAACTTACTGGTGAAGGTACACCCTTTATCGTAAACAATCGCTTTGTCACCGCGCTTGCGTATCCAGCGCAGCAGTTTACGCAGCATCACGGATTTACCTGCCCCGGTCGTCCCATCAATAAGCACGTGCTGAACTTCAAACTCATGTTTAAACAAGGCAAGTCCATCGACTTTAAAATCAGAAATTTTCCCATTGCCTACGCCTTGCTTTTTCAGCTTTTTAGCGCGCTGTTTTAAATCCTGAGTCAGTCTTTTAGGCTCA
>NZ_CAWMYL010000267.1:0-120884 GCF_963871815.1 Vibrio sp. L85
ACCACTTAAGAAATTAGCTTATGTGTCCAACCACTGGGGTCCACTTCTGTTACTTCTTTTCCAGCGCTACCGCTACGCGACCAATTACCCTTATATCCTCTTCAGACACTTCAACAGTTGAGTTACCAAACACGATTGCTAATTTGTGTGGTAATCGTTGAATGTGGTTGATGGACAGACGTCCATTCATATCAATCAAATACTCACCACTCACTGCATCGTTCTGTGTTTTATCTATAAGAAAACGACCCTCGTTAGTTTCTATTTCAATGGTGTTCCTGGCTTCCAAACCCCAAGAGTTGAACATGCGTTGTGCATATGGAATTTCTCCAGTTGGTGCAAGTTGACCGTTCGATAGGCAGAAGCTCTTAATTGCTAAGACAGCTAACTGAGGGTTCTGCAACTCTAGATTAGATGAGGTAATGCCTGACTCAGATGTTTCTTGATTGCCCCAAAATGAATGATGCAGCTCAGTAAGAGGGAAGCTCTTTGGGAGAATCAGTTCTTGAACTGGAATGCCTGTACGTAAATGAGTTCTTACCACTAACTCGTGTGAGTTTCTCTTGTGTGAGTTCCAAGTGCTAAACGTTGTCTTCGGTACATTATAAATATTTGCAAGTTCGCCAAGAGAGCCAACGCCATTGACTTCTTTAAGTTTTTCAGTGAATTCCTCGCCTTTGATGTAATCAAATATCGACAATTCAAAACTCATATACGTTCACCATATTGTGATTGATTTCAAATTTGTACGGGTTTGAGTTGATCGTACGTAAAATCGGATCGATACTAAATTTGTTTTCGGACGTCGTGCCGACCAAAGCATGCAACAACCGATGAAGATAGATATAAATATAAGGATATCACCATGTTAACTTACAAGATACCACCCCTAAGTCCTTATGTGACTTATGAAGAGTACTCACGCATCACCGGTTTGCCTATGGGTACCATCAAGCAGTACGTTGAACAGGGGCGCGTCATTATTAAACCTAAGAACAAACCTCGCGATAAACCACTTATAAATATGGTTGCAATGCATGAGATGGCAGCTCGTGAAGCTATTGCAGTTTTAGGTTGAGTTACTCAAATGGACGTTTTTCGAACATGCACTCATCATATTATGACGTGGAGGTTAGTATGGAAAGTTTAGAACTATTTTTATTGAATCAGTCAATAGAGCAGATACAAAAACTCTTTAGGCAAAGCGGTACGAAAGAACAGCAAACAATACTGCAATATCTTGAGGCTATTGCAAAGAAACTGTCTGCTCCCGAGGTACATCGTCCTCAATCAGACATTTTGGCTGAAATACGCGACGCGATGGAGGGAGAGCGCGCTCGTGTATTCTTCTCCCATTCATTTGTCAGTTGGTATCGCTCCGGAAATGTTAAGTGCGTACCGCAACTTCATCATTGGTCTTATTTGGATTTCAATAATCGTAGCTTGTTTGTGGAGATGCTCACTCTTAGAGACCATGGACATTTCGATGATGAAGCGTTGTTCCAGTTTGAACAATACTGCTTAGGCGCTATGGGGGGCAACGCATGAGTTATCTAACGGTTCAGATACCAATCTCCAACGTTGATGAAGCACTCCATCTTCAGAACGTAGCATCACTAAATATCGCTAAGTATCGAGATAACCAAGTCGAGGGACAAGAGGCGTGTCAAAGTAATTTGATTCGGATTTGGCGTGATATACACAACCAAGCTGGTATAGCTCTTAAGACATTTGCAAGCGAGACGAAAGGATGACATATCTCCTTGTTCATAGAAACTAGAGGGTGCTCTCACGCGAAGACCCCCTCTAAGTCTTGAGCCCTTCAACATTAATAATGACCCTGTTTCTACAGTCGATCCCAATATCGAAGGTTACCTCTGTGCGTCGGGATTATTATAGTGTTGGCTAGAGTATGCCTGTGAAGGTTATCAATTGCTTCCTAACCATGACTAAATAACTTTAGGCAGGTTGTTATGCTCCCTCTAAAAACAACGAGCAGCTCGTTTCAGCGTTTGCTCGATGAAGCCCCGTATCTGTCTAGATGCAGCGATAATAAAACTGCAATGCTTGTTCGACCAAGGCATTATGCTGTCCGCTGGCCTTATATGCAGGTGAATCGTAAAGATATGCTCTCTTGGTTAGTGTTCGACATTGACCATGATGACCAAGCAATCCCCAACCCTTACATTTGGCAAGATGAAGGGTTACCACCTCCTAATCTCATTGTACGAAATCGACACAGTAACAAAGCCCACCTTTACTATGCGATTGTTCCTGTTTGTAATAGTGACAACGCGAGAAGTAAACCTATCCAATATCTCAAAGCTATTTATCAAGCTATGGCTCTACGCCTCAAAGCTGATCTTGCGTATTCAGGACCAGTGGCTAAGACGCCTTTTCATCCATGGTGGCAAACAACCGAACTTCATTCCCAAATTTATGAGCTTGGTGAGTTAGCTGACTCTGTAGAAGTTGAAGCGGCTTTGCATTGGCGTCAACCCGCTAGTTTAGATGATATGTCTCACTCCCGTAATTGCACTTTATTTGAGTATGCTCGTCTCTACGCCTATTCGATTGTAAAGAGCGAGCGTAGGGAAGGGAGTTATGAGAATTTCAAGCGTCGTGTCAGTTACTTTGCAACATACAAGAACCACTCGTTTGATACTCAGACTCCTTTGAGGCATAGCGAAGTTCAGTCTGTGGTTAAAAGTATTGCTCGGTGGACTTGGGATAAGTATTACGCTTGTTCGCATGTAAAGCGGGGAGTGATGAATCTGTCGAGCGACCTAAACATTAAGCAAAGGCAAAGCTTAGCTGCAGCGAGAACACATCAAGTAAGGCGTGAAAAAACTAAAAAGCGCGTGATAAACGCCAGTCGATATCTATTGAATAAGGGGGAATCACTTAGCATCACGCTAGTTGCGAAAACCGCTTGTCTATGTCGAAAAACCGTGCGTCGTTATTTCAATGAAATTCAACCATTGATTGAGTCTGCTGAAGATGCTCGAATTCTCCCCATTTCATCACTACAAGGTTTGAAGGAAAGTGGTCCTTATGCTGTACATCAGATAACAGCCGTTAAGAATGTTTCTTTAAATGGCGTAAGTGTAACGTGCACATCCAATGATTTTGAGCGAGCACTTAAGAAAGAGAGCATGTATGTCGTTGATGGTTAGTTATAAGGGCAATAGAGAAATTTTACATATCTATGTTTAACAGTATTTGTTTGTTAAGAAATATCCTTTATAAAAGATCGAGAGGTTTTATATGGAAACATTTTCCGATTGTTTCGAAGATGAGCTTAAGATTCATTTTATTGCTAAATACTATTGACGTGAAAAAGAGTACCGTTATCTTTCTCTTTGTCTCTGTCTCTATGCATTATGTTGGATAGGTGGTGTTCGACACCCTTTACTCAATGCTGTCTTTCAACACATGAATAAAGAAGGTGTGATTCATAATCAATTGATTCACGAAGGTGTTGATATGTTAAACCAAAAAGAAAACGATGTTGTACTATCAGCTTTAGAAGTTGTCATTGATGGAGTTTCCAGCAGTGAAGCTAGTGAAAAAACTCGGGTCGCAGGAGTTTACATAACAGGCTTAATTTTAGCTGATACAAAAGGACTGCTAGAGATTGACTCTCAAAAAGCGGTATCAAGCATTATCAGGATGGTACACTGTCGAGATAAGTTAAATCTATTTATTGATGATTAAAGGCTGTTCAACTGATAATTGATGAAACTTTTAAATTACTAGTGAGGATTGCTATCGCTAGCTATCCTCACTATGAGTCACATCTCCAGTTTAACGATAGCGAGTAGTTATTAAACTAACATAAAAAATACTCTCTAAGGATTTGCTACATCCAACGATTGCATGCAGCTAATTCTGTTATCTGGCTAAAATCTTCCGCAGATAAAACATCGGTTGGTACATCATTAATCAATGACTCTAATTCACTTAAGTCTTCAGTACTTCCACATTCATACACTAAAGCTCTAATTGTAATGCGCTTAAGCGCATCGTAGTCGATTGGGTTCAGGATATCCTTAGCTGCTTTTAAGTTCTCGATAAGCTCCTGTTTCAATTCACCTAAGGCATCAGTGTTTTCTATGGTTTTAATAAGCTTTGATACTAGGCTTCTATATTGGTTCATTCATGCCTCTATATATCGTGTAATTTTGAGGTGTGGGTTACGTTGGTAATGGAGCACCCTGCAAACGTAAAGTAACTTGATGCTAAAAATGATACGAGTTGTAGGTGAACCTGGCGCGCGCTGTTACAGTTGTGAGTTGCTGATTGCAATATCGCACTCTAATTTGCATGAGCAATCGCTTTTGCTGGAGTATTGGTTTTCTTGCCATCCTTGACAAGTTCGTTTTATGTACAAGTGTTGTCTTTGTTTTTTTACGGTGCTTTCAATATCTGTCGATATATCAAATCCGCCTTTTATGCATCCAATACAAGGACATGGAATATTCAAATTTACTTTATCCGTTGATTGATACTCAAGCGATTCTACCACTTCATGTGCAAGGTGTATGGGCTGTGTAAATTTCAAGGTCACTTTGATATTTTTGGTATTTAAATATCTATATTCGATTTTAGTCACGTGTCATCTCTTTGGTATTTAGAATATTGATATTATCACCTTTAATTATTGGATTGGCTGTCTAATTAGAGAGGCTTATCAGAAATTAAAAACTCACTATTAATTATGCGTGCAGTCCTTAGCTATATTCACTTTACTGAGCCCATTTGTAACGGTGATCTCATATTTTAGGTTAACTCAAGTTTCTATCCTTATTGTGCTCAGTCATTCATCGCATTCCCTTGAACCGTCTACTATCAGAACCTAACCGGCAAGGTAGGGCAGAGCCGCTTCGCGCCCTTGCAGATTAGAACCACGACAGTAGATCGGACAGTCAGGCGAAAACAACATGAACACAAGGATATAAGCCATGACTGAATCAACCTTCAACTATACAGATACGTCATTATTTACCGCGCAAGAGCAGGAAGTATTGTCTCATGCTGCCGCAATCCTAAAGTCAAAGCTGTTTATTAGTGAGCAACCAGCTCTCAGTTCTCCTGAAATGGTAAAGCTCTTTTGTCAAAACTCATTAGCGACTAGAGAGCATGAAGTCTTTGGCGTTATCTTCTTAGATAACCAGCACCGAGCTCGCTCTTGTGCCGAGTTGTTTACTGGGACCGTTGATACAGCCTCGGTTTATCCTCGTGAAGTCGTCAAAAGAGCACTTGTTGAAAATGCTGCAGCCGTCATTTTCTATCACAATCACCCTTCTGGTGTTGCGGAGCCGAGCCAAGCTGACCGTCGTATTACGCGCTGCTTAATCGACGCACTATCACTTGTTGATATCAAAGTCCTTGATCACTTTGTCGTTTCTTTTGAAAACACAGTTTCGTTCGCAGAACGTGGCTGGATTTAAAAAGCGGCTTCGGCCGTTTTTCGCTTATGAATGAAATTTGATGTTTTAAGCGAGCTTAAGTTAAGGATTTCCGTTGTTAACGGTTCCCCACGGTTCGATACAACCGCACTCTGTACAAACATAAGTCAAGGGTTTAGGCTGAACTTTAATTTGTCGCTGGAGTCCGTACCTTTTTCTTATTTCTGCTATCAAACAACACGATCTATGAGCTTTTATTGGATCAAAATTACTAACCCCTTCCATGTCTGGGCAAGGAAGGTGTATGGGGTCGGTAATGGGTAAGTACGCAATAGATACCGACGCTTTGTAGTCGATGTCTTCCAAAATGTTCACCTTTCTTTAGCTTGGTTTCTAATTCTCAATTTAGCTCCCTATCTCACAAGACGAATGCGAGTAGATAGAATACCGTTCCCAACAGACTGCTAACGAATAATGCGTTGACAAATAAGGCGGTGAAGAAGAACCCTTTATTTACTGGTATGTAGCCACTTAGCTTATTTGATATTCGTTTATCGATGGCTTTTAATTGTTGCTCATTTTGAGTTTGCAACTGTTGAATAAGTGAGTCACTAAACATTATTTGTGACTGCTCGATAGCAGATCTTAGTTTCCTGCTGTGCTGTTCCATCTCGCAGGTGATATCGAGGACACGATTTATTTTTTGCTGAAACGAGGCATCAAACTCGCTCGGGACGAGCTTGATGGCCTCACTTAATGCAAGAACCGTTTCTCGCAGTTCGTGGAGTTCATCAAGAGTGAGCTCCTTAGTTATTTTGGCAAGGTTGTTCATGGCACCCCCTTAGATTAGCTTTAACGCAGAAAATGCTTGGTCTAACTCATCATTAAACCCATTGACGAGGCGATGCGCCGAACGCTCAAACGAGAGAATATTGCGTTCTTCTTTTGATTCACTTTGACGAATTAGCGTACGGTAATCTCTCTTGTCATTTAATACATCCAAAAATGGGCGATCTATTTTTGCGAGCAAATCAAACACACTGGATTCGAAGACGACAGGATATTCTGAGAGTGAAATACCAGAAGGTATACCACTTAAAAATTCTGCGTACTCTTTGGTGACGGCCAGTTTTTTATTTGCCATATTGAAGATAACTTTAACGCGTTCAGGCTCTATACCAAGAGTCATTAGATTTTGAATAGTAGTAACAGAGTCCACTTGTTGTTTGTTGGGTGGAGTTACAGGGACTAAAAAGTAATCAATATCTTCATGACTGCTTTTGAACTCCTGCATTTTCAATAAAAAGTTTTCGATGTTGGAAGATCCAACATCTATGATTGAGCAATCATGTTCATCCATTTTATTGAGTACGTCTTCGAACTGCTCTGCTGAAATTTTTTCGTCGTTCGTTCCATCTGAATTAATGGTTTCGACTTTGACAACCTTTGCCCCTTCTAATCTTGGTTTTAATAAGATGTCACAGATGGTAGATTTACCTACGTTACCAGAGTTGTTAACGACAGCAATATTTAAGTACATGTTTATTTCCTCTTCATTTTACGCATGCGATATTCATTGATTCGCGTACTCAGTTGAATTTGGTTAGGGCAATTCCAACTTTTTACTTCTTTCGGTGTTAGGTCAGTTTCTTGCAAGACTTTAATTAGATATTCATTGTGAATGCCAATTTCTTCCCAATCCAAGTTAGAAAAGTGACCTGTTTTTTTTAAATTAGTATCAGGTGAAAGTTTTTTTTGACTTGTTACTTTGTCACTAGAAGTAACAGGTATTGGCATTACTTTGTTTTCAATAGAGGTTGCTTTACGCTTTTTCTTTGCGCGAAAAATCAGTGAATGAAAGTGTTTTAAAGCAATTGGAACATCACAACTACTCAGCAGTTCCTTATAACTGACTCCTGATTTGCTCAGTATTTCTATATCAGAAAGATGCTCATCAATGATGCTCTGTTTATTCCTTTTTCCTTGAGTTAGCTTCTCTTTGATACTATTTGCGGTTTCAATAGTGATTTTATTTATGTCCATTTATTACACCTTGAAAGACAATGAGAATACAAAACGGATACAATGTGAAGATTATCCGGAGATATTTCTCTTTTACCTGTGAGAACATCATGAGGTAATGTGGATAATATTGAAAGTCAATGTGAGGAAATAAAAGACCCGTTTCAGGTCTTTTTTATTTCCATAGGCACGCTGTCGAATGTATACATTCGCGTGCCAAGGGGATAACATCCCCTTGAACCCCTGAAACTCTACGAGTTTAATTATGGAAAAAGAAAGTGCCACTATTCATATTCAAACAAGACTAACACCTTCTGAATATGAACCCTTTAAAACCGTTATAGAAAACTTTGATATAAAAAAGGCTGAGCTTTTTCGCAAAGTTATTTTATCAAACGAGAAAAATATGGTGGAGGTGAGCGGTTCAGTTGAGGAAACTGATGCTCAAAAACGCATGATTTTTCTAGCCAATAAAACCTCGAATAACATTAACCAGATCGCCAAGAAGCTCAACCAAGCTTACCGTGGCGAAGTGGTTAGTGAGCGAAACTACCTCAAGATCATGAATGAGTTGATTGGTGTTCGCTCGGCTTTTGAAAAAGGCATGGATAAATGTTAGTTCGAGTTCGTGGTGGTAAGGATGGCATTGCTGAGTATTTGCGCGATGGAATGAAGTCCGACCGCGAAATGCACCGTGACCAATTAGATAAACGTATTTGTATTGATGGGGATTTATCTATTACCGATACCATTATTAAAACAATGGCGAAAACAGATAAACCTGAAAATTATTTTCATGTCACTTTGAGCTTTGCTGAAAGGGATATTTCAGAAGAAAAGATTCGTGAAGTATATGAGGAATATAAGCGAAATATTATGTCTTCTTACACAGAGGGAGAATTTAATATTTATGCTGAGATTCATGTTCCAAAAATTAAGTCCTACGAAGATAAGAGTACAGGGGAAGTAGTAGAGCGCTTTCCTCATGTTCATGTTGTAATACCTAAGAAAAATCTACTCGATGATAAAAACCTGAATCCTTATGGTTTCTACAAAACAAACTTGGAATATTTTGACGCTATCCAAGAGCGTATTAATTCAAAGTTTAACTTGGTATCACCATTTGATAATCAGCGTGTATTTAAAATCGACCAATCGAAACTATTGGCGCGTTACAAAGGTGACAACTTCAAAGGCGCGAACGCCAAACTCAAGTCTGAGCTGTTTGACGTTATCCAAGACAAAAACATCACCACTATGGCCGCTTTCAAAGAAGAGCTCGCGAAGCATGGTGAAGTCTCGATAGGTAAGGTCGGAAAGCCGGACGAATACCTCAAAATCAAACCTCACGGCTCAACGCGTAATGTTCGTTTAACGGACAGTTGTTTTCGCCCTGAGTTTATCGAGCATCGAACACTTAAACGGGAAAAGCCGAGCGAAAAGCAAGTGAACCGCTTGGTTAATGAGTGGGTCAACAGCAAGTCACATGAGGTTAAGTACATTCACCAAGCAGCCCCCAAATTGCGCGAGCAATACAAGGCGCTGCCAACCCAACTAAAAGGGGAGTTTTTAAATGAGCAACGAGAGCGATATTACCGACAATACAACCTTAGCACCGGAGCCCGACTTTCTGAACGAAGCACAGGAACCGGACTTTCAGAACGAGGCGCCGGAGCAAGCCAGCGGAATATTCCAACGAGCAGACGGGCGCGTGATCGAAAGCTTGGTGTTGGACGAGGCATCCCAAGAGGATTTACCGACATCCCCAACGGCTTGCCAAGTATGTCCGAACTCAATGTGGCTACAGGAGGAGGACAACGGGGAAGTTGTCCTACAGAACTATTGCATGATAATGCATCGGATCATTTGGCAGTCAAACAAACCAGTCGAAGTCCTCAATTGCGACGGGCTGGTTATGAACCTCGACGACGAGTAGTTCGACTTTCGCTTTACCGAAAGCCTTCACCGAACGCGACACTGGCAACTATCAAGCGCATCAAAGCCAAGGCGCAACATAGCGAGAGCTACGTGACGCAATTGTTCGACACCTTCCAAGAAAATAAGCAAGAGCAAAGCGAACTCGGTCGCTTTCGCACTATCAGGCAAAACCTAAAAGCCGAGAGCCTACTTTCTCACCTTTCCGACTCTCATGGCTTAGTCCAAGACCAGTACAGCCACTTTAAGGCCAAAGATGGCTCTGTGCGGATAAAAGCTGAAACGCGAGCTTATAACGTCAGTGACTTTTGCACGAAATACATGGGGCTGAGTTGGGATGAAACCAAAGAAATCCTAAAGACGACTTACGGCAAGCAGAGGCAGCAACTCGCGCAACAGCAACGAGTTCGCCAAGAGCAGCAAGCCGTCAATTCCATCGTGTTTGCCAGCAATAGAGTTACTCAAGGTTGGGGTAAAAAGAACCCGCTCGATGAGTCCATCCGATTGCTCAAACACTTGCAACGCAAAGAGCACATTGGAGAGTTACCTATGGCACTACACGAACTAGAGCGCCATCGCGCACCAGAAGCTAAAGATAATGCTATCGTTTCAGCTAACGAGAGCTTTAGCGCCGTCGAGAGTGCTAAGCGCATCATGAAGGCGAGAGAGACTGCCGCGCAGATCACGTTGAGCATGAATGACCTAGTCGCGAGTAAGAACGACGCAAAACGGTATGTAGACTTCTCGGATAAGAACACGGGCGACAAGGTGTTTCGTGATGACGGTGAAAAAATAATTATGCACAGCAAAAAAGCTGATATTAACCATACTGCAGCCGCGCTGACGCTTGCTGCCGAAAAGTTTGGGGTGGTGAAAATCAATGGGACAAAGGAGTTTAAAGAGCAAGTCATTGATGTGGCTGTGAGCAAGGACTTAAATATCGTGTTTGTTGATAAGAAGATGGAGGCGGATTTTATTCGTCGTAAGGAAGAGTTAAAACGTGACGCTATTATTGAGACGATGGATAGCGCGGGTTCGAAATGCGAAGTGGCAATAGCTCTGAAAGATAACGTGTCTTATGAAGCTGCGAACACGCAACTTAAAGAAGAGGTGCTCAAACCTGCCAAATTTGAACTCGATTATAAGTGGGATGAGATCAGCGAGAAGCTGCAAGTGACAATAAACGGCAAGTCGCCAAATCGATTTGAACAATCCACGGTCGAGCAAATTGTAAAGAAAGATGCTTTCTTGAAACATTACACCATTAAAGAAGTGCAGTCTGGTTTGATAGATCAAAAGAAAGCGCAAGGTGTCCAACCTGTGCCTAAAAACTACGATGCGCAGGTTAACGTCATCGACAAAAGTCGCGCGCAAAAACAAAGTTGCCGCATAAAATAGTAACGTAGGCTCTGATTGTGGCAGCGGATTTCGCATTCTGTAGTTTTATTGGTTATCGCTTTCAGCCTTATCTCCAATTTAATCCTAGAGACAATTGGAGCAAAAAATCCCCTTAATCGTTATATGGTGGGGGCAGTTAACTAAAAGTGTCACCGCAAGGCTTTCATCACCTTTCTTTGGGATCCAAAACCATCAGTGATATTACATATCAAAACTAAGGGTCACTCATAAAACTGAACATTTCTAATTGAGCATCTGGGCTATATGCCCAGTTGTTAAATATAAAAGCAATGCCAATTCTAAGTGTGGCAAATTCCTGTTCTATTAATGATTTATGCCAGAAGTGTAGTTGAAAAGTATGAATTTAAAGGTTATTTCTATCTTATTTGGTTCGAAAAATGAGCAACAACCTCCAGAAAAAACCTGTTTGTCCTCAATCGCATACTCAACGTCTAGTTGCGATGTTTTCTAGAACATCTGCTTGGCGTTTCTAAGCTCTTCACCTGACTTCTTTTCAACTTACATGTGAAGATTTCATGGTTCCCTTTTTGATCTTCTTGGCATTTTATAAAATTAGTTTCACTTTTGGTGTTAATGATAATTATTATCAATTATATTCATTTTGGAAATGGAAGTGACCCTTTCTAGGTTCCTATCCATGAAAATCAATATTGAGTTAGTCAAATTGGTCTTAACTTTTGATTATAGGTTAACGCTTTGTAATCAAATTTGAGCTGTTTATATATGTGAATAGTCTTCGTTGTGAACCACCATTTTATAGGTTTTGATATGAAAAAATGTCTAATTGTTTCGCTTTTAACTCTAGGTTTTACTGCTCCTGGTTTAGCCTCTGGATGGAAAAACTCTTCTGATTTAAACATCAAAGGACTTTATCCCGCTGATGAAGGGTTGTACTTCTATGTCACGAATGAAAGTGAATCTTCTTCTACTTCAACATGCGACGGTGATCGTCGTTTTCTTATTCCGACATCTAGCCAGAACTACGAAACTAAAGTGAGCGTCATGATTGCGGCTTTCATGGCAAGTAAATCGATACGTTTAAGGTATGAAGAAGAGCAAAGTACAGACTGTTCGATAACGGTTGCCAGTTTTAAAGTTAATCTTTAATTAGAGCTTGCTTATATGAATCGATACATTCGTCATTTAATGATTGGTATGACCGTTGTTTTTGTCCTGCTTACTACGCATTTCTACCCATCTTTTTTTTTGCCAGCGAAGCAAAATGAACTATTAAATGCTGGGAACACAAGCATGAAGGATGTCGGTACAACATTAAGCGAAGATGCTGAATTTCCTTCCCCCGTAATTCAACTACAGCAAGCAATTTTGGTTGGATCGGAAGAGTTTTCCTCTTTGCAAGAAGGCGCGTTAAACGTTGATTTAAAAGCTCTCTATGACGAAATCCCTTATGAAGATTATGTGGACTCCGATGAGATTGTCGAGTTAAAGCAACAGCTAAGTAAACTTCAGAAATTACAAGAATTCTCGCTAGATAATGAAAGGAACGAATAGTGCTTAAACAATGTTGTATTAAAAAAGTCGCGCTTTTCGCAGTTTTATCGATAAGCTTAACGGCAGGTACAGTAGAAGCCCAAGCGCCAGCTTTACAGTTAGACCGTTTGAACTTGTCCGGTGAATATGAAACTTCCGGAGGGGAGGCTACTTATACGTTACCAATTTCTGTTTCTTCCGGCAGGGCTGGCTACCAGCCTGAGTTAAGCCTCGATTATCGAAGTGATGCGCCGAATAGCATCATGGGGATGGGATGGCAGGTTAATGGTCAATCAGTAATTTATCGTTGTGGAAAAAACCTTGCTACTGATGGACTTTGGGGAGGTGTGAACTTTAACGCTAATGACCGTTTTTGTTTGGATGGACAACGCCTTATTGCAATAAAGGGTAGTAATGGTGCCGATTCTACAGAATATCGTATCGAAGAAAATGGTTATGACAGAATTGTTTCTTTTGGCTCTACTGGTGGTAATGGTCCTGCGTACTTTAAAATATGGAAAACTGACGGAAGTATCCTTGAATATGGTGTGACCAAAGATGCGCGAGTAGAACTATCCGGGCAGTCTCTTGTTTATAAGTGGGCATTAAATAAAAAAACGGATATCACGAAAGCTAACCACATCAATTATCTTTATAGTGAAGACAATAAGGTTGGAACTCATCGACTTAGTCAGATCAGGTACACAGGCGGTAAAATCGAGTTTCTTTATGAAGATCGTCGGGATAGAGCATTTTGGTTTTTATATGGTAGTAGAATAAATCGTTTCAAACGTTTAAACGCTGTCGTGACTTACGATGCGGATAATAAAGAAGTAGGTCGTTATCAACTTAGCTATCAATATTCGAATTACACGCATAGAAGCTTACTCTCTAAGATTACATATTCAAATTTACCTCGAGGCTTAAGTACACCGATCACTTTTGAATGGGTGCAGGCAAAAGCAAATGAAAGCAGTGCTTCGGTCCCAAGAAACCCTGATGTATCGTTGCCTTTAGCTGAAGTTAAATATTTTGATGTAGACCGGGATGGAAATAAAGAGTCCTTCGGTATAGTGGAAGCCTCTACATCATCAAAACTTGGTGCATTTAAAGATCTCAACGGTCAATCTACTTTTCCAGGGCAAGGAGGTACATTGGTTGGCAGTTTAGATAAACCGATCGTAAAGCCAGCTAAAGTAAAAAGGCATTGTAACCGAGATGGTGATGGCTCTCATCGCTGCGATTATTATTATACTTTAGATAGCGATTATACACTCGCAAGTTATATGCCGGGAAATAACGGAGTATTGGTTGAATATAATGCCAAAACTCATGTTGCGGGAGATTTTAATGGCGATGGAAAGCAAACACTTAGAGCTATACCAAGTCAAGAAACATCATTTTTTGGTAATCATGATAACTATATTTCAAAACGTTCTTATTATCCTACTTCTACCACTGACATTGATAATGATGGCATCGATGACTATTCTTATCGAAAGAGTAGAACTAATTATCTAACCCTTGGTCTTTCTAGCAAGTTACATAAAGAGTTTGATATTTATTCCCCTTCTGGATGGGATAATTATCGCTTTGTTGATTTGAATCTAGATGGATATTTGGATTTTGTTTCGTATAATGTTGATTATTCTCGAAGACGAGTTGAATTAAGAACTCAGTTTTTTGATGGTAAGGTGTTCAAGAATGCAAAAACACACTACTTTGCTTTAGATAATCGTCGTACTAATATCGAAGTTAACTTTATTGATTACAGCAATGATGGTTATTTAGATGTATATATCGATGGGAAGATATATACAAACCAAGGTGAGGAATCTGTATTTTCTAAGAAGTCGTTATTTGACTTACCTAGAGGGATATATTTGGTGGATGATATCAATGGTGATGGTATTGATGATTTCGTCACTCATGAGCAAAATATTCCGCCATATCGTTCTTCGAAAGTTTATCTATCGAAGGGCACAGCAGTCGATCGTATTCAAGTTATAAAAGAACATGCCTTAACTTTTAATATTGACTATAAGCCTGCTTCTGATAAGGCTGTGCATACTCAAGAACGTTATTATCAGTACCCAGTTATAAACACCACTCCAAATAAACTGCTGGTTTCAACTGTCGAGAAAATGCCTAAGGGCTACCAGTCGATGTTATATACATATCGTTATGAAGGTGCGAAGTCACACGCACTTGGCGGAGGTTTTCTTGGTTTTTCGAGGATTACGGAAGTCCTCTCTCACAAGGCCCCTTGGTTCGCGAAATATGATTTTGTAACTACAACGACAGTTAGTGAGTTTAACCAAATTGATCGAGAAAAAGCCGGTAAACTGAAAAGTGTGACGGTTTACAAGCAAAGTAAAGAGAATAAGTTATTTAATCATCAATCGACGGATAAGACCTCTTATACTACTTATCAATATAATGTAATTCGAGCTAATGGCGGTAATTTTCAGGTATATCCAAGATTAACTGAAGAAGAAATCTATGAAAAAGGCGTTTTGCAAAGAACAAATATGTATAAATATACTCTTAATGAGTATGGGGCTTTAATTAAAAAGAGCAGTAGGTTTAGCAATGGTTTAAAGGTGCGAGATACATTCACCATTAACGAAACTTATACCTATGAACTAGATAATATTAATAATGTTTCCAATGATGATTATTGGAAAATTGATGCGTTAAAACAAAGTTCAAAATTGACCCTTGATTGGAATACTGGGGTTTTATTAAGCAATAAACTAGAGTATGAATATAATAATTTAGGCTTGCTTTCTAGTATAAAAACATATGGCTCTTCTTATTATAATGTTGGTGACCATGGAAAACGATTTTTATTGACATCATATCAGTATGATATCTGGGGTAATGTTGTTCGAGAAACATATTCTGGTAGTGAGTTGCCTCCTCGTTCGACTTCTTATCGTTATGAAAGAAATGGTTTGAAACTTAAAGAAAGTATAAATTCAAAGGGACACGTAACAGCATGGAAATATGATTCTCAAGGGCGGGTTCTTGCAAAAAAAATTCCTCTATATAACCGGAATACTACGTTTGAATATGACGCTTTTGGTCGAGAAAACCGAATTACTCTACCTGGTAAAAATAATGTTACTCGAAAACAGTTTTTTTTGGCGAATGAATGTATTGAAGCGTTAGATTCAACCTCTTATTGTATCAAAGTTGAAGAGGCTGATGGCTCACAAAGTCTAACCTATTACGATTACGCCGATAGAGAAGTTCGACGTTTGCACCGTGCGTTTGATGGTCGATGGGTTGTGGTTGATACTGAATGGGATCTAAATGGACGTAAGCGATTTGTAACGGCGGCAAGGTTTCTTAAGCAAGCAGGTAAACCTGCGCGAGTCGTTTTTGATTATGATATTTACAATCGCGAAATACGTCGTTCTGAACCCCAAAATAGAGGTGGCTCTGCCGTCTTCATTACTAAATATCTCGGATTCCGTACAGAAAAAACAGATGCAAGAGGCTTCAAGCAAAGCACGACTCATAATGTAATGGGGTATGTGATTCGAAAAGATGAACCTCTGGGCTCCTACCAAACGTATGACTATTTTCCCGATGGAAAATTAAGACGCACTACTGATTCAGATGGTAATGCAACACTGATTAAATATGATAGTTTGGGTTATCGAATGGAGTTAGATGACCCGGATATTGGTTTGTGGAATTACCGATATAATGCTTTAGGTCAGCTTGTTTATCAACGCGATTCAAATGGAGTAGTCACTACGATTAACTATGATTCGCTAGGTAGAAAGATTAAGCAAAAAGAAGGTAGCGAAACATCTCTCTGGGGTTATGACGAAAGGGGGGCCGTGGGGACTGTCTCATGGATGAGTGGTAAAGGGCAACGAACCGATTATTTCTACAACCTATCAGGATTGTTACAAGAAAAAGCGGTGACAGTTGGAAGTGAAATTTTTTCAACTCAATATGTTTATGATGGCTTTGAGCGTATAGCTCGGGAAATCAGACCTGATGGCTTAACCTTGACAAAAGCATTAGGTAAGCTAGACAACCAACGTTTAGCCGTGGAGTACCTGTATAACCAATACGGTTATTTAGCGGCAGTTCGAAGTCCTCGTAGTTTTGCAGATGATATTTTTACCAGTGTTAAGTTTCGAGAAGAAACTCGCCAGTTAATTAATGAGGCTATTAAGCAAGCAAATATATTCCTGGGACGAGCGAACCGTTATGCTAAACAAGAACGGTTCTTTCGCGACAAGCGTGCAGAATATAAACAAAAAACGATAGGCGTATATAATTTAGACCGTTCTTCTGCTCAATTACTTAAAGCACATCCTCGCTATAAGCAATGGTGTGATAAACAAGGTGTTTGTTACTTACGACCAACAAAGTGGACGACAGTGCATAGCGGAGTTAGTACTCTTGTTGATGTTACATTAGGACATGACGTCTATCGAATTTCATCTCAGAAAGATAAAGATACTTGGAAGCCAATCTTTAGTGGCTTACAAGGATACAATACAAAAGCGACTCGCATCCATGAAAATGCGTTAAAAGGACTTAAGTTAACTCCATCTTACAATATGAAACTTTCCGGAGATTATGATGGTAATGGCACGCCAGACATTATGCGCGAAAGCGAGGCAAATGGGGTTAAAGCAGATAAAGCCTTACGAAGTGAGCTTTTGTTTGCCGCAGAGGATTTAGAGCAAGCCGCTGATGTTGCTGAGCTTCAGTATAAGCAATATAAGGCTTTAGCTACCGGCTTAATTGGGTTATCAGAAAAAGTGGCACAGTTGAGTGGTTTGTATTGTGAGTTCGCAAATAAATTAGCGGGTCGACATATCGATAATAAGTTACGCCAAAACTGTAAATCTGATGATGATATCAGCCAAGCTGATATGCTAGATACCATTTTGACGAATGCTGAAATATCAGCATCGAGCAAAAATAAAGCCTACCTTTATTATTGGCAGCGCCAAGCAACAGATGCTTTCGACCATACGCTTAATGAGATGCTTGGCAACGGATTGATGAACACCTATGAGTATGATGCGTATACTGGTCGCGTTAATACTATTTCTACTTACCAAGGAAACCAAGTATATAGCTCTGATACACTAAGTGCGATTTCTCGAAACCAACACATTCGCTATTTGAGCTATCAATATGATAAACACAATAACGTCACGGAGCGTTTTGATGAACAATTAGGTATCACTGACGTCTGGACATATGATGCACTCGACCGAGTAGAATCCAACACTGTAGTATTAGTTGATAAGGCGCGACATGGTGTCAACAATCCAGATTTAACAGGTAAACGTACCTTCCGTTATGATCCGTTGGGGAACATACGTTACAAATCTGATGTTGGGGATTATCAATACTCAGGTGTCGGCTCTGGTCCACACGCAGTAACAAGCGCGGACGGACTTGATTATCGATACGATGCTGCCGGTAACATGATTAGCGCTAAGGCAAAGGGGAATACGTCAAACAAACGAACGATAAGTTGGTCACCATTTAATAAGCCAACCAGAATTGTCCGAGATGGTAAGTCAGTAGAGTTTTCTTACGATGCCAATCATGAGCGCTATCTGAAGCGAAGTTCGGATGGAACAGAAACATTTTACTTCGGTAAAACTTATGAGCGAGAGAAGAACCAAAAAACTGGAGAGATTCAGCATAAGCACTTTATCTTTGCTGACGGCAAGTTAATTGCTTTAAACACTCAGACACTCGATAGCAAAAAACAGCTGAAAAACAAACAAGTTCGTTACCTACATTACGACGCATTAGATTCAGTAGACATGGTGTCCGATGGTTATGGCTTGATTGTTGAGAAACGTAGCTATGATACTTGGGGGAAACAACGTCACGTCTTATGGCAAAGCAAGAGTATAACGAATGTTATTCAGTCGACGATCACCAATCGAGGGTATACTGGGCATGAGGAAATTGCGGAAGTTGCCTTGATTCACATGAACGGTCGTATCTATGATCAAGAGTTAGGTCGTTTTCTAAGTGCGGATCCGTTTGTCCAAGCGCCTTTCCAAACTTTTAGCTTTAATCGGTATACTTACGTTAATAACAACCCGTTAAAGTACACGGATCCGAGCGGTTACTACTTCCAAGATAAAGATGGAAATGGAGTAACAGGTACGTGTAATACCGATGGTAGTCTCTCAGGAATGAATTCTGCAAATGGGGGCGATAAGAATGAGCATCAAGATGAAAATAGGAGTGGTTGGGTTGAAGTAATTAGCATTAACCATGGTCCTCGTGACGGGTTTAATGAGGTTGTATCTGTTTATGGTTATTATGAAGAACCGGACTTCGGTTCACAGAGTGAGTTTGCAAAAGCATGGGTTGTTGCTGCACTAATAAATAAGGGAGCGTCGCAGGACGTTATTGACTCTGTTGCAAGAGACTTGGATGCTAACAGTCAAAACATTAGGGATGCGTATCGAACAGCTACTATGATGGCTGCTGTTGGGGCGGTATTAAGTAGAAAAAGTGGTACAAAGGGTGCAGATGATTTTGTTGATCTTGCGAGCCCTCAGCGCCGAAGGCATATTCTTGATGGCGATGCTACAGGTGGAGGCCATCGTCCAGGTACAGGTAAACCTGGTAAGAGCGAATTTCCGCAAGGCTGGTCCGATGATAAGATCATGCACGAAATTTCAGATATAGCGACTGACCCAAATGCGATTCGTAGGAATGGACGAGGAGGTAGAACCATCACTGAGGGCACACGAAACGGAATAGACATTCGCGTAATCCAAGAAAGGAACGGTGATATTGTTTCTGGTTTTCCAACTAATGTACCAAGGAATCCAAGGTAATGACCGATTATCAAATTATTGAAGAACTATTGGGACGATTACTCTCTCTGCTAGTTAATGTATTTAGTGAATCTGAGTCTGGTGAAGTACAGGAATTCATCGATGCTGGGGAATATGGATTAGCCCTCGAAACTTTTATTGATATTGTTGATGAAGAATCCAAAACGATTTCTCATGAAATGCTAGAGCTGGCTAAGCAAGCTGCGGCTGCAATGAAGTTGGACAGTAAGGCGGTTGAGGAAAGATTAGTGGGTTTTGTAGCTGATAGTTAAGATTTAATGTTACAAAGAGTGGAACTTTCCCTAAAACAGCTGATGAAATGAGTGCTCTAATTGGCCCTCCTAATAAATAAGGGAGCGTCGCAGGACGTTATTGACTCTGTTGCAAGAGACTTGGATGCTAACAGTCAAAACATTAGGGATGCGTATCGAACAGCTACTATGATGGCTGCTGTTGGGGCGGTATTAAGTAGAAAAAGTGGTACAAAGGGGGGGCGTGGGCAGCAAGTTGGAAGCATGATAAAAACTGATGGTTCAACCACAGCCAGCGCCATAAAAGCAAAAGCGGAATCGGTAGGTTTTAAATCCACCCAAACAGCAAACGGTCCTTTGAAAATGGTTGATGAAAATGGAGTGGCTCGGGTAACGATTAAAGGTGGAAGTCAACGTGCACCTGGTAGTGCTGGTCCCCATGTTGAGCTTAAAACTTCTAGTGGTCAAAGGGTAAATCCTGCTGGCAATCAAGTAACGCGTAAGAGTTCTGAAAATCACACACCAATTGACTTTGATTTATAGGGGGGCTGTGTTATGAGTAATTATTATGACTGGGAAGGTTTTGCTGGTATTTATTTTGAAGATAGCTTTGTATTGGGTATTTATGAATCTTCCAATGAAATTTCTTTTATTGTTGAAGCGGTCTTAACAGAGAATCACCCATTGTATACGCCACCTGAGAGTGATGAGCAATATTGTTATAAGAAAGGGAAGATTGTTTTTCAAGGCTTAAAGTGCGTTAAATGGATAAGTAGAAACGAAACTCCATTTAAAGATGTTTCCGGTGAAGAGGATTATGGCAATATTGATGTTTTTCAATTATCGAATGATCAGTATTTTCTGTCGGGCGATTGGGGTGAACTAGAAGTCACGTCATCACCTGTAAAGTGGATTTGGATTTAAAGTCAGAGCCATTCAGAACAAAGGACCGGAGTTGATGACAATCACTACCACCAACCAAAGCCCGCATTCGCGGGCTTTTCTCAGCCGCTTTTTAAATGGCGTCAAATTAATAGCAACTTGATACTACCGTATCTCAAGCGAACAAAGAGCGTTGCAACACAGCTCCCGTTACTCTATCTCAAGGGGATATCTACGGGCGATATGCTGCCTGCTCTGGAGTCTCTGCTTGACAAGACCTGTCAGCTAACAGCATCTGTCGCCTCAAAGAGTGCTGGTATGCTGAGTACGAACAATGGCGTAAGCGTGACCTCGGTAGGCATCGCTATGTTTACGTTTGGGCTGATGGTGTTTATTGTCACGTTAGGATGGACGATAAGCTCTGCTTACTCGTCATCATTGGTGTCGATGACACTGGACTCAAAGAAGTCCTTGGCGTTCTGGATGGTCATAGAGAGTCAAAAGCAAGTTGGACGGAACTCATTGAGCAGCTACGAGCGCAGGGATTACAGTTAGCACCGAAGCTCGCCATCGGAGATGGCGCGCTTGGCTTCTGGAAAGCGGTTGCTAAGTGCTGGTCTCAAACGACTCAGCAACGGTGCTGGGTACATAAGACGGCGAATGTGCTTAACAAGTGCCCAAAAGCGTACAACCACGAATGAAGGAAGCACTGCAAGATATCTGGATGGTAGAAACTAGAGATGATGCTTATCACGCCTTCTCTACCTTCCAGAAGCGCTTTGAAGCCAAGTATCCAAAGGCAACCGACTGCTTAGTGAAAGATAAAGCTGAAATGCTGGCGTTCTACGATTACCCAGCAGAGCATTGGGTTCATATCAGGACAACCAACCCAATAGAATCGATGTTCGCCACAGTACGTTTACGCACGAACAAAACAAAGAACTGTGGAAACAGAAAGATTACGTTGATGATGGCCTACAAGTTAATGTGCAGTGCAGAGACAAAGTGGCGTCGTCTACGAGGTTTTGCACTACTAGCGGATGTTGTGAAAGATGTTCGCTTCAGCGATGGAGTGAAAGAAATGGAGGCTCATCAACAAGCTACAGCATGATCCTCTATACGCCACATTTGACAATAGCTCTTTTTTCACTTTGCCATACCTTAAGTTATTCATGTTTTGCTAATATTCGATTTTGCGAAAATGATTTATGTCCAAAAGTTTCTCAGTTTGAATTCTTACCTGTGGCACTTCGATGATTGCGATTGCTCGTTTCGGTTTATTCCGAACACTTGATCCTACCGCTTTATCAGTTATAGCAAAGGCTCCTTCACATTGTATTTAGCTAAGTTTGCTATACCTAAGCTAATGTGAAAGACAAGGTGCAAGGCCTGATTAATAGTCTGATATTGTCGAAGCTCTTTGCAAATTGCACTCATTTCATATCTTAATGAGTGAGGTGAAGCCAGTGTTCAAGAGCTTATTGGGTGGATAAACAAAGAAAATCTTCCAGTTATCGACGGACGGACAACAAAAGTCTTACGGTATTTCGGGTTTGATGTGAAGCAATTGAGCGAGCGAAGAATCGTCGAGATAAATGCTCTGGAACAATGATTTACTTATCGTCATGATTATTCACCTCTAGTATTCTTTATGAACCAGGTTTTACTCAATGGCATTTTAAAAACGACGCTTAATGAAGAGTCCAGTCTGGTTGGAGCAGATCAATTTATCCAATCACAAGGCATTTGTTCACAGCGAAAGTTAGTCCTTCATTAATCAATAGAGGTGCTAAGAAAGGCTCCCTGGTAGAGTTATCCTTCTTCTGAGCATTTTGCGCTTGTTATTTTACGAAGTTATTGAACATAAGCTATATCTGCCAATTTAAATTGAGGCATGCCATTACCCGCCAATTAACACGGTTGGCATCCCCATTACAATGCTTCCACCATGGGCTGTTAGGTCACCCATGCGCGCCGCAGGCTTATTGTTAATCAGCACAGTTATACTTCCTTTAACAACACTATCTGGTGGACCGACACAAACACATATCTGTCCTAGAGTTGCGGCTGGCAGGTTGCCGATCAATACTGTTGTTGGCAGAGGGAGTAATGGTCCGCCTACGTGAGGTATTGGCACCACTGCTGGTGTTTGCATCGGGCACATGTGCATGTCTGTTGCTCTGGCTGCTGGTAGCATGTTCTTTCCTTATCGTTGACCGTTCCCGCCAGAGGCAATGTTTAGACCCATTTCTACAAACTGCTGATAGCGTTCTTTTGCTTCTTCACCGTCAGGTAAAACTGCTGAAAGGTTAATGCTTCCTGCGACCGCTTGTGCATACAAGTATGGGGGAGGGGGAACGGCAGGATCCTCCGGCTTAATCATACTGCCGCCACTCCAAAAAGCCGCTTGAGCTGCCCAGCCTGCACCGGTTCCTAACCCCGCTTTTTCTGCCATTTGCTCTGCAAAACGACGGCTTGTTTCATCAGGTGTATAAACCCAAGCCTTTGCTGCGCGAATGGAATTAGCTTCGTCTTCTTTCCAGTGATGAAGGGAAGCGGCGCAGGTCACGCTCCACCAAATAGATTCACGAACTGGGAGAGCATGTGCAAGAAAAGTCACAGCATCGGAAAATAGTTCTTGTTCCATTGCCACAGAAATCAATTCGATAGGCGTCGTTTTCACGTCTGCTAACTCTGCGAATGTGGTATTCGGCTCGTAGACACTTAAGATGTCTTGCGCGGATTGGTGGGGAACCTTTATCAACATCATCAGTTTACCTTTGTAATTGAGCCTTGAATTTGCACCATGGCTCCGGCTTTTATTTGTGTCATGGCACTGCCATTAACCGACACTAACGTTGCTTTTACATCGGCTTTACCTTGTCCTTCAATATTGATCATTGCGGCTTTCATCTCTGCCTTTGCTTTGCCTGAAACTGAAACTTGAGGAGCGTCGATCTTAATACCACTAGCGCTGATCTCAATTTTACTCGTGCCAACTTTGAGTTCGATCTTCGATTTACCGCAGATCGAAACTTGGCTGCCATCAACGTTGACTGTCGATTTAGCCGCTATATTAATGTTGGAAGCGGCATAGAGGTTTAGATCTTTCTCACTGTCACCCGTCCAGTTGTCTTTACTTTTGGCAGTAAGCGATTTTTCGCTTTCGATTTCTATGTCTTCTTTAACGCTTAAGGTGGCACTCTTCTCAACTTGGGTCTTTTTCATGCCTTTAATCGTTGATTGGCTGTCATTATTTACGTCCAGTAGCCAATCTTTTTCAGCATGTAAGTACACTTGTTCTTTGTCTTTTTGATCTTCAAAACGTAGTTCGTTTCCTTGCTTGCTGCTGGCTTTAGGCGTTGAGCGAGTTTTGATGCCATTTTGAGTATCCGAGCTGTAAGGCGCTGCGTTGTTTTTGTTGTATAAGGAGCCTGTCACGATAGGGCGATTGGGGTCACCATCAATGTATTGCACAATCACTTCATCACCAATGCGTGGTGTGAACTGAGAACCGAAGCCTTTACTGGCGAACCCTTGCGATACTGGCAACCAACATGAACTGTTTTCGTCATTTTTCCCGCTTCTATCCCAGTGAAATTGCACTTTTACTCGACCTAATTTATCTCGGTAAATCTCTTCTCCCTTTGGCCCGGTGACGGTTGCTGTATGTAAGCTATGTACACGCGGTTTATTTAATATTTCTGGACGAAAGACCAGTGACGAAGGGATGCAAGAAAACTGATTTTGATAAGCGACGTCGTAGTTTGATTCTTCTCTGGATATGCAGTGTGATAGATGAGTGACGATGTACTCTTGATTCATTGAACCGAGAGGATGGTTCGTTAGTTCAAATTTATAGCCACAAGCAAGCGTTGCTAAATTAGATGATGAGTGAGAGGCCGATTTCTTAAGATCCAGCGCTTCCATATGTATTTTTGCAGCGTCACGGACTTCATTCTTATTCTCGTGACCAAATGCAAAGAGTTCCTGCGTCAATGAAGTTGACACGTAACTTTCGGTGCTTTTTCGGGTACCGCTATCAAAAAATTCAGCTAGATCTTGAGTATGATCGGCGACAGATACTCTTCCGCTGCCAACATGATGGGATTGACTCCACGTCGTTAATACGTGTTGCAGATTATCGCCACCTATTTGATAGCTTAACTTTGGATCAGACATTTTCTCAAATCGTTGATTCGAATCGCCAATGCAGATTGTTGATTTATTGGATTGATGGCGTACATGGTAGTGCCAACCTTCGCTTGCTAACAGGCGCTGTATAAAAGCTTGGTCGGTTTCATCAAGTTGAACACAATACTCGTGCTTTTTTCCATTTCCAGAATGCGAAAAGTGAAAATAGCTTTTGAGATCAACTTGTTCTAGCAGCTTCTCAATGATCTGTTTCGTCGTCATGTTTTGAAAAACCTGACGACTGCGTTTGTATTGCAACAAGCTAAGCGGGTCCAATATCTCTACTTGATAATAAAACTGGTGCTTGTCTTTGCTATATCCTGTGAATTGCAGAGTGCTACATATGCCTGAAAAAAAGCGCTTTCCAGAATCAAACTCATAAGACACACAAACGGCTTTGCCTAAGTTTTTGGTATCGATCTCCATGCTTGCAACGACGGAAACGGAAAACTTACAGCCTCCGGATATACTTTCCTCCCCAATTAATTGAGTGACAATATAACTTTTGCTATCTGAAAGCTTAACGGTGAGGGAGCGGGTTTGGGACTTTAATTCGTTACTGCTCATGTTCACTTAGTTTACTATTGAATAAACAATTCTAAAAGGTTGTTTGTTGGGGTTGATGTTACTTGACGCGTTTAATTTATTTCGAGTTAAAGATTAATTCAAGATAATTCGTTTATTTAATTATTGCCTAAACGGCATGCGAACGACTACTTTGCTGTTTTTGTTATGTCTAGATTCAAGCATAGAGAGCTATACCCATACCTTTGAACAGTGTTGGTATCTGAATCACTTAGATATTCTCCCAAGTTTTGCAATTCGAACCTTTGTGATAGTTAGAGCAGCGGTGATATGGGTAAAGCAAAAAATGAAGATATCTGCTCAGTGCAAACTGTAATTAGCTGTTAATGTAGATACTTTCGAGGCAATTTGTATGGAAGTCAGCCTTACTAATTTTAGCGGTGATGAAGTTCTACTTGTATTGCTCAAACTACTACGCAGAAAAGCCATTGCAGTATCTTCTGATAGAGTATATGACTCTAGGCGTTGTCACGAAATTTTCAAAAAAAGATTGTCCTCCTTTTAATAGCGTGCCACAAAGCGTTGTTTTTGTGAGGGAGGTCGTCGCTGAAATTAAGCTATACCAAAATTAAGGGGCGAGTAAATGGTAAACTGAGTTTGAAGTTCTACACACTCAAGTAGGACACTATTAAAGTTATAGAGAAAGATATAGGACTGAGAGTTTCCTTTGTCGGCTAGAAATATATGGTGCCGTTGTTCTCAAGTTGGTTTGAGCAACTCCGAATTTTTACTAGACAAACGGGCTACAGGATAAGCAAGCCACCTAAACCGAGTATGAGGAAGGTAGTAATCTACTCTGACTTGTCTTTTAATTATATAAATGCTGGCAACAGCACTGAATTTCATAACTGCGAGCCAAAAAGTATAGCAATTGGTTTCATTTTGCCAAATAAGATTATTTATAGAAACGAAATTCTAATAAAAAACTATTGGTTTGATATGGCAATGTTTGCCGAAACAGAACTTCATATCATATATTGTAATGTTTGCCGAAACAGAACTTCATATCATATATTGTAATGTTTGCCGAAACGGAACTTCATATTATATATTGCAATGTTTGCCGAAACGGAACTTCATATTATATATTGCAATGTTTGCCGAAACAGAACTTCATATTATATAAAGCACTTAAGAAAGCGCCAATAAATTAAACTCACTTCAACATAAAAGACTTGTGCACAGAACATCCATAGAGTATATTCGCGAAAATTTGTAAATTCTCGCATTTAAAGTTTGATACTAAACTTAAATATATTTAATACTTAGGATGCAAGGACCTATGTTCGTGTACTTATGATTACTATTTTTCCTAATAGGTACATAAGTGATTGTTAATGTATGATCTCATATCAGCATGAATCTTTATTTTATCCTTAATAAAACTGGTGATTTATATCACTTGTTTTTGTGGTGTTATTTTTAAGATGTTAGATATTCTATTTGCCGCCAATATAATGTGAGTAGGTATTTCTATAATTCAAATCAAAATAAACTCCCATTGATTGATTGTGTGATTTTTGTGAGTAATTTTAACAAGATGTTATTTTTTAGTTAGCGGTGACTTGTCGAATTGAATTAACGCAATTCCTCTAGCTTAGAATACAAAAGAATAGCGATTGAACTTAGTTGGCACTTGAATGGATAGTTGTAATTAGAGTAGGAACCTATGCCCTTTTCAAAGCATCAAATTGAGCAACTTTCTACACCTTTGAGTGATGAATCTATTTGTGGCGTTTACCTTAAACTTAACAAAGGTGCTTTTCGACCACTACGTAATGAATTTAATGTCGCGCAAACAGCGCTGCGTAAGCTGAGCCAAAATCCCAGTGCTGATGAGAAAGACGCGTTACAAGAGGCATGCCTGAATAGTTGGAAGACTCTCTCTGACAGCTTGTTCGAACAGTTTTCAAATACAACCAGAGATATCGAGCTCATCTCATGGTTTGTTGCCGCTCAATTCCTTCTCGATACCACGTTAGAAAGTGCTGCGAATAGCCTTGAGTGGTTAGCCGATTTAAGTGAGAAGTACTGGGATCACCTCAACCCTGTTCTGCCAGTTGAAAAGCTCAAATCTGATGATGATAAGGGTAAAGAGAGAGAGCAAGCTGATGCGAAAGTTAAAGCATTTTTCCAATTAGTTGGTGATAGCGAGGAAAGCTCGATTCTCTATGCACCGATGCTGCAACTGCCCTTAGTTGGGGAAGTGACGTTTTTTGATTTTCAAAGTGCAGAGAGAAAAGGCGAAATCAGCCAACTGAAATCTACGCTTACCACCACGGTGGCGCAAGAGCGTTCCGCGATTCAATTCAAGATGGAAAATGCCAAACGTTGTATCTCCCAGTTGGAGCGTTTGTCTGCGTTAGTGAGCGCTCATTGTCAGTCTGTAGGCAGTCAAACTACCAACTTTGGATTTGCGAAGTCACTGCTTACCCGTGTTGAAAACGCTTTGGTTCATTTAAGCGGAATTAAGTTGGCCCCGAAAGCGGAGGCCAAGGCCGTAGAGCAAGAGGTTGCCGAAAGTTCAGTTTCTGAAGGTCATCAGCCAAGCGATATGGATGTAAAACAGATAGAGCCAATACCTATGGCATCGGAGCAGGCTCAGACCGTAAGCCAACACTTACACGCAGGGAATCTCTCTGAACTGGGTAACTTAAACAACATGAACCGAGACTTAGCTTTCCATTTGCTGAGAGAAGTCTCTGATTATTTTCGCCAGAGCGAACCGCATAGCCCAATTTCATTCTTGTTAGAAAAAGCGATTCGATGGGGATATTTATCCTTACCTGAGTTGCTGCAAGAAATGATGTCGGAACAAAACGGTGACGCTCTTAGTACGATTTTTAATGCCGCCGGATTGAATCATCTCGATCAGGTTTTGCTGCCGGAGGTGAGTACTCCAACGGTGGACATTGAAAGCCCCCAGACACCTCAAGCGACGCCTCCCGTTTCGGAGTCGCCAAGTGTCGAAGAGCATGTATCTCAGACTTCCCCTGTAGATACCCAATCTAAGCAAGATGAAAAACCACAATCATCCGCTACGTCGGCTCTGAGTTGGTAATTGTGTTTAAAAAAATAAGGAAAAATCATGGCAAGTATTTACATGCGTGTAAGCGGTCTTCAAGTTGAAGGCGCTGCGACTATCGGTCAGCTAGAAACGGCTGAAGGCAAAAATGACGGTTGGTTTGCAATCAACTCTTACTCTTGGGGTGGCGTTCGTAACGTTGCTATGGACATCGGTAACGGCACCAATGCGGATTCAGGCATGGTTGGCGTAAGCGAAGTTAGTGTGACTAAAGAAGTCGATGGAGCTTCTGAAGATCTATTGTCTTACCTATTCAACCCAGGTAAAGAAGGTAAAACAGTTGAGATTGCATTTACTAAGCCTTCTAACGATGGTCAAGGTGCAGACGTTTACTTCCAAGTTAAGTTAGAAAAAGCACGTCTAGTTTCTTACAACGTGAGTGGCACTGACGGTTCTCAACCGTACGAAAGCCTATCTCTTTCTTATACTTCGATTTCTCAGAAACATCACTACGAGAAAGAAGGCGGTGAACTACAAAGCGGCGGTGTTGTGACTTACGACCTACCGACCGGAAAAATGACTTCTGGTAAGTAATTTTTTCATTAGACATGCCATTTAACGTGGCATGTCTATTTCATGAATATCTCATTTTAGGACACCTTTATGGCATTGAACTCACAACATAAACGCGTTAGTAAGAACCGTGTCAGCATCACCTATGACGTTGAAACGAACGGCGCTGTAGAGACAAAAGAGCTGCCGTTTGTTGTTGGCGTGATTGGCGACTTTTCAGGCCACAAACCAGAATCAGAAAAAGTTGATTTAGAAGAGCGAGAGTTCACGGGCATCGATAAAGACAACTTCGATACAGTGATGGGTCAAATTCACCCGCGTCTTTCGTACAAGGTTGATAACAAGCTAGCTAATGATGATAGCCAGTTTGAAGTGAACTTAAGCTTCCGTTCGATGAAAGATTTCCACCCAGAGAACTTAGTTGATCAAATTGAGCCGCTTAAGCAGTTGGTTGAAACACGTAACCAGCTAAAAGTACTTCTAAGCAAAGCCGATCGTTCGAGAGATCTTGAGCGTCTACTGAAAGAAGTTCTGCAAAGCGCAGATGCCATCAATGGTTTAGCTCAAGAACTAGGTTTGAGCAAAGAGGGAGCGGAATAATGTCTGTAGAACAACAAACAGTACAAGGTGCTACTGAAGCAGAAGCAACGCAGAGCTTTCTTGACCGAGCGATCAGCGCAACAGCACAAACACCAGTAGATACGACAAAAGAGCTATTGAGCATCATGGCTTCTCAAGCGCTGGAAGGTACAGTGACTTGGGATAAGAACCTAACGTTGACGATTGAAAAAGCAATCAGCGCGCTAGACAGCAAAATCTCTGAGCAGCTGTCAACGGTGATGCAAAACGGTGAGTTCCAAAAAATGGAAGGCTCATGGTTAGGTTTGCAAAAGCTTGTGAAAAACAGCGAGCTAGGTCCAGATCTGAAAATCAAACTGGCGGATTACACCAAAGACGAATTGCTAGAGCAGTTTGAAGATGCACCAGCGATCGATCGCAGCCGTTTCTTCAATATGGTTTATCAAGAAGAATTTGGTACAGCGGGTGGTCAGCCATACGGCGCACTGCTAGGTGACTACGAATTTGGTTACGGTGATGAAGACGTTGCTCTGCTACGTTACATGGGTGAAGTTGCTTCTGCGTCTCACGCACCTTTCGTTGCTGCCGCGAATGCAAGTATGTTCGACTTCAATGCATTCAGTAGCTTTTCTGAAGGCAAGCCAGTTGCAGCAGGCTTTGATTCGCCAGCATACGCAAGCTGGAATGCATTCCGTGAAAGCGATGATTCACGTTACGTTGCTCTGACTCTACCGAAAACGATGGCTCGCCTTCCTTACGGTGCAGAAACTGTTCCAGTTAAATCATTTGCATTTGAAGAGCTTCAAACTCGCGACAACGGTCAGCAAGTTGTGTCTTCAGACGGCGATTTTGTATGGAGCAATGCGGCGTATGAGTTTGGTCTTCTAATGACTCAAGCTTACACCAAGTACGGTTGGTGTACGGCGATCCGCGGTACTGAGAACGGCGGTAAGGTTGAGAACCTGCCAAACTTCACTCACTACTCTGATGCCGGTGACTTGCTACAGCAATGTCCGACAGAAGTTAACCTAACGGATGAGCGTGAGAAAGAGCTGAGTGATCTTGGCTTCTTGCCACTGGTTCACTACAAAAACACCAACTACGCGGTGTTTATGGGTGCTCAGACTGCGCATAAACCAAAAACGTACACAGACCCAGATGCAACGGCAAACGCTGCAATTTCAGCACGTCTTCCATACACAATGGCAAGCAGCCGAATCGCACAGTACCTAAAAGTAATGGGCCGTGATCGTATTGGTTCAAACCTAGATCCAAACGACGTTGAGAAAGAGTTGAACTCTTGGATCAACCAATACGTTAACCCAAATGCGATTGGTAACGATGCGAAAGCAACACATCCATTGGTTGAAGCGAAAGTGACAGTAGAAGAGCAAGCTGGACGCCCAGGTGCTTACTCTGCAGTGGCTTACTTACGCCCTTGGCTGCAAATGGAAGAGCTAACCACTTCACTACGAATGGTTGCGAACATTCCTGGCTAATTCTATTCGGGGGCGCTGTCCCCGAATGTTTTGAACTGAGTCGCTGATGTATACAGATTCCGAATTTGACCGTATTTTAGCTGAGAATCCTGCCTGGCAGGAGCTGTTAGTGTGCGCGAAAAGTCAGTCGGTGGCTCAATTCAAAGCATTGTTGGTTCGTTTGATCTCCGAGATTGATACGTCAATAAGTGAACAGTTGTCGGACGTTATCCAACACCCTAACTATAAGCAGTTAGAAGCCTCTTGGACGGGGCTCAAATCGTTAGCGCAGCTGCAAGTATCCCAGCGTCGAGTCAAAATCAAAATGCTCGACTTGAGTTGGAGTATGGTTTCGGCAGATCTCAATTACTCTTTCGATCTAAAGCAGTCATCCCTATACCGAAAGCTGTATTCAAATGAGCTAGATACCGCCGGTGGTAGCCCATTTGGCATGGTGATGGTTGATCACAAGGTCTCGGCTGATTACGCCGATGATCAGGAGTATGACGATCTCTACACCCTTCAACTGCTCTCTGAGCTGGGGGAGCTCTCTTTTTGCCCAATGGTGCTCGGAACCGACGAGTTTTTCTTTGGTGATGAACCGAGAAGGTTGCTTCACGACAGTGCGAGAATTGATCGCATTCTTACTAGTCGAGATTTTGTTTCATGGCAGCTGCTACGAGAAAAAAGCTCATCACGATTTTTGCATTTGGTGATGCCAGAGCATTTGATTCGTCAACCATATCGTCAATATCAGGCTGGATTTGTTTTTAACGAACGCCAGCAAGAGAAATATGCCTTATGGGGCAGCAGCGCTTACCTCTTACTCGGTAATGTAATGCGAGAGTTTGACCGAATCAGTTGGTTTGGATTCCTGCGTTCTTACGATGAGACAGGTTCGTATGGGGCTATCGTTCAGGACTCAAAAGAGCTTAAGACCAAGATAGACATCTACAGTGAAGATGATGGCTTTTGGTCGTCTCAAGGGTTCATGCCTTTAACCAGTATTTACTTAAGTGGCCATAAAGGTTTCTTTAGCAATCAATCTGTTTGGCAAGCGCCTGATGAAGCTCAACGTCAGCTCGGTATGCTCCAAACCAATCTAATGGCTTGCCGATTTGCCCATTACATCAAGGTTCAAATTCGTGACCAAGTTGGTCGATATGACAGCGCAGAAAGTTGTCGACGCAGTCTAGAGCGATGGCTAGAGCAGTTCATTAGCAACGTCAATTATGGCGAGGATGCCGTACTTGCCCGATATCCGTTGCGGTCTTGCTATGTACGCATTGAAGAGGCTCCTCATGATAAAACCCGCTACCTATGCGAGATCATGCTTCAGCCTCAATATCAATACGAAATGATGGATGCGAAAGTGGTGTTAACTACCTCGGTATCTGGCAGTGAGGTTGGAGAGACATCGTGAGCTTAATGGCTAAGTTAACCCAAAGCTGGAATGACGATATCGACAGTGTTCGAGATGCGATTGTTGATAACGTCTGTGATCTTATTTCCAGCCGAGCACCTCTGCGCTCAGAGATGTTTTTATCGGAAAAAGGAACGATTGCCGAGTTCGGTATGCGCAACATGGCTCGTGCTCAAAGTAAAAACAACACCAGTGACATTGTCGCAGAAATTGAAGTGCTGATTCGAAACTTCGAACCTCGCCTGAGCCAGGTAGAGATTGATGTTCAAGAAGGGGAATTGGGTAGCAACCAATTGAGCTTTCGCCTTTCCGCCGTGGTGCATTCAGAGCTCGGTGATGAGGCGATCGTATTGGATTCTTTTTTGGATTTGAGCAGCAACAAACTAGATGTAAGGAAGTCGAATTTTGTCTGATTCATTGCTTTCCTATTTTGAACAGGAACTGCGCTTTATTCGCAATGAAGCCTCTCAGTTCGCGGAACGTCATCCGGGGACGGCTCGTGCGTTGGGAATGCGTAAAGACAGTATTGATGATCCTCAGATCGCGCGTTTAATTGAAAGTGTTGCCTTGATGAACGGCAAACTGCAGCAGCGCTTGGATGAGTCTTACCCAGAGCTGACAGAAAGCTTGGTGAACTTGTTGTTCCCGCATTATCTAAGGCCAGTGCCGTCATACAGCATGTTGGACTTCGCTATTTTTGAAGAAGCGAATGCAAAGCACAGTATACCTAAAGGCACAGAATTTGATGTCGCGAGTGAATCTGGTGAGCCAGTGGTGTTTCGCACTTCCGAAGATATAGCGCTGCTTCCAATTCAAGTTGCTTCGGCTGAAGTGCTGTTTGCGCCATTTGAACTGGCTAAGCCTGCGGGTGCAGAAAACGCAAAAGCGATGTTGGAGCTGACGATTAAGGCAACCGACAGCGGTATCGAGTTGCGTGATCTGGATATTGACCAGTTGAAACTGCATCTCAAAGGTGAAAGCCACTTCGCGTTGCGTTTGTATGATGTACTCGCCCATGGGCGCTGTCAGGTGTGTATCCAGAATAATGGCAAGAGCTACTCATTAGGTAAGTCTGCACTACAGCCAATTGGCTTCGATGTGAATGACACTATTTTACCGTATCAAGCAGCAAGCTTTGGCGGCTTTAAGTTGCTGACCGAGTTCTTCATGTTCCCTGAAAGATTTCAAGGATTCAAATTAGACCTTGGCAATGTCATGCAACAAGCAATCGGCTCAGAGTTTCGTATTCAGATTTTCTTGAATGAGATGAGTGTGGTGCAAGCTCGTAGCATTCAAGCACAACATTTTTCTCTGTTTTGTACACCATTGGTGAACCTGCAAACCAAAGTGTCAGAACCTCTGCAAATCGACTTCACCCGAAAGCAGTACCCAATTTATCTTGATGCAAGCCAGGGTAATGATTTGGAAGTGTTTTCTGTTGATGAGGTGCTAGACGTGACGGAGGGCAAACCGTTTAAGGTCTGTCAGATCTACGGAGACAAGTACAACAGTACAGAGACTGCACTTCGTTGGCAGCTCGTACAGGATACCCACGAAAGAGGCGTGCTTCGCAGTGGCTTAAAAGTGGCTGATATTGGGCATGTTAGTGCCACGATGTCGTCGAGAGTTTGGTCGGTGACGACAACTGCGACTGACGGCATTCGAGCAGGCTCATTGCCTGTAAACAGCCAAGTGACATGTCGGGAATCTCTTACGATTCCAGCGGCTATGAACTTGCTGCGCCGCCCAACCTTGCCAGTGCGTAGTCGTGACGCAAATAAGAATGTATGGGCACTGCTTTGCCATTTGCACTTTAACTATCACGCGATTCTAGGGACGGATGACCCAACCGCTACGCTGAAAAATGTGTTTGATTTGTATAACCACAACCAAGCGGTGCAAAACCACATCTATATCGAGTCCCTGCAAAATATTGAGCAGGAGCAAGTGGTGGCTCCGATCCGTGTGTCAGGAAAAACATGTTTTGCTTACGGCACAAAAATTTCGGTGACGTTAGACGCAAGCAATGTCAACGGAGGCGTGTCGCTCTTTGGTCATTTGCTTGACCACTTCTTTGCTTATTTCGCAGGCTTCAACAGCTTTACTCAAGTGGATATTTATTTGGAAGGCCAAGACGGTGTTTACCTGTCCTTCCCGAGGAGAACTGGGTGCAAGAGTTTGTTGTAAGCCGTTTCGCTTATGGTGCGTTTGAGGGACAGCTAGAAAAAGCGTGGCAGATCTTCAAGCATCAGGCTCATTTAAAGGGTCATCGACCTGAGGTGAGGTTCAGTGCGGAAATTCTCCCAGCTTACTATCAAGCTGAAGTTTCTATGGTTACTTCGGAGCGAGAGGGTGAATTTACGGTAAAGACATCATTGGCGGCTTTGTCTGGTAACTCTGGATCGATGCCAAGAGCGATGTACGGCGATGCACTAAAAGCGCGTTTTGAACTTGGCGATGAAGCGCCACTCGACTTCTTCGACATGTTTAATAACCGTTACTACCGTTTGTACTGCGAAACAAAGCAAAAGCACGAGCTGACGTATCAGATTGAGGAAGAGGCGTTTCATTGGAATCGTGACCGTCAATCTATTACTGAAATGCTTTCCAGTTTGGCTGGACAGACTGGAGATAAGGCAACAATGCCGGAATCTCATTTGGTGCAATACACCGGCTTATTAGGGTTGAAATTGACCTGCCCATTGGCGCTTAAGTCGATGCTAGAAGATTACTTCGAGTCGGAGTTTGAGGTTGAACGCAGTGGCCTAGAGTATTTGCCTCTCACAGAGTGTTCGTTAACTCAAATTGGCCAAGCCGGAAATAATCATCAACTGGGAATGGGCGCGTTGGTCGGGATGTCGACGCCAATGACGGGGCAGAAACTCAACATAAAAATTTGCCCCCAAGACTATCAGCATTACTTAAAAATACGCAGTGACAAAGAGATGGTTCTTGCACTGGACCATATGGTTAGAAGCTATATGGGAGTGAATACCAAGTATGCACTCTATATGAAGGTAAATAGCCAGTATCTACCGAGAGTGAAGCTATCAGGCAGTCACCAAAAAGCGTTAAGAATTGGCCAATCCGCATGGATGAGTCATCAATCAGATCATCAACAGTTTGTTGAAATGCCACTGACGAAAAGTTAGGAAACAGAATGATAAATATTGAACTACAAAGCTTGGTCAAAAGGCTTACTCCGTTACTAAAAAGTGCCCTGGAAACGGCTGCTGGAGATTGTGTAAGTAAAGGACACTTTGCGATAGAAGCTGAGCATTGGTTTGTTCAGTTGTTACAGCAGTCCAAAGGCTGGGAAGCCGCTTTGCAGCAAGCATCAATGGCCAAAGAGTCGATGTTGGAGCGTTGCAATGACCGTCTGATGCACTTGGCTCGTGGTAATGACTCTTCCCCTTCTTTGTCACCTGAGTTAGTTGAGTTGCTTAAAGATGCATGGATGCTTGCTTCATTAAACAATCAGCAATCGGTGGTGAATGAATTTCATCTGCTGATGGTGCTGAAGCAGCGTCTGGACCAAAGCGCTTACAACGGCGTGTTGAGCTCGTGGGTGTCAGTATTGTCTTCTGAATGGTTACGCAGTCAGTCGATGGTGATCAGTGGACCCAGTGAAGTCTCATCGTCTACCGAGAGCATGGTCCCAACCGGTGGTGACTCAGCGACGCCAGCTTTGGACAAGTTCTCGCAAAACCTGACAGAGGCAGCGCGTAATGGCGAGTTGGATCCTATTACAGGGCGCGGAGATGAAATTCGCAAATCCATTGATATTTTGTGCCGCCGCCGTCAAAACAGCCCGATCCTCGTTGGTGACCCAGGTGTAGGTAAAACGGCCATTGTTGAAGGCCTTGCCCAAGAAATCGTGAATGGCAATGTCCCACCTGCGCTTGCGAACGTTGAGTTGCGCAGCCTTGATTTGTCCCTTTTGCAAGCAGGTGCGAGCATCAAAGGTGAGTTTGAAAACCGCCTTAAAGATGTGATCAATGAGATCAAGCAGTCAACGACGCCGATCATCATGTTTATCGATGAAGCACATACGCTGATTGGGGCGGGTGGCACAGCGGGCCAGAATGATGCGGCTAATATTTTGAAACCAGCGCTTGCACGTGGCGAGTTTCGTTCACTTGCAGCGACCACATGGGCAGAATACAAACAGTACTTTGAATCGGATGCTGCGTTGACTCGTCGTTTTCAAGTCGTTGCGGTTAATGAACCTAATGAAGAAGATGCTATCCACATGCTTCGCGGCGTGAAGCGCAGCCTTGAAAAGCACCATGGCGTTAAAGTCATGCAAGAAGCCATTGATGCCGCCGTCGCTCTCTCTATTCGTTACCTTCCTGAGCGTAAGTTACCTGATAAAGCAATTAGCCTGTTAGATACAGCGTGTTCACGCATTGGGTTGAGCCAAAGTGCGGCACCTAGACAGTTAGAAGCCATTGCAGAAAAAATCCGCTACACTAACAACGAGATCGAAACGTTACATCATGAGTCGGCATTGTGGTCGATTGAAAGCGTACGCTTGGAAGAAGCAAAGCAGCGATTAGCGGCTTTAGAACAAGAGCATCAGTCACTTGAGCGATCTTGGAACGCAGAGCGCCGCTTGGTGGAAGAGATCATTGAGTTGCAGTCTGGCTTAGACACTGAGCTAAAAGAAAATGGCTCGGTGATATCGCATGAAGCGAAAATCCTGCTAGCAGACAAAATGGCAGCCCTGCGTGAGATCCAGGGTGAGCAGCCATTAGTATTGCCACAGGTAACAGAACAAACCATCGCTGAAGTGGTGGCGCTATGGACGGGTATTCCAGTAGGCAACATGCTTAGCCAAGAAGTTGAGAAGTTGATGCACCTAGAGGCTCGTATCGGTGAGCGAGTGATTGGTCAGACAACGCCGATAGCAGAGCTTTCACAAGCAATTCGCTTGTCGCGTGCAGGTTTAACCGACCCACGCAAACCTGTTGGGGTATTCCTGATGTGTGGTCCAAGTGGTGTGGGTAAAACCGAAACTGCATTGGCGCTTACCGACTTGCTATACGGTGGCGAGCGAAATATCACCACCATCAACATGACGGAGTTTAAAGAAGAGCACAAGGTGTCGATGCTTTTAGGCTCTCCTGCGGGTTATGTTGGCTACGGTAAAGGCGGTGTCTTAACAGAAGCGGTACGTAAGAACCCATATTCTGTACTGCTGCTGGATGAAATGGAAAAAGCCCACCCTGGTGTGCACGACATCTTCTATCAAATCTTTGATAAAGGCTCTATCTCGGACAGTGAAGGTCGACACATCGATTTTCGTAATACGATCATCATCATGACATCAAACGCGGCCGACAGTGCTGTTGTTAATGCATGTGAAAATGGTCGACCGGATGTTCCGACGCTGACTCAGTCTATTTTCCCTGAGCTGCAGAAACACTTTAAACCAGCATTTCTTGGTCGTGCGACCATCGTGCCTTACTTCCCTTTGAACGATGAAGAAATGGCGCAAATTGCAACCTTGTCTCTGAACCGCATTCGCAAGCGCGTTCAATCCCACTACAAAGCAAGTTTTGAATTTCACCCTGATGTGATTGATCTGCTGGTCAATATGAACGATTCACCTGAAACAGGCGCTCGTGCCGTTGAGCAACTGATTAATCGTCAACTTATGCCGGATTTAGCGAATCAATGCATTGTTCGCATGAGTGAGAACAAGCCGGTAGAAGCGGTCACTGTTCACGTTGAAGAAGGCAAATTTAAGATTCAGATTCAATAGCATTAAGAGGCGGCAGACCTCAAAAAAACAATGGGTTGCATATCAACCCAACTAAAACAATAACGTAATTTTATTAACGCTTTTTGTTGCAGGCCGTGTTTAACGCGCCCTTTTCGCAGCACAACATTATGAGTACTAACAGATGATACATTCAGTCTTTTCTACGCAACAATTGGAATGGATTCGCAAGAACTTAAAAATCGCAGTGATTCACGGTGGGGATAAAGAGCAGGACGGCAGTTTTATCTTTGAAAACTTGAGCCCTCGCTCAACCAAAACGTATGCACCTGTTGCACACGATATTGCTAATGCACTGCGTGAATCTAATTTCCAGTTCGTTGAGGTGTTAGCTGAAGACATCAACTTAGCGCAGTGCCTGAAAGATAAAGGTATTGACTTGGTGATCACGAACAGTGGTGGTTTGCAAGGTTTTGACTCCATGTGTCATTTGCCTTCTACATTGGAAATGCTGGGCGTGCCTTATGTAGGGCACTCGCCAATGACGGCAGGGATCTTGGATAACAAGCACCTGTTTAAGCATGAAATTAAAGCCGCTGGACTGCCGACTGCACCATTTATCACCATTGGTATTGATGAACATTTTGAAGATGCAGCAAAGCAAGATGCGATCGATCAAATTGAAGCGCAGTTCAAAGATGGTTTCATTGTTAAGCCAGTGTCTGGTCGAGCTTCAATCCATGTTTATCCTGTTTTTAATCGTAGTGATCTCGCGGGTGTTGTAGAGCATGTACGTCAAGCGACGGGGAACACTGTAATGATTGAACCTTTCCTTGGTGGCCGAGAGTTTGTTGTTGCTGTTGCGGGAGAGTACGTGTTTAAAGAAGGCAAGCTGACGCAGTCTGAAATGCCGATGGCTTTCTCAATTACTGAACGTGTACTGGACGCTGACGAGCCGATTTTTACTTCTATGGATGTAAAGCCGATCACTCAAGACCGTTTGGTTGCTGTTAATGAAGAGGGGCTACGCAATCAGTTAGCACTGATCGGTCAGAAGATTTATCGCCAGCTTGGCCTTCAAACGTTAGTGAGAGTGGACTTACGAATGGACAAAGAAGGCAACCTGTATGTGCTTGAAACCAATCCAAAACCGGATCTAAAGCGTCCGGAGGGAGAGAAGGTAAGTTTGGTTTGCCATGATCTGGCTCGTGAAGGTATGGATTACACAGACCTAGTTCAGTCGTTGGTGTTTAACCGATTATCTTTCCTCAAGCAAAAACGACCAATGTCGGTAGCGCATTGCCTCAATGAGCAATTCGACGCTCTAAGTGTGTGTTAGGAGTGAACTTTGAACTCTTTTAAGCAATATAGCCGCTTGTTGCTCGGAGCATTACTGGTTCTGTTATCACTAATACTGATCTTTGTTGTTGGGTATGCACAAGCATTGAAAAGCTATCAACAGCAGAGCCGTGATGCGATTTTAGCCCAAACAGAAGCCGCCCGAATCGGTATAGAACAAGTTCTCAGTTCCGGCGTGCCGCTTCAGGACTTTGCTGGTCTTGAGAAAGTGCTATCGCCAATCGCGAAAGCGGATTCTTCTGTGGTTGATATCCGAGTGATTTCTGGGCAGCAAGAGCTATATCGCTACACCGATGACAACTTTGTTGGCAGCTTAGTCACCATCCCTTTGAACAATAAATTCGCTCAAGTTGGTGCTTTGGAGATTTGGCTGAGTGATGAAGAAATCGAAAGGAGCATCGATAGGCACTTCCAGCCGATGGTGCTGCTGGTGGTTTTACTGACCGCTGCGTTTATTTTCTTTGTGTTGCGTAGCCAAAACCCCAAGATTTACTTCACTGCATTTGGTGGGGTGTTCTTAGCCATGTCGGCGAGCGTGCTGTTGATGGTCGGTGCATTGTACAAATCCGGCTTGGAGCACAAGGCGGATTCCATGGCGAACATTGTTACTCAACGTTTGGCCCCAGTACTGAATGCAGGGATCAGCTATCGTCAAGTGAGTGGCATCGATGAGATGCTAGACAGTTTTCGTCAGTCAAACCCAGAAGTCTCTTCCATTTCTGTTGCTCAGGGATCTGAGTTGATCGCCAAAAGTAAAGTGCAGAACAGTATGTCAGTCGATGAGATGGCCGCATTTCTTGTCAGCGATGCGAAAGGGAACGAGGTGACGGTCGCTTTTTTCCCTAAAGTACTGTTTGCGCAGTTGGTACGTACACTAAAAAACTTTGCCATTCTATTTGCTGGTTGTGCGTTCATTTGCTTTGCTTTTATTCGCTTGCTGAGCCACTCAGAGCAACAGCCAAAAAACGATATTGTACTGGCACAGGTTAAGCCGTTGCTGTTGGTTACGGTGCTGATGGAATCGTTAATGGCGCCGGTTTTACCTCAGTACTTAACGCAAATCGCGGTAGAGAATGGCGCGGGTGAAAGTTGGTCGTCTTACTTCTTTACACTCTACTTTGTCGGCTTTGCTGCAACGCTATTGCCTGTTTCGCGTTTAGTTGAAGTGTTTGATATTCGCAAAGTACTTGGCGTGGGTATTCTGTTATCTGCGGCTGGCTGCCTGTTGCTAGCGTACGAGTCCCAGTTAGCGATGGTGCTTATTGCGCGATTCACCTCTGGCGTTGGGCAAGCGACGATCTTTATTGCCGTTCAAGGTTATATTCTGCGTTGCAGTGATCAATCTAACAAGACACAAGCCGCAGGCATCATCGTATTTTGTTTCAATGCTGGATTCATCTCTGGTGCGGCAATCGGTGCCTTGTTGGCTGATACCGTAGGCGTGCAAGGCATCTTCATGCTGTCGGCTTTAGTTGGTGGCCTGATGTATCTGTTCGCGTTGTCGCTGCCGTCGATGATTCCTCAGGGGAATGCTCAAGGTTCACTCAAAGAGAACCTGATGATGATGCTAAAAGATTCCGCTGCTTTGATGCGTGTACCGTCATTCATGCGCACCATGTTGCTTGTTGGTATCCCAACCAAAATGATGCTAACGGGTGTCGTATTCTTTGCTGTACCAATCCTTCTTTCTGATGTCGGTGTCGAGCGCGAAAGTATTGGTCAGGTGCTGATGGCTTATGCATTCTCTGTGCTTTTCATTAGTGGCAAGGTCTCACCAATGATTGACCGTATTGGCTCTGCAAAATGGGCGCTTTGCTTAGGAAGCATCGTTGGCGCTGTTGCTTTGGCCATTCTTTCTGCTGCCTTCTTATTTGAAGACATAACCTATCTTGTCCTCGTCGCAACGTTCGCAATGCTAGTCATGGGCGTTTCACACGGCTTTATTAATGCCCCAGTTGTGACTCATGTGGTGACCACGACTCAAGGTGTGAATGCCAACTCAGTAGCTTCTACTTATCGCTTTTTGGAAAGGCTAGGTCATGTGTTGGGTTCGGTCGTTGTCGGTGCTTTGCTTACTCACCTTGGAACGGACTACGCATTCTTTGCGCTTTCAGCATTCTTTACCTTAGCTGGCTTGTTGATGCGGTTGTTTGACCGTGGTGCACAAAAGGAGGCGAAAGCATGATTCGATTGATTTTACTTTTGGTACTGGCTGCATCCTCATCGGTGAGTTTGGCGGATTGGCCTGAGTGGTTGGGTGAACACTTACAAGCTGAGAAGGCGGTACAGTGGGAAATCAATGCTAATGACAGCGATGTATTGTTCGCCCCACGTGGTGAACATCCGATGGTTTGGGTTTTAGTTTCTCGAAAAGCGGACTCGTATGATGTTGCGTTGTCGACCATCTTAAAAGTGTTTCGCAGAGAAATGCCTAACGTTTCATTTCGCGCTTTCCTTTTACCTAAAAGACAAGAGGAACTGGTTGCTTGGACGAAAGCTGCCGATATAAAGGCGAACATGATCTACACGGTTGGATCTCGTGCGACCGTCTCACTGCATAAGATTTACGCTGGAGGTAAGCTGCCGGTTGTATCGGTGAACGCAAAAGATCCGGTGTTACTGGGCCTGACGGATAACTATCACTCAAGCGGCAACAACTTTGCTTACACCTCCTTGAATTTGCCTGCTGATATTACGCTGAGCTTTTTACGTCGCTTTAAACCAAGTCTGACTCAAATTGGTGTGTTGTACGCTAAGTCGAACACCAGTGCTTATCTCACTCAGTTTTTGCCACTTCAAAAAGAGGCTGAGAAGCAAGGAGTGACAGTCTTTCCTATCGAAGTTGACGAGAATAATCCTGAGCTTGCCCTCCAGTACGTGATGCAAACCACCGTTGAATCGATGAAGGTCAACGATGGCAATTTACGTCAATCCTTGCTTTGGCTAACGGGTAGCTCAAGTCTTCTTAACCGACTTGATGAGATCAACCTGTATTCGGAGCAGCTTCCTCTGTTAACCGCAGTGCCTGATGCGGTTAATGGCACGCAACAAAGTGCGCTGATGTCTGTTGGCGTAGGGTTTGAGAACAACGCTCACCAAGCGGCACTTTACGGCATTGAAGTACTTAAAAAGGGCGCAGCACCTGCCTCTCTGCCTGTGGGCGTGCTGTCGCCACCAGACATCTCGATTAGCTTTAAACAAGCAGGCCGCGTTGATACGCAGCTTCCGTTTGTACTGATTGAAATGGCCAGCGATATCTATTCGCAAGATGGCAAGCTAGTGCGTTCTGCAGGCATGAGCATGGAGAGCCATTAACCATGATACGTGTCGTTTTTATTGCCGTTATGTTGACCGTGCTGAGCCAACCTGCTTTGGCCTATCAGCGTCCAGAGCGATTACTACTCGCAACCCAAGAATGGTTTCCTTATCAGTACCAAGAAAACGGGGAAATGAAAGGGCCGGGGATAGAACGAGTGAAGTGTGTCATGAGAGTGATGGACCAGCCGTATCAGCTCACGATGACTAAGTGGGATAGAGCTCAGCTCATGACAGAGGTTGGCTCACAACATGGTTTCTTCCTTGCGTCTCGTAACAGTAAGCGTGATGAGTATGCCGATTATTCTGCGCCACTTGATCAACAGAATTGGAGCTGGTTTTCGCTATCTGATTCAACAGAGTTAGACAACGCAATGTTCAAATCTCAGGTCGAAGTCGCAGCACTATTTGGCTCAAATAAATGGTTTTGGCTACAGAAAAACGGTTACAGCGTGAGTAAAAAGCCAAGGACGCCAAAAGCCCTAATTGAGTTGATGCTGAACGGGGAAGTCGGAGCGGTATTGGGCAATGACGCTGTCATTGACGAGACGATAAAAAAAATGGGTATCAGTTATCGAGCGATTTCTCGGACACGGGTTAAATCGAATCCATTGGGGGTGTATTTCTCCAAAGCATTTACTAAGAAATACCCCAACTTTCTTAATGAATTTAACGAGGCGGTTTCTCAGTGTCGTTAACTCCAAATATTGAATTTATTGAAGGTCAGTCAAATGCCTCTATCGATTAGAATTATTAGCTCTCCAGATGGTGAAAGCATCGCCCAATGGAATCAAGCATTTCCAGAAGATGGTGGAGATATCGGGCGTGCGTTTGGCGCGACGCTACAACTTAATGACGCAAGTCGTGAGATTTCAAGTACCCATGCGACGATTCGTAAGACCTCGCGTGGATACCAAATCATGGACAACAGCACCAATGGCCTTTACATCAATGGCTCTGATGCGCCTTTGGGCAATGGTAACCAATCGACATTAAGTGATGGTGATGTTCTTGATATTGGCCGTTACCGATTGCTGGTTTCTTGTTTCTTCCCTGAATCAGCGAAAGCGCAAACCCAGCAGTATCACTCTGATAGCTCTCGACTAGGTGATGATCCGTTTAGTACTGAATCAACACCTTTTATTCAAAGTATTCCTGAAGTCGATGAAGCGCCAGAGTTCACCATCTCGGCAACAGATGTGGTGGGGGATGACCCATTTGCGAATGATGCCTCAGTTAAGCAAGAGCAAGCGCCTCACTTTAATCTTGATTTTCAGACGGATGAGGATGACCCGCTGAAAGACAGTGATTTTCGTGCGTCATTTCCAAACCATGAAGTGATGGCGCCTCCCTCTTTCGCTCAAGAAGAGTCACCAGTTAACCAATCTCAGTTTGCGGTTACTGAGTTTAAGAAGCATGAGCAGCGCTTACAGGAATGCACGGACAAAGCATTAGAAATGGCATTGGCAAGGTTGTTGTCTGACATTTCTCCGAATGCGATGGAGTCGATGTTTGATGATTTGTCGGGCAACGGCTTTTGGTCTCGTAAGCCGAAGTACTGGGATATGTACAAACGCTATTTCAACCGACAAGTAGAGAATCGCGATTGGCAAATTAAGTTTCAAGCGTACTTCAGAGATGCAATGCGTATGCAAAAAAACTTCGAAGGGGATCAGTAATGGTACGTTGTTTATGCCTAATGTGTATCGCCCTTATGATGTCAGGGTGCAGTTTATGGAGCGATGAGCTGGTTGAGCCAAAACTGGTCGTTGATATTAAAGCTGCGACCAATATTAACCCTAATGTTGAAGGTAAGCCTTCTCCGGTAGAGCTCCGAATCTATCAATTGACGAATAATAATGCGTTTGAACTCTCTGATTTTATTCAAATTTATAATGATGACCAAGGCGTATTGAAGGCCGAGTTGGCCGTTTCTCGCCAGTTACCAAGCATTTTGCCAGGTGAAACTCGTCAGGAAATTATCCCACTTGGTAGTGGCGTTAAGTACATCGGTGTGATTGCGGGTTTTGCTGATTACAGAGAGGCGAAGAACAAGGTGATTTATAAGCCGCTAATTGTGAATTCAGCGGTTATCAGTATTGAAATTGATGGCATTAATCTGTCTGTGTCAGGGGAAGAATAATAATGGATAATAATAAAGTCGTGTGGAGTGAGGGGATGTTCCTTTCCCCTCAGCACTTTCAACAGCAAGAGCGCTATGTTGAACATTTTACTCGCGAGTTCGCCGGACAAATTAGCCCTAATGCTTATGGATTGACCTCGCTAGAGCTTGACCGCTCGATGTTGAACATTGGTAAGGTTTCGGTGCGTCGTGCTAAAGGTATTTTCCCTGATGGAACGCCATTTGAAATTGAGCAAGCACTCGTGCTCGATGTGCCGAAAAATACCAGTCATAAGAAAGTGTATCTGGCCCTTCCGGTTTCAAGACCGGGCACTATTGATGTTGGAGAAGATGCGCGTCTTAGACACTCTTCACAAGAGCACCCTGTTTACGATACCAGCCGAGAGCACAGTGACCCGGTTCAGTTAGAGCTAGCAACATTGAACATTCAGTTGCGTTTAGAAGGTGATGAGCTAAAAGATTTTGTATTGATATCCGTTGCTGAAATCAGTGAGCACAAATCTGAAGGTGTTGTTGTGTTGAACCAAGCATTCGTTCCCCAATGCTTGCAGTTTGCCGTATCTAGCTACCTAACCGATAACGTTGCTGATCTATTTGCACAAGTACAATACCGTTCCCGAGCGATACATACTCGTTTACAAGCGGAGTCCAGCAGTAAAAGCTATCAGTCGTTGATGCGTGACTACTTGTGGCTGCAAGTACTGGGTGCTTGGATGCCAAAGCTTGAACAATGGAGCCTAGATGGCTCGTTGCTGACACGTCACCTCTATTTAGAGTGCGTTTCGATGGCGGGGCAGATGCAGGGTTTAGAAGGGAAGATGCCAAAGTCTTTCCCTGCATGGAACCAAGATGCGTTATACAGCATTTTCTCGACCGTGTTTTCTGAGTTATTGGTGTTGCTGCGTGAGGTTCAGATAGATAATGTATCAACATTGAACTGGGACAAGCAGCTGTTCGTGAGCCGCCGCTTACTACGCACACTGGTCGATGATCGCAGCCTATACAATCAAGGGCGCTTTGTGTTGGCCGTTTCCTCGTCTATCGGTGCTACTCGACTTAGTGAAGAGTTTCCTCGTGCTGCGAAGCTAGCAGGGAACAGTGATATTGCCGGTTTAGTGCGTAATGCACTTTCAGGTGTTCTTTTGCGCCATCTTCCTTATGCACCTTCTGAGCTGAAGTCTTTGAATGACGCCGCTTACTTCGAAATCGATACTAAGTCTGAATTGTGGCAAGCGTTGATCAAACGTGATGAGGCGATCGCTCTTCATATTGATGAAAGAATTGATGATATCCACGTCGATTTTCATGTGATCAGGTAGGTTACGGATGGGCGGATTATTTAACGAAGAACCGACGGTTCAAATTCGACGAGTGACATCGACCGAATCACCTCAAAAGCAGCATCAGTTGCCACCCAAAGCGGATACTTCGGGTACAGAGCGATTGATTGAGAATCTTGCCATTTATGGTAGCCCTTTAATGAATGCGGCAACGGAGCTGTTGGGTATTTTAGTGACGATTAAGCGTCAAGGTGCGCCGAGAGACATCAACCGTTTTCGTCAAAAACTTTTGTACGCCATTGATGCGTTTCGTTTGCGTGGTCTGCACTTGGATTACCACCCAAGCGTGATTGAAAAAAGCTGCTTTGTGTTGTGCGCGGCATTTGATGAAGCTGTGCTGTACACCGCTTGGGGAGAGCGTGCCCGTTGGGAAAATCATTCGTTGTTGAGCAAGGTGTTTTCGCAGCGTGATGGCGGAGAGGCCTTTTTTGTGTTGCTAGATAAGGCCAGCCAGCAGCCGAATAAACTTGTTGATTTTATTGAGCTTCAGTACGTGCTTTTGGCTTTGGGTTTCAAAGGGCGCTTTCGCCATGAAGACGAGAGCCAATTGCATGATATTACCGCTCGTGCGTACGGCCTCATTCGCCACTATCGCAGTGAAAGTCCTTTTCCGGTACCGCAAACACCAACGTTAATCGAAGGTAAACGCCCGTGGCTAATGATCAGTATGGGCAAAACGTTAGGCTTGGCTTGTTTGGTTCTGGCATCTGGGTATGGCTTTACTGAATATTGGTACAACAGCCGCGTGCAGCCGTTGTTGGCACAGTTTAGCGCGATCGATATGTCAGACGTCAACCTGAAGAAAAACAGCAGTGACTTAGTGTACTTAAGTTCCGATGCGGATTTGGGGCGACAGAGTGAAAGCCTAGAGGAAGAAACGGGAATGAAAGGAAAAGTGGTCACTCAGCAATGGGAGATCATTCTCGCGGTATTTTCTCGGGCGAGCGACGCACTTCGTTTATCGACAGAACTCAAACAAGCAGGCTATGAGTCTTTTACTCGTGAGACGGAACATGGTGTTGAGCTTTATCTTCACGCAGGTGACGACTTAAACACCATTCGTAAGTTGAAAAATGAACTCAATGTTCGCTTTGGTTTGAACGCCACGATTAAAAGAGCGCTGAAATAAGATGTTTAAAAAGATATTTTCTATTTTCTTGGTGATTACTGCCATTTTAGGGACGGTCGCATTTTGGATAACGGCATCAGAAGAGCAACCAGTCTGGATAAAGTGGGGAATGCTCGCTGTCACCGTCGTTATTGTCTTCTTTACATGTGTTTGGTGGTGGAAACAGCGCAAGCTTAATCAAACAGAGAAAGAAGAGCATGACCAATACGTACTGCTTAAACAAGACACACGCGTGATCCAGCAGCTGTTTCGTATCGCAACGAAAAAGATACAAGGACAGGCTCGTAACAAGCTAGAAAGTCTTTACAGTCTGCCTTGGTACCTAGTTCTAGGTGGTGAAAAAGACGCGAAAAGTGCCATATTGCTACAGAATGGTTTTGAGCCAGTTAACGAGCGCTACTTGGATGAAAGTGATACGGAACAGTACCTACGCTTTTGGAGCAACGATAACGCAGTCGTTGTGGAAGTCGGTCATCGTATATTTGATAACGACGGTATTGACGAGTCACTTTGGCAAGTACTGGCGAAGCAATTACTTAAATACCGTCCGAGGCAAGGGCTGAACGGCATTGTGACGGTTATTGGGTGTGATCGCCTAATGACAGGAGACAAAAAAGAACGTACTAGGCTCTCAGGCATCTATCAGGAGGCTGTGTTGTCGATGGGCGCAGAGCTTAGCTTAAACTTGCCTGTTTACGCCGCTTTCTCTAAAGCTGACTCGATTGCAGACTTCACTGGTTTCTTTGAGAGCTTCACTGCATGTGACTCAGAAAATCCTTTTGGTATTACCTTTGAGTGCGATGTTTCGCGCCGTTATGACAAACAGCAGTTTGAGGCAGAAAGTCACGCGTTGATTCAATCCATTGCGGGGCAGCAGTTTGAGTTACTGAGAAATGTCAGCAGTGACAAGTCGAGCTCTATAATCGCTTGGCCATATCAGCTAAGAATTTTCCTAGAGCGCGTCAACGAGTTTTTGAGCGAGATTGGTCGCGAGAACCGTGTCCGAGAAGCTGTATGGATCCGCGGCGCTTATTTAATGTCATCCGGACAAAAAGGCATTGAGCATGATCTACTAACGCAGGTAGTGGCCGAACGTGCTGAGTTCAACACTAATAATCAGGTTGAACAGCAGCCAAATCGTCGTGGTTTCTTCACTCAACGTTTGTTCAATAAGGTCATCTTGCCGGAGAAGAATATCGTCGGTGTCAATGAATGGCGTCATGCGGGTTATCTTGTATTTCGAACCGCTGTTCTAGTATCCGTAGCTGGGCTGATTTCTATTGCAGGTCTGAAGTTACAGGAAAACTGGAATGTTGATGAAGATTGGCGCACAACGGCTCTATCTCAAATTCGTTTTTATCAAAACGATGTTCACAAGCTGAGCAATGACAATTCTATGTCGGAGGTTGTGGCGGTATTAAGAGAACTCGGCGACGTGGTTGCTGAGGGCGTTCAACCTAAACCGTGGCATGAGAAAGTCAGTATTAAGCAAACAGATACGGCCGAGAGTGTTTACTCTGCTTATGAAAAACAGTTGCACCAGATAATGCTGCCAAAGCTCGAAGGGCTGATCAGCAGCGAGCTGTATGTTTATGTGAACCTTGGTAATCCAAGCCGAATCTTTGAGATTTTGCGTTACTACCAGATGTTGTTTGACCGAGAGCAACTGAACTTTGCGGAACTACAAACTTACTTGCTTGATAACTTGAAAGACCAAGGTGAGCTTTCTCCGGACGAGCTTTACTCTTTTTCTCTTTTAATCGAAGACTTGTTTAAAAGTCAGTACGACAAGCAGCTACAACCGAACCTAGACCTGATAGCTGTTGCAACGAACAACCTTGAAGGCTTGTCGCCAGAGCGACTGATTTATGCGCGTATTAAAGAGATGCCAGAGTACCGTACTCAAGTGGATCTCCGAAGCCAGCTCGGTGAGAAGTTCGATAGCTTGTTTGAGTTTACTAATGATTTCCATGGCTATCTGATCCCAGAAATCTTTACTAAGCAGGGCTATAGCCAAATTGATTTGACGGCAAAATCGCCTCTGCTTAGAAGCTTGATGAGCGAGTTTAAAGCGATTCAAGGTGATATGTCTGGCGCATCAGTCATTGAGCTTAGAGAACTGAGTAAACAGGTTCAACGTCTGTATTTTGCCGATTACATCTACTACTGGAAAGACCTAGTCAACAACATTCAAATCAAGCAGTTTGGCGATGCTTCAGGACTCAGCTATGCACTAAGGAACACACGTTCTCCGGCTACGAGTCCACTACTTGACGTATTGGATGCAGTTGTGGTGAACACAACATTGGCTGTCGCCGATCAACCGGATACGAAAGGACAGAAGCGTGCAGCCGGTCAACTAGGATTGAAGAAAGCGAAAAAGGTGTTGAATAAAGCCGACAAAGTAAATCGAGCAGTTGGCGATAACCTGTTGAGGCTGCAACCTTCATTCGTCGTAAATGAAGCATTTTTGCCTTTTTCTAGGTTTGTGAATGGGAACGGTAAAGATAAGGATACACCACTGGAGCAGTTGATCGTTCAAGTTGATGAGGTTAACTCGTTTTTCGATGCCGCATTGTCTAGTTCAAACCCAGGTAAATCATTCCATGCTTATGCCATCGCTCATGCGCAAGGTAGTAGCGATCCTATCGTGAACTTCCGTCAAGCTGGCAGTAAGGCTCCGAACATCGTCGCGTCTTGGACGAAGAGTCTCAGTGAACAAGTTTGGAAACAAGTAGTGAATGGCAGCGTGGTGTATCTAAATACACAGTGGGATGAGCAAGTTTACCAGTTTTATGTGTCTGCCATTGAAGGACGATTCCCATTTGATCAACATGGTCGTGGAGAAGTGAGCTTAGATGACTTTTCTCAATTCTTTAAACCAAGTGGCCGTGTGGCTCGCTACATAGAAGAAACCTTGAAGCCGTTTGTTTACTGGGATAACAGCAGGCTCAAGCTAAACGAAGTTGACGGCTTAACGCTACCAATAAACTCAAACACTCGTGAGCAACTTGAATTAGTTCAAAAACTGAGTGGCATTTTCTTCGGTTCTTCAGGGGATGATCTTGGGTTAAGGCTTGAAGTGAAAGCGAGCTCAATGAGTACCGACGTGACGGAATTCCGCCTACGAGAGGCTGAAACGATTTACGACTACAAACATGGTCCAAGAGTGTGGCGCGAGATAACTTGGCCAACCGCAGGAGTGGATGGTTATTTGAGTGCAGAATTCTACAACGGTCAGAATCGAGTCGCACAACAATCATTTACCGGTCAGTGGGCGTTGTTGCGCGCTATTTTTGCGAATAAGAGCAGTGCTACATCGAGCCGCTTGATTCGTAAGCTCAACTACAAAATTAACCAAAACAACATCGTATTGGATTACACGTTGCGTGATTCAAAACAACCATTGGATAAATCTTTATTTGTTCAATTCTCGTTGCCTAAGCAGCTTTAAGGTTGTCGATGTTGAAAGCAGTGATTGAACCGCAGGAACGAGTGCGTTGCCAAGTTTTGGCGACTCACTCCCGTGCACATGAAATCAGTAACGACTTGACCCACTACACTAAGCAATTTGATTCGGCAGAGAGCCTGCAAAGAGAATGGGTTGCTTTGCAAGAGTGTCAGGGCGTTCAAATACAAAAAGTAGTGGATGTCGACTGGAGCAAATTGCAGCTAAAGCTGGAGTTTGATCAAAGTGCGATACCGCTGATTGAGTTTGAGCCTAAGGATTTGGCGTTATTTGCTTCGCTTTTGCCTAGTGCGGTTCAAGCGATCAAACACTGCCATAGCAAGGGGTGGGTACATTGCGATATCAAACCATCGAACCTGCTTTATGTACCTCAATTGCAACATATTCGATTGATCGATTTCGGTGCTAGTTGTCGGACTGGAACTTCTAGGGAAGCACTCTCTGATTGGCAAGCAACTCTAATGTTTGCTTCGCCAAATCAAAAGGGTGGGGAAGGTCTGGTAGAAACGGGGGACGACTGGTTTTCACTGATTCAAATCATCGATCAGGTCATGCCATATGGGCATGACTACTCAATAAAGTCAACGCTTATTCAGTGGCGAAAAGCCCTGAGCCTTGAGATTTAGATAGAAGGAAAGCTAATGAATAAAAAACAGCTTGCTGCAGCCAATCTTGACTTCGACGTGTCGTCAATCAAAGGGACGGATGGAAAATTAATCCCTAACTTAGGATGCGCTATAGAAATTGAGCAATGGTTGAAAAAACTGTCTCTAGCATGTGGGAGAAGGCATTCTAACAGAGCCCTACCTTATTTAGAAAAAGCGATAGATGTTATATATTCTGAGGTTGAGGCGGAATTGTATCGTCAGTCGGGAAACAACAGTAGCGCCTACGAAGCTAGCGCAGTTACTAAGCATCCTGTATGGCAGTTTTTTGTAGAACGAGTGACGAAAAAGTTTGGTAGTGTTGTTAAGGTGATTCAACCACACCGTTCACCAACGGAATCTGTACGTTCGAAACTGATTAATCGTACTTTCTTCCAAATGTTGCATAACAAGCATGAAGTTTTGAAGCGTTCTCATAGCAGTATCTTAGCATCAGGTGAGCTTGGTCAAGCCAAGGTGGAAATTCTTGATGCACAAGTTAATGCTTTACGAGATGCCTACTTTAATCATGCGAAGTGCAACGCTGAACTTTGGCCTGCTATAAATGAACTGTTTCAAAAAGGAAATACCCGCTCTGTTGAGGGCAAAGCAGATCTTGAAGGCGGTTCACTGACATTCGAAGCCTCACAAGCACTATTTGCTGAAGCAAAAGTCGAGTTTGAAAAAACTTGGGACTTCGGAAAAATGAAAAACCAAATTAAAGCATCGGCTGAAATTGGTGTCCGAGAGACCAGCAAATTTAGTGCTAGTGCTAAGGTTAACAAAGGCGCTTTAGATGGAATCGGGCACAGCCGAGATCTTTTTGGTGCGAATAAAGATAAAAGTACTAAATCGGACTTTTCAGTTAATAAATTAACAGGGAATCCTACTTATAGCATCGATGATTCTGTAATTACTACTCAAATTATACCTGGTATTGATTTAGAGGTTGATGCAGTACTTGCTGCTCAGATGGGCATGAAACTGACGGTCTCTCATGAACTCTCTGTGGCTGACTTTATGGCTCTAAAGAATGAGGGAGAATTATTTGTTGGAGCAACCGCAAAAGTTCAATTCACTGGTGCAATAAATAGCGCCAATATGTTTTCTGGAAACGAAGTCATAAAAACCAAGTTTGGTGCAAGTGCTTTTGTTGGTGCTAAAGCGAGTGGTACAAGCTCTTTCACTTTGAAATCTCGCGGAATGAGTATGCTATCAGGCAGCGTCACTGGCACCGCATCAGCCGGTTTAGGTGCCTCCGCAGCTTTGGAAGCCATTGTTAAGGGGTCTGGAGACTTCACATTTAAGGCTGGAGCAGGTGCGACGATGGGGGTAGGAACCAACATAGAATTTGGAAGTATGGTTAACCCGATGCTACTCAAAGTGCTCCTGTGGGATTCGTTCGGTCAGCACCTACGTTCGAAGCAGACTAAGCGTAAACAGGGAATTAAATATAACAGAAACGTCAACCAGGTTGCATTGAGCCGCTGTGAAGAAAGTATTCTGTCGTCGTTGAACTTGATTGAAGCGGACTACCGAGTCTTAGCAGAAGAGATCTGGCGGATTCCAACCTTTACAAATGTATCTATGAAGGATGAAGTCACCACGATCCATGATCGTATTGCGAGCCCTGATAGAAATGTAATGGATAAATACCTAGAAATGCTTGGCGTCAATGATGCTATCAACATGAGCCCTGAGGATATTGCCCAAGCGGCTGTGGATATTGATAATCAGGCGCGCTTTAATCAATCGCAAAACATGCTTCTTAAGCAGGCAAAGAAAGCGGCTTCGAAAAAAGGTTCTAAATCACTTTCCGGAGGGCTGGCTTTAGTGGGAATGAATGTTATGAATCCAACAATGGGGTTACTAGCTGTCAAGCCTTAATAACTCAGAGTGGCGGGATATCCCGCCCCTTTGAGTTATTGTTATAAATTAAAGCGTGTGATTCATAGACATCCTTTCATCACACTGGATGTCTATGGACAGATAGGTTCAACAAAGATTACGTTGGGTAAAACTCTACCAAAAGTGTCGTGATGCGAGCTTGTTTTACCGCTGTTGTGGTATTTGAATATCAACATTTCGCAAGTGGGTGACCCTATATTTAAACGATAGTTTATCGGGCTTAAAAAACATTAACCGAAAAACTCATTCTTCTCTTAATATTAAAGAGTTGATTTTGAATAGAAACCTTAGAGCAAGAAGCCTCTAATCTGAATTGGCACGCCTTCATAACTTTCATTTCAGCACCGAAATCATCCATGACGTGCTTGCTAGCCACCAATACCGTCACTCTCATTGCCACTTACCGTAGGAAGCAATGATTTCAGTGCTATGAAAGGTCAACTCTTGGCAATAGAGTTCAGATGGATACTTGCAAAGTCGCTCTTAGAGTTTATCAATACACGGCAATAGTATGTGTTTTGTCGAGCTATTCACACCGTACAGCAACTAACACGCTAGACTTTCATGAGTGTGTAATCGACGAAGTGCCTGTTCCAATTTAGAGAATTCAAACAGACAGGGGGTAAGAGTTCCTTGCAGTGCCTGTATCAAGAGATACTCAAAGAGTATGGGATAGTTTCTCTTGGATAAATCAGTTTCACCGCACCTCAATGGCAAGATTGAGTGGTCTCAGAAGACTTACAAATATGAGTTTTACCTAACAATAGAGACCGAACTGACAAACTTGAATTGAGATAGAGGCAGATGAGCGGATGCTGAATTTTATCGAGATGCGGTAAATATAGAACTGACGGGCTTACTACGCCTACTTACGGGGTTATTGTAATTGATATGAGAGAACTGTGCTCAAGTCTTAATGATAAGGGGGACATATTTCGCTGCATTAAATCGGACTTCATGTCCTATTTTTCTTGAGCTTTACTACAAAGGTGAGTACTAATATAGGCTTCCTTTCGAATTAGATATTGAGATATTTTTGCGATGGTTTCTAATTGATAAACCTAGCGTAATCATATGCTTGATGCTATTTAGTGCGAACGCATTATTTTTAGATCAATGCCTAGTGCAGTTTCGGCAATGTTGATTTCTACTTACGAAATGATAATTTCAAAAGCTACGTCCAAGTGATATGGAGGAAATGTATTTCACCTGTTAAATGCATAGTCTTGTGATTTTTAGGGAGAGAGTGTGGCTAAGTAAACTCTAATTAGATATTCAGAGAATACGAAGATTTTTTGTCAGAATTATACTTTTTGAAGGATATTGGTGATAAATTATAAACTTAATCTGTCAATTTTAATAGCATATCATATCTTTTTTGATGATAATCTTGGTGTAACAAACGTTATTTAATGGAGTAAAAAATGAAAGTTATAAGTGCTTCACTTGCTGTTTTGCTTTCGTTGCTTGGATGTTCAAATATTGAACAGTACGAATATAGAGGTTTTTTTACATACGGGCATGAAACATCTGTTTTTAGATCATGTAATGATATGCGATACTTCTGGTTAAACGGCGAAAGTGTTAATAGAGGTATTATAGATAATGCCTCTTTAGAGCTTGCCGATAAGGTTAACGAACCATATCAGGCTATTTATATTAGATTCAACGGCTTCATTGAAGATAGAGAACCTGTTGGGTTTGAGGATGACACTGATGACTTAATATATATGACAGAGCTTTTGGAGTATTCAGAACAGATTCCTGAAAGTTGTAATTGATTTTAGGGTAAATTATTGTATAGGCTTCTATCGAAGCCTATACAAATTTATCGTTTATTAATTGTCAGTATCAACATTTACAATAAAAAGTTTCCCAAAATTTTGTTGTTGAACAAGCTTCCAAGGAGGGTTTTTAACAATAACATTTCTTACACCTAACTTTGAGTAATCTTGAGGTAAGTAAGTCCAACCCGTGTATTGATCGGGGTCAAACTTTCTATAGGTTTGTGATTGCCCTAATGTTGTAATTTCTTGTTTTACTTTAGTTTTTTTAAAAAGCGCATCCTCGTCCTTTTTAACTTCATCAAGATACGCTTGCATTTGTTGTAAGAGCTTTTTAACTTCTTCTTCTCTTTTCTTTTTGGGCAAGGTTTCAAACATCTCATCAATTTCAGATGTATCAAACTCTTGACTGCTTGCCCCTCCATGAAAACCGATGATGGCTTTATTTGATATGTATTTATATCTTCCGGAAGTGAATATGTAGTTTGCACAAGAAGATAAGCAATAATCTTCGACTTCCACGTCTAATTTTTTGTCAAAGACCCATTCACCTAAAGCGATCCCTAATTCGACATCTCCACCATCACTGGTAATTGAAAGTGTCTTTGGTTTAACTTTTGAGTCGTTATATACCTTAAAAACAGACTCATTCCCCTCTGGTGTTAGTGTTCCAGTGTAGTAAATTTTATCGTTTTCAAGGAAAACGCGAGTGTCCGTTTCTTGATTAGCAAAGATAACAGGACTTAAAGATAACAATATTGCAACATTTATTATTTGTTTTTTCATAAAATAACCTTATTGAATGAACTATTGAGGTAGACATTATTTAGGTTAGTTAAGTTCCCATTGTAGAATAAATTTTAATTTTGTCGTCGATAAATTTCTTTTCAGGTTTGATAAAAGTATTAAAAATACATAATGAGCAGAGGCGTTCTAGCTTATTTTTAATAATATGCGTGATGGTATTATGGATCTTTAAGTTGATAGTTATTGGAAAATACCAGCTTTTTGGATTGAATGTTGGTTTATGACGCCTACAAAAGCCCCTTTTCTGTCTAATACGGGAAGAGCTGTAATGGCGAGTTTACCCATCAACTCTAAAGCTTCAGTGCATAGACTAGATTGAGTGATGCAAGTAGGATTCTTTGTCATCACGTTACTCAATATTGTGTTAGATAATACACCTTTCGTAAATGCCCTGCGTAGATCCCCATCTGTAAAAGCTCCTGCTACTTTTCCTTTTTCGACAACAGCTAATAGTCCGTAACCTGTTTTACACATCACCTCTACTGCTTGTTGTATTGTTGAAGTTGGGTAACAAAATGCACTTTTATGCTGTTCATCTAAAAGTTGCTCTATTGTAGTTAGTAATCGGCTACCCAAAGAGCCTGCGGGGTGTGTGCGCGCAAAATCAGTATGATCAAAGTTACGTAATTTCATAACGGTCAATGCGATAGCATCGCCTAATATTAGAGTGTTAGTTGCACTAGCCGTTGGTGCTAAACCAAAAGGACATGCTTCTTTTTCTGATGCAATATCCAAGGGATAGTTGCTATTTTTTGCTAAGTAGCTTTCTTGGTTAGCAGTGACTCCGACGCTGATTATTCCTTGCGCTTGCAATAAAGGCAGTATTATTTTGAATTCAGTTGTCTCCCCTGAGTTTGAGATTAACATTATCAAATCAGATCGATCGACCATCCCTAAATCTCCGTGTAGAGCTTCCGTTGGATGGATGAAAAAGCTTGATGTTCCCGTAGATGCGAGCGTGGCAGCTATTTTTTTCCCAATGTGCCCTGATTTCCCCAACCCCATAACTATAACTTTTCCTTTACATTTTAGTATTGTCTGACATACGTCTACGAAAGAATTTCTCAAAGTTGGTATCAAGCGTTTTGCTTGTTCAATTTCTTGAGAAACGATATGGCGTCCCTGAAGGAAGATCTCTTCTACAAAAGCATCTCGACTCATATGTATTCCTTTTTGCTGTTTTTGTTACTTATAAAATTTTCATTGTGAAAGTTAATGTTTGATTTATACATCATAAAACTAACGATTAGCAATAATGAAAAAGAGAAATAAACAGAGCGATTTTTTATTTTTGTGATTAATCCCTTTTAACTTATTGTTTTATATATGAAAATGTTTATTTTTAGTTCTTGCTATTCTCTTGAGATTTTATTTAACCTGTATTTTGTTGTGATCTTTGTCATCAAAATGAAAATCAAAGCTTTTAAAGTGAAAGTTAAAATGAAAATATGAAAAAGAGGACAAACAGAACTAATCAAAACAACGAGGTAAATTATGGAATGGATAATTAATGGCGCGGAATGGTTTATAGGACTGTTTCAAAAAGGGGGCGAAGTGTTTTCTGGTATGGTTGCCGGGATCTTGCCTCTTCTTATTTCTTTATTGGTTGCGATGAACGCACTCATCCGCCTAATAGGTCAGGACAAAGTTGAGAAATTGGCTCAACGTAGCGCAGGTAATCCTGTGTCCCGGTACCTAGTTCTCCCAGTTATTGGAACATTTATCTTTTGTAATCCCATGACGTTGAGTTTAGGGCGCTTTCTTCCAGAGCGCTATAAGCCATCATATTATGCTGCAGCTTCATACAGTTGCCATTCAATGAACGGTTTATTCCCTCACATCAACCCTGGCGAGCTCTTTGTTTATCTGGGTATCGCCAGTGGACTCACTACTCTCGGGTTGCCATTAGGTCCACTTGCTGTGAGCTATCTGTTGGTTGGTATGATTACTAACTTTTTTCGTGGGTGGATCACCGATTTTACAACAGCATTGGTTGAGCGTCAGCAAGGTGTTCAGTTAGAGCGTGAAGTTCATTTTAGCTAGTGGGGAAATAGAAATGTTTCAAGTCTTACGCATAAACAAAGGCAATGGCGGCTGGGGTGGTCCTCTTGAGTTGTCTGTCGAAAATAACAAAAAAGTAGTTTACATCACTGGTGGTACTAGACCGAGCATTGTCGATCGTATCTGCGAACTAACGGGATATGAAGCCGTTGATGGATTTAAAACTAGTATTCCGGATGATGAGGTTGCAGTTGCTGTAATCGATTGTGGGGGGACTTTACGTTGTGGTCTATATCCTAAAAAACGTATACCAACAGTAAATATTCATTCTACGGGTAAGAGTGGTCCGCTTGCGCAGTTTATCACGGAAGATATTTATGTTTCTGGTGTACGAGATACTGATATTGAGTTAGTTGGTTCCGAAGGTGGAAAAATAGCATCAACATCAGATGATTTAAAGGTAGAAAGTACATACGACACGACTAAGAAGTTATCTCAGCAAAGTGATAGTTTGCTTGCCAAAATTGGTATTGGAATGGGCTCAGTTATGGCAACGTTCTTTCAAGCGGGACGCGAAACGATCGATACTGTTCTGAAGACAATTCTTCCCTTTATGGCGTTTGTATCGATGTTAATTGGGGTCATTATGGCTTCAGGTTTGGGGGATTTGATTGCTAATGCATTGACACCTCTCGCACAAAATCCCTTTGGTCTCGTCACGTTAGCATTGATCTGCTCGTTTCCTTTGTTGTCGCCTTTCCTTGGTCCTGGAGCCGTTATTGCACAAGTCATTGGTGTCTTGGTTGGAACTCAGATTGGTATGGGAAATATCCCCCCTCATTTAGCATTACCGGCTTTATTTGCCATTAATGCACAAGCTGCAGCGGACTTTATTCCTGTCGGGCTTGGTTTAGCGGAAGCAAAACCGAAAACTGTAGAGATTGGGGTTCCATCAGTTTTGTACTCACGTTTCTTGACGGGAGCCCCAACTGTTTTAGTTGCTTGGTTTGTTTCAATGTTTATCTATCAATAAGGAGCATATGAATGCTACCTCTTTATAAAGTACAAATTAAAAGAGTTGGGGAGTTTGCTAATTGCGCCCTAGAAGATGACATGATGATCATTTTTAGCGAAGTCGCTCCAAGCGATGCTGCGGATTATTGCTTTATCCATGATCACGATGAGTTGAAAGGTCTGATAACGCAAGGTGGTTTATTCAAACTCGGGCAGCAGCAATATCTAATAACCGCTGTAGGTGATGTCGTGAACCAAAACTTGGCTCAATTGGGACATATTACTATTAAGTTCGATGCATCAAATGAAGCGCAATATCCAGGATGTTTGCATGTAAAAGGTCGACGACCTCAGAGGGTGATCTGCGGTGAAGAAATTGTCTTTTTAAATTAAATATTAGTGCTTTGAGTATAGATGAATATTTTGTAAGTAAGGTGTTGAAAATGAGTAAAGTAGCTTTGGTTGTTGGTGGTGGTCAGACCTTGGGTGAGTTTATCTGTCTAGGTCTTGCTGATGAGGGATACCATATCGCTGTCGCAGATTTGAATGGCGATAACGCCAAGTTAGTGGCGAAAAAAATCAATCAAGAATATGGATCTGAGAGCGCATTTGGAGTTGAAGTCGATGCGACCAAAGAGCATAGCGTTTTAAATATGATTAAGAGTGTGGATGATCATTTCGGGCGAGTTGATCTACTTGTTTATAGCGCAGGTGTGGCGCAAGCCGCGAAAATTGACAGTTTTCCTCTAGATGCATGGCAAATGTCTATTGATGTAAACCTTACTGGGTATTTTCTCTGCGCCAGAGAGGCGTCGAAAATAATGATCCGTGAAAAACGAGGAGGCAGGATTATACAGATTAACTCGAAATCGGGTAAAGTTGGTTCGAAACACAATAGCGGTTATTCAGCATCCAAATTTGGTGGGGTTGGTCTAACTCAGTCTTTAGCGTTGGATTTAGCAGAACATAACGTAACAGTGCATTCTTTAATGCTAGGTAACTTAATAAAAAGTCCAATGTTTCAGTCGCTATTGCCGCAGTATGCTAAAAAACTTGGAGTTCCTGAGTCTGAAGTTGAACAGCTGTACATCGATAAAGTACCTTTGAAATTGGGTTGTGAATATCAAGATGTATTGAATGTGTTGAAGTTTTATGCAAGTGATGAAGCTTCGTATTGCACTGGACAGTCGGTCAATATTACCGGTGGTCAAGTGATGTTCTAATCCATCCCCCATGGATAATGCTCAATGCTCCAACTAAGAGGGCGAACAATATTGGGCAAGCTTATGCTTGCCCTTTTTTTCTGAGAGGAGGTGAATGATGGATCTTACTGGGATGTTAATCTATTTGGCGGTTATTGCTTGGGTTTTGCAGATTACCCTTGGGTTCCTACAGATTCGTGCTTTTAACCGTATGCTTCAAAGTATGGCGAAAAAAGGGCGAGTTAAAATTGGAAGGACTCAGAGGCGTTGGAAGCCTCGTACAGTTGTTGTGTTAGCTCAAGACGATTCAAATCATGTCGTTGACGCTAGAGTTATGAAAGGAATGTCTGTATTTGCACGTCCTAAAGTATTATCACTATTGGTTGGTAAAAAGATTCCTATTTCACCGGCACTTCTGACAAAACTTGAACTCAATGTTCAGGAAGCGTTAAACGTCGCAATTTCCAAGCAATAATGAAAGATTGTTTTTCATTGTCTTTTAAATTGAAAGGTAAGTGTTATAGACTATAAGTATTTAATTATTAAGTCGATGCTATGAATCTAGATAACAGAAGAGCGCAGTTGTTAGAATTCCTGCGTACCAATGGTAAGACATCCGTGAACAGCCTAGCTGATACTTTCGAAACATCTGGCGCAACTATACGAAGCGATTTACGCTCCTTAGAACATGAGGGATTGGTCGTACGTCGTTATGGTGCAGCAGAAGCTTGTCTGCTTAGTGCAAATAATGCCGAAGATCGTTCTATGGACGAAAAACAAACAGTAAACCTCGAACGTAAGTGCCTCATTGCTCGAGAAGCTGCGCAATTAGTTAATGACGGAGACTCAATTATACTTGATTGTGGTAGTACCACACTACAGATGGTTGAACACTTTGAACGTGTAATGGCATTAACATTAATGACCAATAGTATCCATATTGTTAATGCAGTAGCAAATCTTGAAAAAGAGCATACCGTATTGGTACCAGGAGGGACTTACCGGCGCAAATCTGCGTCTTTCCATGGAACTTTGGCAGAACAGGCATTTAAACAATTTTCATTCGATAAACTCTTTATCGGAGCTGATGGATTTGATTTGGCTCAAGGAACTACTACTTACAATGAGGCGTATCAGGTCAGTCAAGCTATGTGTCAAGCTGCACACCAAATAATTGTGGTAACAGATTCATCCAAGTTTGGACGACGTAGCCCGAATGTTGTCGTTCCTTTAAACAAGATCGATATACTAGTCACGGACGCTCAGATCGGAAAGGAAGATATTCAGTTTCTTGAAAGTAAAGGTATTGAAGTCATAATTGCTGCGGGATGATAGCGAACATCATTTGAACGAAGGGAAGTTATTATGCTTCCTTTTTTTGTATGTAGTTTTCATTATGTTGCCTATTTCAATTTTTAGCTTTTAAAATGAAAGTCTCTGGTGATTAAATTCACGCTTTTTTATTTTTCCTCTTTTTCAAAGTGTCAATAAACGAAACACTGTAACAATAATTGCTTTGTCTTTGAGAAATGATGATATGGATTGGATCGTCGAAGGAGCCAACTGGTTCATTGGTTTGTTTGAGGCAGGAGGGGAGGTATTCAGCAGAATGGTCTCTGATGTACTGCCTCTACTCGTATGTTTGCTCGTTGCAATGAATGCGCTAACACGATTCATTGGTCAACACCGGATCGAACGCCTAGCGCAAAAAAGTGCTTCAAATCCTTTATCACGATATTTGCTTCTACCAACTATAGGTACTTTTGTCTTTTGCAACCCAATGGTTTTGAGTTTAGGGCGATTTTTACCTGAAAAGTATAAACCGTCGTATTATGCTTCTGCCTCTTATAGTTGCCATACAATGAATGGTATGTTCCCGCATGTTAATCCTGGAGAGCTTTTTATCTATCTCGGTGTTGCTGCTGGGGTTGTTCAGCAAAATTTACCGCTAGGTCCTTTGGCAATTTCATATTTGTTAGTTGGCTTAGTAACAAATTTCTTTAGAGGATGGATTACCGATTTAACGACGAGCTTTGTAGCAAAGCAACAAGGAGTAGCCTTAAGCGATAAAGTTGATTTTCATACTGATGAGGAGAAGGTATGAAAGTGTTAAAAGTAACACCTGGACCGGGTGGTTGGGGGGGACCGCTGTCAATACCGGTTAATCCAAATAAAAAAATAGTTTTTATAACTGCTGGTATTCGCCCCAAATTTATTGATGAAGTTGTAGCTCTTACAGGGATGAAAGCTGTCGATGGTTTTGAAATGTTCGTCCCCGATGAAGATATTGCATTTGTTATTATTGATTGTGGTGGTACGTTACGTTGTGGTCTATATCCAAAGAAGGGAATACCTACTTTGAATATTCATGCGACAGGAAAAAGTGGTCCCTTAGCACAATACATTCGAGAAGACATTTATGTTTCAAACGTATGTAGCGGTAGTTTCTCCATGCAACCCTTTGAAACTGAAGATAAAACCAATTGCGATCATTATATCAGTGAAGAAAATTTCGATACGAGTAAAAAACTATCGCAACAAACTGAAGGACTTTTAGCTCGGATCGGTATGGGTATGGGATCTGTAATGGCAACATTAAACCAAGCAGGTCGAGAAACTATCGACACGGTTTTAAAGACAATTTTGCCTTTTATGGCGTTTGTATCGATGCTTATTGGTATCATCATAGCTTCCGGATTAGGGGACTTGATAGCTAATGCTTTAGCACCTTTAGCAAGCAATCCCATTGGACTGCTAACCATTGCGCTAATTTGTTCGTTTCCTTTGTTATCTCCCTTTCTTGGTCCAGGGGCCGTCATTGCACAAGTTATAGGGGTGTTAGTCGGTACGCAAATTGGAATGGGAACCATTCCTCCACATCTTGCACTACCAGCATTGTTTGCAATCAATGCCCAAGCAGCCTGTGACTTTATTCCTGTAGGTTTAGGTTTAGCAGAAGCAAAGACTGAAACCGTTCAAGTAGGTGTGCCCGCAGTATTGTACTCTCGGTTTTTAACTGGTGCGCCCACTGTTTTAGTTGCATGGGCCGTATCACTTTTTATCTATCAATGAGGGGTTATGTTTCAATATCAAACTAAAGTTGTTTCGGTAGGAGAATACGCCAAAGATTCTCTTGAAGATGATATGGTTATTTTATTTGGTCGCAAAGCTCCACTAGAAGTCCAAAATTATTGTTTTATTCATTCGGAGTCATTTCTCGTAGGAGAGATAAATCATAATACGACATTGTTAATTGGTGATTTCGCATACGTTATCACTGCAGTAGGGGATGCTGCGAACCTCAACTTAGCGAAACTAGGTCATGTTACGTTAAAGTTTGATGGGCGACGAGAACCAGAGCTCCCTGGAACAATCCATTTATTAGGACCTAAGCTCGTGACGCTAAACGAAGGAGACAGTTTAATTTTTGGTTGATAAAAGTAATTCAATTGAACGATAGAGCTTCGTAAACTATTACAGATGGCTTTTAGTTTACTTTAATCACCATAACACTGTAATGACGCCGCTTACGATTGCAAAAACGATGGTGTATTTTCTCGATTTTTAGACATTGTCTGATGTCTTTTCTTCGTCAGTCTCCTTTGCCTTCCAATATATTCTTTGAATTTCTCTCATAAGAAAGTTTCCGATCGCTCTGAATGTTCTTGAAATTTGATATTAAAAGAATGATGTTATTTTTCCTGTCAACATAACTTATCATTGGGGAAAATAAAGTGTGAGAACTTTATGATAAATAAAGATTTTATCTGTGAAGTTTTTGTGAGTTTCTGCTGTTAATTTGAGGGAAAACTAATAACAAGGAGAAGTCAGTGAAAGCCCCAACGTTACAGCCAGAGCTCAACAGTTTTGTTGGATCTTCATTAGTTGGATCGACACAACGATTCACATTTCTTTATGAGGCGTTTTCAGAGTTGTCTGCGGACGATCAAGCTTTATTTGAGGAATACGGGCAAGGTCCCTCTGCAATTCCCAAATATTCGTGTTTACATACTGCAATTGAGGCGATAGCTAAAATACAACCTGATGATATTGCAGTTGTTCATGACAATAAGACTATTACCTATCAAAAACTAAATGAAAAAGCCAACGCTTTAGCCGCTTTTTTACGTGTACATGGCGTAGAAAAAGGAGATGCAGTAGGTTTATTTCTTACGAGATCTATTCCTATGATTATAGGGATACTTGCGATACTTAAACTTGGTGCTTGTTATGTACCTCAACATGCGGGAGTTGCGCCTGCGAGAGTATTAAAGCATGTGATAAATACAGCAAAAATCAAAGTTGTTTTAACACTATCTGATTTTTCCGATCTTCTTTCAGAATGTGAAAGTCAAAAGTTATTCTACTTAGATGAATTACTCCAAACATTACACGTAGCTGAAAACTTAGAGCTGCCAATAGTAAGTTCCGACTCAAGATGTTTTATCTTGTTTACATCAGGTACTACTGGCACACCAAACGGTGTACAAGTTACGCACAAAAATGTCGCAAATATTGTGATGACATCGCCAGGTAACCTTGGGATAACCCCAGGGATGAAAGTAGGGCAGATATTAAGTATTGCTTTTGACATGTGTGCATGGGAAATCTTTGTCACACTTTGTCATGGTGCAACCTTATTAATACGCGGTAAAAATATCCAAGAGACGGTTAGTCAAGCAGATGCAGTTATAGCAACACCCTCAATACTAGCTAGTTTAAACCCTGAAAGCTGTCAATCCATCCAAGTTGCTGCGGTAGCGGGTGAGCCTTGTCCTAAACCATTAGCTGATACTTGGGCTTCCTTCTGCCGTTTTTATAATTCCTGCGGACCGACTGAAACTACAATTATTAACACTGCTCAGCACTATTCAGTGAATTGCGATGAACTAACAATAGGAAAGCCGACACCCAATAACACTGTGTATATATTGAATGACGATCTAAAGCCTTGTGCTATAGGTGAGGTCGGTGAAATGTGGGCTGGTGGCTTATGCGTCACTGCTGGTTATATTGGAAATGAAGAGCTCAACAACGACCGCTATCGTCAAGACCCATTTCTTGGCGGTGATTACAAAATGTTCCGCACTAGAGATTTGGGTAGATGGACTGAACAGGGTGAGTTGTTGCATTTAGGGCGGACAGACGATCAAGTCAAAATCCTTGGCTTCAGAGTCGAGTTGGATTCCGTTTCTCGAGTATTGGAAAAGACACCATCTTGTCATCAAGCGGTAACGTTAAAGGTTGATTGCAAAACTCTTATTGCCTTCGTGACTCCTAGAAATATTGACCCGGAACAAGCAAAAGAGACTGTTAAAAAACACCTTCCTTATTATTGCATTCCTAGAGTTATTGTCCCTCTTGAGTCATTGCCTAAAACTTCAAGAGGAAAAATTGACAAACGCCAGTTATTGGCTCTGTACGTCCAGTCACAAACACCTCTTATGGAAGGCATATAATGAATTCACTTGAACAAAATAACATTGTATTGCCAAAGCAAACATCTTGGTTTCGTCGTGTTTGGTCTTATCCTGCAATGGAGCATTATTACCGACTCATGTTTTTAGTGCTCGTTATGAATCTAGCAACACTATGGTATGGGGTCGTGAACGCTGCTTGGTTCTCGGCTCAGTCAATAGCGTTATTAACCATCGCAAATATGGTTGTATTGAACTTAACCGTTGCTGTTTTAGTTCGGCAACAATATGTCATAAACTTTTTATTTTGGCTCGCGACAAGAGCACCAACTTCTTGGCCTTTGAGCATTCGTTGGCACTTAGGGAAGATCTATCACCATGGCGGGCTTCATAGCGGCAGTGCGATTGCTGCCACTGCATGGTTTACAATTTTCGCTGGAAGTGTGGCTTATAGTTACCAGTATGATTTAACGTCTATCTCAAGTCTTACTATCGGTGTCAGTTACGTGATTCTCGCGCTATTGATACTGCTCGTATTTATGGCATTACCTAACATTCGCAAGAAATATCATAATGCGTTTGAAAAAACACACCGTTTTGGAGGATGGAGTTTACTTACGTTATTTTGGGTTCAAACCTTCTTGTTAGGCGCAGACCTTCAACCAGAATTGACTGCAAGCGCATTAATGTTGTCTTCTTTCTCATTCTGGTCTTTAGTCATTGTGACATTGAGCGTTGCTTTACCTTGGTTCCGACTTCGCCGTGTGCCGGTTAATATTGAAACTCCGTCAGATCATGTCGCGTTGTTAAAATTTGACTATGGTGTAACCCCTTTTGCTGGTTCATCGACCGCGATTAGTACTAATCCTTTAATGGAGTGGCATCATTTTGCTAATGTTCCGAGCCCTGGCCAGTCTGGTTATCGATTAACTGTATCTCGCGCGGGAGACTGGACTGGAGAGCTAATCAAAACGAAGCCCAACCATCTGTGGGTGAAAGGCATACCCACTGCCGGGGTTGCTAATATAGAAGTTCTTTTTAAGCGCGTAGTATATATCGCAACAGGTAGTGGTATCGGCCCATGTTTACCTCATCTATTAGCTAAACAAGTACCAATGCATTTGGTTTGGTCAACTCGATCGCCCCGAAAAACGTACGGCGATGAACTTGTTGATGAAATTCTTTCTGTTCAGCCTGATGCAGATATCTGGGATACAACTGAAAAAGGAAAGCCGGATATGGTGAAACTAGCCTATGCAGCATATAAAAAATTTGATGCTGAAGCGGTTATCTGCATATCGAATCAGAAACTTACTAAAGAAGTGGTATTCGGCTTAGAAAGTCGAGGAATTCCCGCTTATGGCGCAATTTGGGATTCTTAAATGATTACTTCTAGGAGGCTAAGTAATGACGATTAAAATTGAAAAGATAGACCGTGTCATACTCGTTACTATCAATCGCCCAGATAAACTGAACGCACTAAATACTGTGGTTATGTCTGAGCTTATACAAGTACTGACTAAGTATGACCAAGATCCGGAGGTCGGATGCTTTGTGATAACAGGGACTGAACGAGCGTTTGCAGCAGGAGCTGATATCGCGGAAATGTCAGATAAAAGCTACGTTGATATGTTGAGCATAGATTACTTTTCAGGTTGGGATATGTTTTGTGCAATCAGAACACCAAAGATAGCCGCTGTTTCAGGTTATGCGCTTGGTGGTGGCTGTGAACTGGCGATGATGTGCGATCTTATTTTTGCTGCAGAATCAGCATTATTTGGTCAACCAGAAATTAAATTGGGTGTTATCCCCGGCATTGGAGGAACACAACGACTTCCTCGCCTCATTGGAAGATCAAAAGCAATGGACTTAATTTTGACGGGGCGGTCGATGGATGCATATGAAGCGGAAAGGTCGGGTCTTGTAGCTCGAGTAATACAATCTAATAACCTGTTAGAGGAAACAATTACAGCTGCTAAGCAAATCGCTGGTTATAGCAAACCTTCTGTTATATTGGCTAAAGAAGCAATAGACCGTGCCGATAATCTGCCATTAAGTGAAGGAGTGTTGTTTGAGCGACGAGCATTTCATTCGCTATTTGCAACCTTAGATCAGAAAGAGGGAATGAATGCGTTTTTACAAAAACGCGCCCCGAAGTTTCAAGGATGCTAAATTAATTATAGAACTTCACCTTTGAGATTATGAGCAAAGGTAGACAAGGAGATGTATAGTGCGGTCTATCTAAAAAGTAAAAAGGAGTAATAGATAGACCGCGATGATGGATGCTAAGAGGGCAGATAACTAGTACTCTCAAAAGGTTTTTTAGGGGGCTCAAATGTATATCATTCTGGCTACGATGTTGCTTGTCTAAACAGTGGAATCGAAGCTCTGAAAATCATCGGTTGGCCACTACTTCTTTCAATATAAACACAATAGTAAAGGCTCGATCTTATTGTTTAATCGGCTCAACTATAGTGGTTAGCGCATTGGCTACGGTTTTTAGATCCTCTTCTAATCCACCAACCAAAATTATACTCGACTTTCCAACTGGCATAGTAAGAGTACTGTAATTCACCTTATTGCTATAGGATGGATCTGTGCTAGTTACATTAGTTAAGAAAACGCTAATATTTCCCTTTTGACCTTGCAGTATTAGATATAACGCATCTTCACCGCCAAACCCACAATGGTTCAAATAGCGCACGTCGTAAGGAATATTTTTTGAAAATTCGTAATTAAAAGGACTTAACTTGGCGTTTATTTCGTCGAGTGATACATTTTCTTTTATATTTTTTACAAAATCGTGATCTCTTGTGACTCGTTTCATGGCAATGTCCGCGAGGCTTGCGTTAGCACTACGAACGAGAACATTTTTCCATTCTATTTGACTAATAAATAAACCGGTTAAAAAAGCCACTGATAGTACTATTATCGTATTTTTTTGTGCGAAATGTTCCTTTAATGTTTTCATCTTTATTTAAATGTTAATTTTTAGGCGCAAAGAAGGGTTTGATTGAATATGACTTTCAATTGTTAACGTGCACGTCTAAATTCGCTATTACTGTAATTTACAAGTACTACGCTTTGTTCTTCTAGGGATTATACCAATGAAAGTCTCATATGTGTGTTAGGTTGAGTTTTATCTTATAATGCCTCCGTTATCCTTGCTGAAACGATTCAGTTGGAGGATGTTAATAAACGATTAGGTTTTTAGCAACCTTGCTTTCTTTTAATTGTGAACAACTTCTACAAGTTAAAACGAGATAAAAACGCATAAGTTTTCAGGGTATGATTCTTTAAAGCTTATGATGAGCACTCATAAACCAAGAAAAACTGAAGATATTGACTTTATTGGACAATGACTAAATGAGAAATATTACATACAAAATGGGTTATTATTTTGCATGTAGTTAACTTTTGTATCCGTACAAACTCATTAGTTAAGGTTAAACCTTGTGTTAAAGAAAAATACTTTATGAGCATTTGCTAGCTATAGTTTTACCAACCCAATAAACTTGAAACAAAGCAAACCTTTAAAATCAATCGCTTGGATTTTTTGACTTTAGAACTTCTGGGATATTCAACGACAGGAGTAGGTTTTAATTGGTGCTGCCTGGTTCGACTTAGTTACATGAAAGGTTTCGGAGAATTAAGATAGGAAAGTATGATTTCGCGTGAAAACGGTAGTTAGTGAGAGTTTTATATGGTGATAAAACTCTAGCACTTGCTACCGCTTTAGTTTTTAGTTTTTAGTTTTAGCTTATCCCCGTAATGAACCGTTTTGTGAAAATTTCGTTTCTTATTCAAAAACAGAATCTAATCGGGTACGCCTTTACAGCTCCCTTGTATTTGCTAAGGATCCACTACACCCTAGTGGAAGGAATACCCATTTTTATGCTTATTTCTATATTAGGGGGCTTGATTTCACTTAAGGTTCAAAAAATCAATATGGGCGTGCTGGAGCAACTAATCTTAATGGTAGTTCTTCTTCAAGAATATAAATATCACCATTGTCGGTATATAGGGTAAAACCAGCGTTAACTGGGACGACCCGTTCTATTCTTGCTGAAATTTTTTGGTTTCTATAACTACCTCCGGCTTCTTTAAAACCCCATGTCTTTACCATCACATATGGTTGTTCGGTAGATTGGTAATCTTTTACAAAAAGGTATGCTCCTTCATTAGAAAAGAGTTTTCCTGCTTTGCCGGATATATCGACTCCCCCTATATCTGAAAAACCTACATAGCTTGGGCGATTGTTGTCGTAGTAATAAAACTTAGTGTATTCACCAAACTCGACTTTAGCATCCAAATCCCAAATCCCTTGCCATGAAATGACAGCGCCATCGGAAAGAACAGCAGAATAACCATAACCATTTGAAGCTACGTTTACGACGTTGGTTAACTTGTGATCATGTTTTACTGGCTCAGAGTAAATGTTGCCGCCTGTAAAGATACTACCCCAAGTTACCACTTCGCCTTCAAATGTAGTTGCTGCAAATGAATTAGATGCGGCCTCAATAGACTTAACGTTGGTTAAAGGGGCTTCTAAGTTATAACTAACCGATTTTTTTACAGGTTCGTAATGTGCTGGAATCGTGACTTGTTTTTTTCGCCAGCCGCAAACAGGGTCAACGTCGTAATAACCTTCTTCTAATCGACAAGTTTTAGCCGTGGCAACATATTGTTGCTCGAAGGTATAATAGTCATAAGAGAAGGTACCTCCGTGTGCACTATTTCCCCATACACCAACACTGTTGTCTTGCGTTATATAAGCAAAGGCATGATCATTATTTATTAGAGATTGAACACCGTCACTGACATGCTCCCCTTGTGAGTTAGAAAGAGAACCCCAGCGATAGAGATTGTTTTGGTCAGTTAAGATTGCATAATTGCCAAGGTAGGAGTTTTTCAATTCGGAAAACTCAATAACTCTACCAAGTAGGGTTGAGCATGATTTACTGCCGTTTTTTATGTTGAAGATACATGTTTCTCCCTGATCAGATTCAGTCGCTAAACTCTCATTGCTGCTAAAAATGGCGTTTACACTGCTGACCAGTAGTTTCTCAATCTTATCATCTTTACCAACTAAAAAGACATTTCCCGCTTCTGTCAATACAGCGAAGTATTGATCTAAAACCCTTATATCTTTAATTCCTTCGGAGTTAATAAAGGAGAGGTGGTCATTGTTGTGATTTACAGGTCCCCATACATAAAAGTTTTCATTGCTCTTGACTCCACCAAATGCGAATTGAGTTGCAAAGATTTTTTTAAATCCAGAATTTTCAACAGCAGGTAGCTTTTGAAATCGTCCGACAGCTTGGTATGCCATTGAACCATCTAAGATGTGATCCCATTCGAGAATAGTCCCATCGTTATACAAGGTTACTTTACTGTAGTCATTTGAAACCTGATCAATAGGAAAAGCTTTCTGGAAAGTCTTGGTAAATGTTGAAGAAGGTTGGTCATGATATTGGAGATTGATAGAAACCTCTATTGGTAAAATATGTTCTCCTTTTGAAAGTGTATAGTTACAACTGTCGGATGCTTTCTTCTTGTCAATTTTCCACGAGCAAGTAAATATTTGACTCCCATCAAGCACACCATCTGTTGAGGCTAGTGCTAACAAACTATCTTGACTTGTATACTCATTTTCTCGGTGAGATGAATAAAGCTCAGATTTAAGCCTAATATCGGTAATCGATATACCTTAGTTCGGAGAAGGAGGGTTGGGTTGTGATGGAGTGATATTATTATCGTCGTTTCCTCCGCAACCGACTAAAACAAGCAAAACTAAAAATGGTGATTTGAATTTCATATCTCTACTTCTTAAAGACATAATTAGCGTGAGGGTAGTGGCTATGGCTCTTCTTTGTCCCCTCAACTGCCTAATTGTAATACTAACTACATGCTCAACCTTGCGTTTTTCAGTATACTTTATAAGTTTCAGAAGGGGTAATGATTTTAAATGTTGCGAATTAGCCTGTGCTTGGTGATTTATACCGAAAGAGTAGGCTTTCGATACACTAGAAAGAGTATTAATTTAAGGGGTGTCTTTATCTTATTTACATTGAAAAAATAGACAATGAACGGCAATTTTCAGACAAAATTCTGCTTGTTCTCTCTCGTATATTACCTTTGTGGTCAACGCGATGTAGTGCAAACACGCTCTTTTTCAAGTCAGTATCTAATACAGTCACAGCTATGTTAGTTTCTCCATTACGATCCTTATAATCCAGCGTATTATAAAGTGAACCATAAAACTATCATTCGAGTGTATGGGTTTGTATTGATTATTCTGTGCCAAGCGAACTGGAACGGTTCTGCCGGATCTTTGATAGTGCTTGCCTAGCATATGGTAAAGACCATCTACTCACTCTTAAGGAGATTGGTGTTTTACGCATAGTGAAGTATTTCATCAACCAACAATTGTCCTTCGTCGTCAGGGTCGCCAGCATGAACAATCGTGTCGGCTTTTTGATGAAGCTAAGCACGGTTTGAAGTTGGCTTTGGTGAGGGAAGTTTTCTCCGCGATATAAACCATCATAATGCCTCCTAGTGTTCGCTTGAGCCTTCGACGTAGGTGTTCCCTGCGTTGCCGAAGTAATAGGTTTCCCCGTACTGCTCGCCATCTTGGAACGTCTCAACGTAACTGATGGTATGCGAGCAGTATTTTGGGCTTGAAGTCCCCTCTTTGTGGTTAATATGGCAGCTCTGGTCTTTAATGATTTGGCTCGGTCGAACTTCTGTTTTATTGCATCGGCTCCAGTCTTTGCCGGTTTCCCACTTCACGCATTCAACGCGTGGTGGGATGTAGGCTGCACGACCATCGCGAGCAAACATTTTGGAATCATTAGACGGAGTGCCAATAGGAACGTCACCTGAAAACAAACAGGACGTAAAGCTTGGAAGGGGAGGCTTGAACTTTTTAATACGCTTTACGAACGCTTTCTTAGCGCCGCTGCAACCACTTGGAAAGCCAGTTGGAAGACAAAGCCAAATAGCGCACTCATCGTCGCTTGCAGCGAACACAGGTTGAACAGGCAATAAAAACGCCGCTGTGATAGCGACCATAAACAGTTTGTGTTTCATGGGATGTTCCTCAATGGAGTTTAAGGCGTGGGATTTCAGGGATATTTGCTTCGGAGTATTTCACTCGCTCTGCGAACACAGGCTCTTCAAAATAAATGATTTTCTCTGCAATGAAGGGGCGTTGGTTCTCTTTCAAAATCAGGGTTTTGATACCGAGCTCTTTCGCAATAGGATGCTTCTCAAAGCCAAGCTCAACGATTTCATGCGGCATCATCAACGGGCGTTTCAGCTCATCTTCACTGGTTGTTCGGCTTGAGCCTTTGCCCGTACTGCGGCTGATTTTGCGCTTTTTCACCGTTTTAGTACCCAAGGTGTCAGAGAGGCGGCGAACGTTGTCGTCCACTTCTTTTGGTGGATACACCACCTTGACGCCGTGGTTTTTGCGAATGTTTTTCGCGTTTTCTCGGCCGTACACTTCTTCGAGTTGACCTTCGTCTTGGTAAATGGTCAAAAATCGCAGGTTGTAGCCTGCGGTGTAGCTGATTGCTTTTTCGATTTGCTTGACTCGACCAAGGGCCGTGAACTCATCGAGCAAACCCAAACACTGATATTTCAGGGTGTCGTCGTGTTCAGGTAGGGTGCGGGTGTTTTCTGAAATAAGTTGCTCGAAGAATAAGTTGAACAGCTTACCGAAATTTTTGAGGTTGGCGGGTTGGCAACCGACGTAGATGGTCATGCGTTTTTTGCGCAGCTGACGAAAATCAAAATCGGAGCCGCTGACGGCTGCTGCGGTGACTCGGTCACTGAATATTGCTAACGGACTAAGCAAGTTACTTTCAACGCTCGAATACGTATCTTCAGCCATCGACAAGCAGTTATTGAACTCAAAGCGAGCATCGTCTGAGACGTAGTCGTTTTTGATTTCTCGGCGCATCCACGCTCTTAAGCCTCCCTCGATGCCGCCAAGTTTCAGCACGTAGGGCAAAGAGGGCGTGATGCCTGTGATGGACTCGGTATCGAGCATCCAACAACTGAGTCCCTTAAATAGCTTACCCGCCAATTCGTTCCAAATATCGCTCTTATCCCCAGAAATTGGGTATAAGCTGCTAGCAATATTGAGCACATCGCTTACTCGAAATACGGGACTTCTGCGAACGTAGTCGTAAGGATTCCATTGGTGGGTGCGTAGCTCTTCGCGCTCTCGCGATTGCTCATCAATGGCATACCCATCTGGCGCAAACAAGAAAACGTCTTGGCCGCATTGCTGACGAAACCCGCCGCTTTTGACCAAGTTCTCGAACTTAATATCGACACAAACCAACGAATCGGGATAGGTCACGCAGTTAGGGATAACGATGCCGACCCCTTTACCGCTCCGCGTTGGGGCAGGGACTTCAACAAACTGCGAGCTCTCTAGCTCGATGAAACGGCCTTTAAAGCGGCCTGTTGGCATCTTGCCTAACAAGATGCTTGGCTTCCTGTTCTTGGCTTTTGGGTTAGGAAAAAGACCTGAGTTCGCCAAGTCCATGTCGGTCGCGAACTTCGCACTGCCGTGGATTTCTTCTTTTTCTTGGCTGGCAATGGCTATCACGATAGTCATCAGCGTTGGAAACAAAGTGATGGCGATACTCACGGCCACACCAATCACCAAGAACTTCTTGATGTCAGGGTTGTGGCTGTAAGTTTGCCACTGGTCAAAGAGGCTGTGATACGTCAGGTGCTCTAACGAGATATTGGTGAGCTTGTAATAGGCAGCGCCGCCACCATACAGGCCACCAATTAAACACAATAGGGTAAAAAAAAGGAACATGGCGAACAATATTCCTTTTTTCTTTTTCGATAGCGCCATGATTTAGCCCTCGCTTAACAGTCGATTCTTCTCGACGGGGTCGTAAAAGAGTTCGACGAGGTGAGTGTGTTTGAAAAAGGCAATCACATCGATGCTGGTTCGAATGGTTCGCATGATGTGGTGATAATCGAGTGTTTGGCCGACTTCGGATTGTTTCACTAATCCCGCCAGTCGTGCGGGTGTGGAATAACAGTCGTTGGCGTGAATGGTGGTGATTGAGCCTTCGTGTCCGGTGTTGAGCATTTCAAGGTACGTCCATGCCTCATCCCCGCGCAGCTCGGCCAGCAACACATGGTCGGGTTTCATTCGCATACACGACTCGATGATTTGTTTCGGGGTTAAGCCGCCTTGTTTGTAAAACAGATGAAGGTGATTGGGATGGTTAGGTAAGTCGAGCTCATGCACATCTTCAATGGTGAAGAGGCGCATATCGGTGGGGTATTCATCCACCATTGCTTTCATCACAGTGGTTTTACCTGAACCAGTGCCACCGACGAGTAAGATGTTGAGCTTGCTCTTTACTGCCATGCTAAAAAATTGCGCCATGTCGCCATTTTGTCTGAGCGTAAGAAGCTGCTCTTGAATCGGTGTTAATTCAACACGGTTCACATCCATTTCTCTAAAGCCAGAGAATCGACCGCTTTCTTGGTAGCTCGACAGCGCAAATCGAGTGAGAGAAGGCTTGCGGATGGTCATGCTGACAATGCCGTTTTCAGTGGCAGGGGGAATAGCAATTTGGCCGCGCTCACCATCAGGAAAAATGACTGAGGCGACAGGATTGGCTTCACCGAGAGGAATGGTCAGCCCCGCGAACGTGGCTAACGCTTTTGCAAGATTGCTGCACATGTTTAATGATAAGTTTGGCAGCGCGTCGCGCTCCCAACCGTTACCACGATCAAACCACACCTCGTTAGGCCGATTGATGGCAATCTCGGTGAGTCCTTCTAAGTCTAAGTAGTGGCGCAGCCCGGTCATGTTGAGTAATTGATTGACCGTTGCGGCCTTATCGATGGTGTTCATGACTATCCTCTGCGTTATAGAGCGTGCTTCGCTGCTCGATTTCTTTTTGCACCTCAAGCCAATAATTGACGAATTTCGGTGAGGCATGAGCAAGAAAGTTAGGGGTGATGATGTTGAGGCGCTGCGCGAGCGCGATATCAAATTCAGCTAGGGTTTCCATGGACAATCTCCAAAGTCTTTATCCACGCGTAGCGTGTTACTCCTTTTGTCTCAACAAGCGCTACGCCCGTTATTGCAGCCAAAAGCGAGCCTGGTATTGAGGTAAGTTAAGTAGGAAGGTGGTTGGTCCATCGGGTCTAAAATTTTACATATAGATCATTTATGTAATCCCGCGGACCAACCGAATTTAGCGGTTACTCGAAGGTGTACACACTCGACATATCAATGTCGCGAGCAACAATGATGTTGATGCGTTGACCGATTTGGGTGTAACCCGTTGGTGAAATGTTGATGCTACTCTCAAGTGCCTTCTCTGCTATGTTGCTGGCATTCTCAGTTGAGCTATCAAAGGTAATATCACCATTAGATGAAGCGGCTTTTTCCGCGAGAGCGCCAAAAGCATCATCAAGGAAGGACAGTAATATTGCGCCGCCAAAGCGCTCTTTAAAGTGATTATCGACCCAAGCCTCGTTACCGCTTGCGCCGAGGCGACCTGCACCCAGTGAATTGATGCGAATGGCTATCCCGTTCGGCGTCTCGATATCTGCCCACGTTGTGAATACGCGGTTTTTCCCTGCTTCTAACTGGACATTTTGCGACCCCGTGAGCAGCGAACCGCGCTCAACCAATAATGCCTTACCATTGGCGCTGTAGACATCTTGAGTGACGCGACACATCACAATGCCCTGATAGTCAGAAATGACCTGACTGTAGAGTGCACAAGGAATGATTGAGCCATGTTTGAGCAAAAAGTCTAATCCTCCTTGCTTGCGCTTGGAGGCGTGACCCATTGCGAAGGTCGGTGCTTCATAGCTGTTGTCGTAAGAGGCAGGTTCAGGCGTGCTTTGACCACTGGCAGAGCTGCCGCTTTCAACGTTGACCATAAGACCACCCATTAAGCGACGCTCTTGCGAAGTCGGTGGCGCATTCTTGTCTCGCTTTGATGTGGTGGAAGATTGCTTTGCGACATTTGGCTCTGGAACGCCCGCTTTAGGCACGATGACTGGTTGCTGCTGCGTTGCTTGCGCTTTGGCTTGCTTGAGCTCTTGTTCTCGCCTCCATTGAGCGGCGCGTTCTTGCTGAACTTTGTCTTTTTCATGGTCACGTTTGGCTTTCTCAAACCATGCACTGTCGTTGCCGACCGTGCTTTTTTCAACGCCAACCACCTCGGCAGTAGACTCTGGCTGTAGGGGCTTTGTTTCCACTTCCGCTTCACGAAATTGATTAATCGCGAACAGAATCCCCACTACTACGACGACCAAAGCGAGTATCACCAAAGCGATCACAATGACCGCTTTGTTTTTCTTTTTACGACAGCTCACTGTGAGCTCGCCACGGTCGAGGTTGGCACTTTCATAAGCGCTTGGGATGGTGTTGTCATCGCTCATGTTCGTCCTCCTTAATGACGCGAGTGGCTTTAATCGAGGTCGCTTTTTGGTTGTGACCAGCGAACTCGACAAAGTGAGAAAGCACCCCTAAAACACGCTCACCAAGGCGCAAGCGGTATTCATTGGCAACCGAATGGATCACGATAGTGTCTTGCTCAATGTGGTAGTTCACTAAAGACTCTTTGCCGTCGGTGTTGATTTGGTAAATCACAGGCAGTTCGGCGTTTTTAGAAAACTTCATGCAGGTGAAGCGACCATTATCCCACGCGTAAGCAGGGGATAATTCCTCATCGCCCCACTTCACGTAACGGAAGTTGTATTTCCCATCGGTACAAGGGGCTTTGAGAGGGGTAGGGCTGGCTTTCTTCGGTGTTGGGTAACGCATTTTTACCACGTAGAACGGCTGTTTATTGGTGAACAGTTCAAATGAGTAAGTGCGCCCTAAATCGCTTACGATGGTTAAGTTGGTATTGGGCTGTTTGGCTTGAGGTTTAAAGAACACGTTGTTACCGCGCACGTTAAACCCCCATGCGGCGGCATCACCCATCCCTAAACCAGAGTGCTCGCCAACAATGGTTTCATTCTTGTCGAGCTGAATGAGGGTGGCGACGCCCACTTTGGTGCGTATCGCAATCACATCGCTAGGGTCGTACTCTGCATACACGATGCGGCGGTCTTTGCCTTGATGCTTTGGTAGGGTTAAGGCGTGGGTGGAGAACGCCATCAAACACGCCAAAGAGACAATCAGTTGTTTCATCATTGGATCACCCTGTTTTCTTGATAACTGGTGACTCGGAAACCAAGTGGGTTAAGTTGGCGCTCTGATTCCGTTTTGATTTCCTTGAGGTAATCAAAGGTAACGGTGGCGCTCCATTTGGTCGGTAGGTAAGAGGTGTCAGGCGTGTCATCGCTATTGAGTACCACTTTGGTGAAGGACACTTGCGCGAGCATTTGGTCTTGACGGGTTGGCAAGAACGAAATGGAAACGTCTTCTAAGTGGATTTTCTTATAGTCTTTGAACACTTCGACAGGGGAGTTCTTAGCTCGTAGCTGCATGTTGTAAGCGCTAAATACATCGTGACGACTGGTGAGTTTGATGTAGTCAAAGGCATCTTGAACGGTTTGCCATTGGTAAGAGCCACGAGTAATGACGTAACGATTCAACCAATGCTTATCTAACGCTTCGCCGTACGTGATTTCTCTTGCGTCAGCGAGTGGTTGAATGATTTGAGTCATACCTGTTTGTGGGTCGATGTAGAGCAACCGATAGTCCACGGTTTTTAGTGGCATCATTACAACAATCGCAATGCCGAGAACCAACGCGAGAAAGCTAGAGCCCGTTGTGACTTTCCATGCGGTCTTCGCGTTTTTTTTGGCGATTTCAACGCGGTCTTGCTCGAACTGCTTAATCTCTTCGAGGTACGCATCAGCTTGTTTTTGATGGTTGGCGGTTGGTTTTTTATCGGCCTTGGCATGATTGTGTTCCAAGGCAGAATCGATGGTTGTGCTCATTGCATGTCTCCTTGGGTGTACAAATCAGCAAGGTTAACTTTGGAGGGGTTAACCGGAGTGATATTGCCTTTTGGCTCCGGTGGCGGCGGTGGAGTGCTAGAGCAACCCACAGTCAAACACGCCACCAATAGCAGGGTGAACGTCTTCATAAAAATGTCCTTTTTTAGATACAAAAAAACCGCGTAAAGCGGTGCGGTGTCTAGGATGAGAGTGTGAGGAAGGTGTTAGCCTGGTCTAATTCGGTTTTTGAACTTATCGCCTAATGACTTGGCGCCACTGTATGTGCTTTTTCCAGCTTGGGTTGCAGCCCCTGCGCCACCTTTAGCTGCGTTGCTTAAGCTTCGCATTCCCATCCCCATATTGCTAACTAAGCCGTTAATACCAACGCCACCCGATAGGGATGAACAGAACACAGGTATTTGGACAGAGATTAAGATGCAGCAACCAAATAAGATAAACATTACGAAGATACTACTTAGGGTCATTTTGTCTTCACCATTAAATACTATGTATTCGATAGTTTGGGTGAAAATGCTGAACGCTAAGGGGTAAACAATGGTTAAAAGTACATAATTCAAGCATTGACCACTCCATGTCTTGAACATGTCTCGTGTTGAGGGAAAGAAAGCGAACATGATAAATAGTGGGCCAAGTATAAGTAAGAAGCTGACCATGACCTTGGCAATTAATAGGTATGCCGTAGCTACAAGTAAAAAGGGCATATACCCTAGTAAGATTAAGCAAGCTGAGAAGATAAAAAGTATAGAGCGAGACCACGAGTCGGTTAATCCAAAATTTGCTTGCTCCCATACTGCACTGAATTGCTTCAACATGGTCTCAAACATAGTCTGCAAACTCCCGCTTCCTGTACTCCCAAGTAGTGAGCTAGAAATATCATCTCCCGAGTAGTACACCATAGGAACTATGCTGTTTAAGTACCGCGAGGTGTTAAGCGCTACAGTAGTACAGAATGCTAATGAAGCCATGAATTTTAACGACTCCATTATCAACATGTTTTCAGCATCATAGAGCGCCTGAAATGCAAGGTAGATAGCATATAAAACAACGCACGCCCCAATTAGGGGCGTGATAGTGGCTGCAAATACACCAACGAAGCTGGCGATATTTTGCTGTGTTATTTGATGAACGAAGTCGAAAAGCAGGTCAAACATAGAGCCTCCTAATAGGAAATACCATCCCCATTCGTAAATTGGTCAAAACTATTTTCAAGCAGAGCTTTTCGAGCGTTTTTGCAGTTCTCGTTTGGTGTAGCCGAGCTTTTCTCACACTCACTATGAACTGTTTTAGCTTCTTCTAAGTGCTGCGAGTAATATTCGGTAGTTTTTGTTTCATTCCCACAACCAGCAAGAGTTGCAGACACGAAAAGAAGGGATATTAGCTTTTTCATTAGTAACTCCTTATTAAAATTTAATGCCATCACCATTCGTAAAGGCATTGTACTGCTTGTTAAGTTGTTGCTCGTTTTCAAGTTGTTTCCGGCGTTCTAGCATATCTGACATTGAATCCATCATGCGTTGCTCGTTTTGCATCCGCATAGTTTCAAAGTTGATGCTGTTCGCTAAGTCTTCTTTGGCTGCTGGTGTTGTTGCGGTGCCAAACTGATTGAGTAGACGACTCATTCGTTCGTTACGTTCATTGCTGCGCTCATAAAGCATTTCCTGAAAACGAAGTTGTTTCAGTTGCATATCATAGCGCCTCTGTATCACGGGGTCGTCGGAATAAAGGTCAAATTCAGAACGTAAGTCGGATATATCATCAACTGCTTCATACAAATCACTGTATGCACTGAGGTCGATCACATCGTTTAAGTTCGGGTCACTGAGTATTTCTTCGAATCCATAGTGACCTTCGACCATCGATTTATAATGCTCCGCTTGGCTTTTGAGTTGATTAAGGCGGTTGCGAGCTTCGCTTATCGACTGCGTAAACTCTTGAGCTCGCTGCGCACTATCAATCACCATTTGAGTAATACCCGCAACGTCAACAACGGGGATACCTGATGCTTGTGTTGAGGCGTTCAATGCTAATGCAATGCATAGGGCAAGCGTGGTTCGTTTAAGCATGGTTATCTCCTTTTCAGTAGTTCAGGTATCCACAAATCAGGATCATGGCCTACCTCTGCGCGAATGGTTTCACACAGCACAATATCATCAGTAGAGCCTGAGATAATCGGTAGGAACTCATCAAAGCCACCTAAATCCAGCTTTGCAAAACAACTGGTGTTCGATTGCTTAATGAGCATGGTTCGGCTTTGTTTATCGAGCGCCTTGAGCTTATCGAACTCACCTTTGGTCAGGTTGCATTGCTTGTAAGCGTCATACTCTGCATCAGGGTTAGGCAAGTACACTTTGGTTGCTGTTTGTTGGACGATCGCAGGGAAGATTTCACAATGAATCGCATCTTCTGGTGACTGTGATGACAGCACCATAAATTCATTCATTAAACGTCCAGTCTTTAACGTTCGCTTCATCACCGCTTGGGTGAGAGGAAAGTTCGCTGGCATCCAGAACTCTTCCACAATGGTTTGCAGTAACTTGCCGGACTCTTGTATTAGCTCTTTTAAGAAGAACAAACAGGCAAGAATGGGCTCACTAGCAGGATGAACATGGCCGCTTGAATCCTTCTCTAGTAGCAGAGTTGAATCAAAGCCAATGCGATCCATTGTTTTTGGGTTGAACTGGTTATGAGGTGAGTCTAAACACCAAGCGAGCTTACCGTTTTCACTGCGACACCATTTGCTGAGCCTCATGCGCAAATCCGGATTTTGAATGGATTGCAGCATCATACTGAGGCCGCGCATTGGCGCGTTAAAGGTCATCACGCTGTCTATCGCGTCTTTGATTTCCTGCTCATCATGAGCGCTGATGTGCCCTTGTGAGTCTTGCGCCAAGCGGCAAACAAGATGGTTTAAGAAGCTAACGAGTTTTGGTGACTGCTCCAATTGGAAAGGGTTGATGCCTGTATCTTCGCCTTCCTTAATCGAAAAGTATTCACCACCAAACGCTCGAATAAACAGCTCGGTAGAGCGTTTATAGTCTATACAAAAGATTTGCTGATCAAAGCGAGTGAAAAAGCCAGTAAGTGTGGCCTCTAGCGTGGTTTTACCAGAGCCCGAAGCTCCGAGGAGCATGGTGTGTCCTGTGCTCTTTTCTCCCGTATTGTTTTTGCCTATTGTCGAGGCATGACAGTTAAAGTGGAACAGGGAGTTAGACAGCGTTTTTAAAGGAATGATAGCGCTGCCATCACCAACCGGATTGCCTATTGCTTTGCCTGTTGAGTAGTTATGCAGTGACCACGTCGAGACAAGGTTAGTAATAGTTCGTGGAGAGGGTTTGATGCGCATCTTTGACGCGGGAAGGGCGCTTAAAAACGAGAACTGAGACTTGAGGTTCGAACGCTTTAATACCGTGCCTTTAGCTAGGAACTGACCATTTAAGTCAGCACTATCTATTATCACTTTATCTGGTGAGTCACTAATAACGACCAGAGATGCGTGATAGTCTCCAAAACTGACCGCGCCAGAAGCAACATAGTCTCGCGCCGCTTGCAGCTCTTCTAATTCATGTTCCGCGTTGTCACTGGACTCAATGAAGTTGACTTGCCTGTCTATTATCTTTTGAGCTTTGAGGGACTGCATGAAGATCATGGACTGAGTCAGAATAAATTCAGTTGGTTGACTTAAGACAAAATCCCACATCCCCATTTCTGTTGCGATTGGCAGGGCGTCAAGCTCGAAGAAGGTGGCGAACTTGGTGGTCTCGTTGTTCGCATTGCGAACTTCGAGCAAGTCGTGACCGAAGTGCCAATCACTATGACCGATATAATTGCGCACTTTTTCTGACGTAAGTGGCTTAGGTTGGTCGTTGTAGTTGAGTAGGTAAGAAAGAAATTCAACGTGTTCACAGCGGTGATCATCACCAACTTCAAGTACTTCACTATCAAAACGCCTTAATGCGGCTGAAACCGTCTTGAGAATATCACCAAGCTCATCTTCTCCTTCGGTGAGTGTGCCTTTGTAGTTGAGCACAAAGGTGATGTAGTAACGGACACTGAAAAAATCCTCACCGGAAAAGTCTTGCAAATAACGATCAGAAAAGCGCTGCATGAAGTCGCTCTTGAAGCTGTAGTTGGCTTCAAAACGTTCTTTGCGTTTGATGATGTGTGTCCAAATAGCAAGTTGACTACCGTACTTTTTAGCGAGGGTGCTAAGGATGTTTTTCACGAGCTCAAAGGAAGGTTTGAGCGTGTTGTAAGATTCTGACTCGAAAGGTATCCCGTTAAGGCTTATGGTTGCCATGATTTTGGAGTCATCCAAAGAAAGCATGGTTCGATTGATTGGGTAACCATAAGCAGGGAGGTCAGTCAGGGGTATTGTTTTTAAACCATTCGCTGACATGTTGCTTTCTCCTGAATGGGTGATTATCGATAGAAGTGAATGAAATGGTGTTGGACTGGCAGCGAAGGCGAGTTAAAAAGCCTTTTACCTCCCATTTCATTTCATCGATGGCTCGGCTGTCTTCCTCGCTGCGAACGCGGATATACAGTAGTCCTAAAGCAATAAAGGCTGGAAAAATCAGCCCTTTTACTCCGAAGAAACTCAGCCCAAGCCAACCAGTCAGCAGCATCAACAACATCCCTGTAATGAGAGGGATGATAGGTATCCCTAGCATGAGTGGTTTGCGAGCCAGTGAGTTATAACTGGCGTATTGATCTCGTTCTTCGTCATACATGATTAGCTTCCCCAAATAGACCAAGCGTAAGCAACTGCCGCGACGATACCGCCAGCGCCTGCCGCTTTAGCGATACTGATGCCCACATCCCCCCACGTTTTTTTCTCAGCCAAGGCCATGATGACCATGTAGGTACTATATAGAAAGACGGCTGAGCCTAAGAGTTTGTATGCCCATGCTGCGACTTCATCTACCCAGTTCGTTGCCTCATCCAAGCCTCCTGCGGCGATAGCTGGATGGCAAAAAAGAACAAGCATCATGGCGATGAATGCCACTTTTAGGCTGTTGTATGTTTGCGTGTTTGAATTAAGTGCTTGCATTGAATATTTCCTTATTAATTAGAGAAGTCACCAAAGACATCCCATAAATGGGCTTGCTTTGGTGGTGTTGGTTTTGAAGGTTGAGAAGACTCAAAGGGTGAGCTGTAAGATTCAGTAATGGTGTTGGAGGGAAGTTTCTTTGCTTGGTTGAATTTCTCAACGTAGCTCAGTCCTTTTTCTCTTTCACCTTGATAGCCTCGTGTGAAGTTATTGGAGTAATAACAAGAGGCGGCATCATCAAGTAGTTGTTGGTGTGCCTTGTTTGGTACTTGCGCTTTTGCGCGGTGGTAACACTTAGCGTAAATATCCGCTCCGACCTCAATGCTTTTACAAGCGTCAAATGCGGTTTCGATAGTCATGCCATAGGCGGGAAAGTTCTCTTTGTAGATTTGCATCAATCCCAAGCTGTACTTAAAGCCTTGCTTCTCTAGATCGGTTGCAATTTGGATGGCTTCTAGTTTGGTCTTAGGTTGATTGATAGGTTTAGCTCCAACTACAGCGATAGCGTAGGGATTACGAGAGCTTTCATTATCGATGAGACGTTTGAGAATGCTTGCGTCAACTTGGCTTTGGCAGGTATTGAGTAGAGGGATTAACGCGCTCAACTCAAGGAGCATGTTTTTCCTCCTGTACGACACCAACCGCTGATATGGTTGGGTATCGTTTTAAGTGGTCTTTTAAACGGATCGAATATTCGTCAACCAAGGTTTTCACTTTGTAATTACCTCGATACAGGCAAGGTACAACGCTTTTTCTTACCCTGATAGGGATCTTAATGGACGTTTTAAACACTATCTCATCAAGCTTGTTTTGTGGGCTGTGATGAAATCGTTGTACGTGGTCAATTAAGCGAAGGGAAGCTTCCTTTTTTAAGGAGCGAAAAGAGCGTTGAGAGGCTTGGTTGAGAAGATCGTATGTTTGTTGGTCGAGGGTGAGTTTTCCCTCTATGAGCTCTTTGTTATCCATGTGAGACTCCTTTCGTCCCAAGATTGGATCTTCTGGATTAAAAAAACGCTATGCTTTAGCGCGAGGGGGCATGTGTCGGTCGAACTTAGTCAGATGGTCACTTAAACGGAAGCTTGCTTCTTGCCGTTTTGTTCGCTTGTTGAACTCGGCAGATTCTTCTAGTTTTTGGTTGGTTTCAGAGTCCATATCGAACCAAATTCCAGTTGTATCTTTTTCTGCGTTTTGTAGCATTTCATTTACCTCATTGCTAAGAACTCACGAGCGTGAAACCGTCTGAAGTGATTACGTGTTCGCTCTAGTTCAATGTCATGTAACGTTCGTTCTTTTGTTGCTTTATCGACCTTTGATTGAGTTCTTAGGTAGCGATAAGAACGAAACTGTTTGAGTTTTTCGGTCATAATTTTTTCTCCTTACGAGAATGCTCTTTCACTTTCATCGGCTCAGAGCAAAACCGAACCCAGCCCGTTTGCGAGACGTCGGGTGTGTTTGGGGAATATTTCTCTCCACTAAGTGTTTAGTGGGGCTTCCCCGTCGATAAAACTGATGCAGTGGAGCACGTTTCCAACGTTCTGTTGCGGCGTTTTATCTGCCTAGGCACAAATTAACAAAGAGCAAAGTTTGTATGTATATTTATACATATGTTTTTCAGTTGGTGTCAAAGTTAAGGACACCAATTTTGTGTACAGTAGTTCACAGTTCTCATATTCTATTTGAATGATGGTTTTATTGTAACTTATTGAATTTTAAGGGTTATGGCTTGAGTCGTGTCAAGGTCGACTTTTGTCGGTTACTGTCGGTCTTAGAAAAAACCAGGGGGGAAGGAGGCGTTGAAGTAATTGTCAGATGTTTTACTATTTCGATATCTAATGTTCAGAACCTTCTAGACTCTAAAGCATCAGATTTAGTGGCGGCATTCGTGGCGGCACTCGTCATTTTAGGTCGGTTTTTATCGGTTATTTTGGTGTTTAACTACTGTGTTTATGAACAGTTAATTTTAAATAACATATTGATTTAAAAGTGTTTCATTGTTTTTTTATGAAATCCAACGGATAAACTTCATAATGATCCCTTGATGTTCAATGGATGAGTGTCCTTGTATGTCATGCAACGAACTTACGTAACGAAGTCGTTGAGCGTAGAAAGCCGTTGCATGAAAGGGCGTAGTCTATCAGGTGTTTGGTTTTGACAAAACCATGTATTTTATGAGGAAAACAGACGTTTTACCCAACCAAATAGCCCGCTTGCTTTTACTGGGTTAGCTTCTTTACCAAGATAGAAACTCTGCATTAAATCGGTACGAAAAGCATCCAAATCCATGCGCTTAATCACTAACTCATGTTGTAGGATATTTTGCGTTTGCTCTGCATGGTCATGAGCAAGGCTAAAATCCATATTTAGATAGCCTTGGGTGTATAGCCATAAATGCGTCACCAGTACTAAGTCTTCGGCCGACTGATTGGTGAACTTTTCCGCGTGCTCTTCACCAAGCGTGTCGTTCAACACTTGCTGCATGTGGTGAGTAGAGGTGGCATGTTGTTCATACAGGGCGCTGGCTTCGATGTGAGATTTAGTCAAAAGCCCAAGCATATGCAGCGCAGGGGCTGTGTCAGGCTTGTTTTCACATACTCTAATGAACAATGGGGCTTGTTCTTTTGTCCAACGTCGCCTTGCAGCCTTATGCTCATTAACGAAGGGAATGTTTTTGAACCCCATTTCTTGGATCAGTTCATTAAGAGGCGTCATTACTTTGCAATTCCTTCACCGTCACTTCGACGTGTTGTTCGTTAATATCAACGAAAATAGAGGTGCCGGTAATCATAACAGATAGGCTAGTGCCACGGTCAAGGTGTTGTGAAATCAAGTCGATAGCATCGTAGTCAAGGCTTGCCACATCCACTGGAAGCATGCCAAATTTGCCCGCCATCTTATCCCACCAAACGGAGGCTTTGGTGTTGTAGGTATAGACTTTTACTTTCTTAGCCAAACGGGTCGCTTTCTTGATGCGATCTGGTTCTGGTTCGCCAATCTCAATCCAGTGAGTGATAGATTGGTCGTCCTCTACACGCCACAAATCTGGTTCTTCTGTTGTAGATAGACCCTTAGTGAACTCAAGATCATCTTGTGCATTCAAGCAGTAGGCGAAAATACGAGCCAACATGCGCTGTGGCTTTTCAGAAGGGTGAAGGGCGATAGTAAGATTTTTTGAATCGTAGTAATCGTTGTTCATATCAGAGATTGCGATACGAAACTTGTAAATTGTTGGTTTTAGAGCCATAGGAAGTATCGATAAATGAAGGGCAAAAAAATAGCCAGCTAAAAGCTGGCTACCATATCAAAATCTTAAAGGATTAAACTAGAGTGATTTTCTCAGCTTGTGGACCTTTTTGACCTTGAGTGATTTCGAATTCTACTTTCTGACCTTCAACAAGCGTACGGAAGCCGTCACCTTGGATTGCAGAGAAGTGAGCGAAAACGTCAGGACCGTTTTCTTGTTGGATGAAACCGAAGCCTTTAGTTTCGTTGAACCACTTAACTGTACCAGTAGCTTTGTTAGACATGTCTATTTCCTAAATATCTAATTTTATGTAAATCTTCGCCTAATCGGCGCTTATAGCGTGGAAAAATAAATTGCTATTGCGTACCACAGGACGGGGGAGTTACGAGTAATCCAACGAAATGTGAAAACAAAGAACTTTCTTTCTAGCCGTGTTCGAGTCTAGGTTAATTACGGGTATAGTCAACATATATCGACCCATCAAGGGCAAATATTTGTATCTAGTCACTTTTTATACGGTGTATTTTTGATGAATTTTCAAATAAATGACGTTGTTGTGAAGTTTTTGGAGAATAAAATGAATTTTATTATACAAATTTGACTATTTTCCCTAATTATTGTCCAATCTGGTTCGACCATTAAGGAGGAAGTATGGTAAAGAACAAATCTAATCCTCAGCCAAATGAATTGAATCAAGATACCGAGTTTGGCAGAGGGGAAATCAAAGACAACGCACTTAAAGCTGTCGTCACTAGTCAACTGTTTAGAACGCGGGTTGTGAAAGCCAAAAAAGGCAAAGGCAGCTTCAATCGGAAAGCAAAACATAGAGGCAAAGAGCCCTATTCAAAGTTCTCACTAAAGTGGATTTTGAATAGGGCTTTTTTCTTATCTGAAGGTGATGGCGAGAGGGTGTTTTAGCGTTCTATTTTTGGAGAGTAAATTGAGTAAGCCGTGATTTGCCCCGCAACGATAGCAGAGAACATAAACAGCGCAGACAGACCAATACTTGGAATGGGTAAAATAGATTGTTCAAACACGGATTGGCTTGCGCTTACTAAGACGCGGCTACCTGGAACCAAAATGATGATGCCTTGAACAATGTAGATAGAGCCAGTCAGTTCCATCTTTTTCGCAATCCAAGTTCCGTATAATGTAATCAGAACTGTAGTTACCCAAGTCCCCACAACCCAGCCACTTTCGAAACCAAGATAAAAAGGTCCCCACATGCCCAGCATTGCAACGGGTAAGCCAAGCAGAATGTCGATAGGGCGAGCGTTAAAGATCACTCCAAGGCTGGCGGAAATTAAGAATAGTCCGCTGATGTGCATCCAAATCGGGATTTCATTGGTGTAGGCGATGGATTGCGCTTGTCCCCAAATGGCTTCACCGATATTGAGCCCCATGGTGATGCCAACAAACAACTTGATCAACGTAAGAGCGCATTGCCCCAATAAACTGGTCCCTGATACCAAATCATTAAACGCGAGACATTCAAGGGAGTTAGCGATGGAGAGTCCGGGTACAAATAAGACAATCGTTGCGATACATAGCGCCCAAACAGGGATCGGCAGTCCAGTGCTGGACAGGTACGCAACAATAATACCTGTGAACAAAGCTGCAATGAACTCAACTGCAATTGCACGTCTCGCTCGGCAAACTTGCTGGCATCCCCAGACCATAAAACCAAGAATAAAAGCAAAGCCGACCGCTTCTAAAGTACTGCCGACCAGCATCAAGTACGCGGGTGGAATGCCCATATTCGCCAATGCAATAACCCATGAAGGATATCCAGCAGGCTCTGGGACGGGTTCGCTACTCGGTTGGTTGATTCGAATGATGGTGTTAGCTAGCAAACTTAAGTTGATTGAAGCTGGTTTCAAGCGCTTGAGTACCACTGCATTGTTATCATCTGGAAATTGATAATTGATCGCGGTTGGCGTGGCTTGAATCATCACATCCACGCCATGTTTTTGCGCGTAGTGCTGAGTGTATTTCTCTACTTTGTATGGCGCACAGCCACTACGATGCAGCGTATCGCCAATTTCGACGATTTTGTTAATTCTATATTGAGAAGGCATGGCGAAAGCGAAAATTTCGAGTCACAAAAAAATTGCGCGTAAGTTAACAAAGTGATTCTTGTCGAGCGAATAATCATTAACTTTTTTGTGTGATTTTGTGGACTGTGTCAGGTGTTACTCATGTCGCGAAAAGGCTCAACCCAGAGAAACTCGGAGTTTCGAACTTTTATTCATATTAAATTCATAACAATTCGTGATGATTCTATAAAATAATCTAATGTAAAAGTGCCATTTTTCAGTGTAAAGGTACTAATTTAGATTCATATCAATAAGAGTTGCTACCTAAAGAAAGAACCTCTGCTATACCTTTAGTTCTATTTAAGTCTTAGATAGCCCTTTAGGGTAGGTTAGTGAGAAGTAGGTATGACCTTCATGCGTTATAGTACTAATGATTGGAAAAACACAATATTTGGCATGTTTCTGCTGCTTATTGTTGCGTTCCATTCCAGCGCAGTCTACGGGCACGAAACTAAGCAAGGCACCTTGATTGTTGCCAACTCCAAAGCTTGGAAACCCTTCTCATACCTTACGCCAGACGGCGAGCCGCAAGGCATCTTGATTGATTTCTGGCGCGAGTACTCCGTTCGCAATGATGTTCATGTGAAATTTCTTTTGCTTGACTGGGAAGAATCTTTACTAGCAGTAAAAGAGGGACGAGCAGATATTCATGCTGGATTGATATTTTCTGCAGAGCGCAGCCAGTATCTGAACTTTGGCACAGTGATTATGCCTATCGATACTCAACTTTATGTAAACAGTGACCTGTTAGGAATTGACGTGGAATCGGTGCTGAAAGGTGAATCGGCAATGGAAGTTGGTTTGGTGAAAGGAGGATACGAAGAGACTTTCGTTCGTAAACACTATCCGAACGCGGCAATACGGTTGTTTTCGAATAATGATGCGTTGCTAAAAGCGGTTACGAGTAAGCAAATTTTTCTGTTTGTCGCTGATACCCAGGTATCCAATTTCTACATGGCAACAACACCTGACTCGGTGACTTTCTTACCCGCATTGCATCTTTACAGCAAAGATTTAAGAATCGCGACGGGTGACGGCAGTGCAAAGTCGATTGAAGAGGTATCGAGGAATTTTGAGATAGTCATGGAGGCAAATAAGGACCGGATCCTCAGTCGTTGGATTCATGTTAAAACCGTCTATCCAGCGTATCTTGCTCCACTTGCTGTTTTTGCGCTGATTATTGCTGCCATGTTCCATATTTTTTCACTTAAGCGTACGGTTGCTTTGCGTACTCGGCAACTCACTATGGCGAATCAACAGCTTTTTGAGCTCACCCTGACTGACCCTCTCACTAAGCTTTATAATCGACGTCACTTGATAGAAAGGTTAGCGACGTTAAGTACAGTAAAAAGAAACCTGACCGTGATGGTGTTTGATATTGATGACTTTAAATCCATCAATGATCAATTTGGACATTTGGTTGGGGATCAAGCTATTGCTGCTGTCGCGAATACAGCAAGATCTGTCATCGATGAAAGAATGACTTTAGCGCGCATTGGTGGTGAAGAGTTTGCCTTAGTAACGGCTTCGCTCTCTGCTGAGGAAGCAGAAGTTCTTGCTCGTACAATTTGCACCCAAGTAAATTGCGCACCAGTGACCTTAGATGGACAAACGATTAGCGTGAGTATCAGTTTAGGGTGCGCGTATTATCCAAAATTTGATGAACAACCAAGCCTGCAAGATGCTGATCAATTTATGTACCATGGCAAGGCAAACGGGAAGAATCGCGCTGTGTTCCAAATCATCAACAGAAACAAAGTGGAACCATTACTTCGTAAAGCTCAGTAAAACTTTGAGCGTGCTCTCGCTGACCTTCATCCTCTCCTTGCTATACTGATTTGAACTCCCTGTTTTTATTGTCATTTCTGACGCGAATAGTGTTGGATTTCAGTGTCGAGGACGGTTATGCGTACTGCTTGGTTATCTCTACTGTGTTGGTCCATTTCATTTACTGCTGTGGCTGAAAGTGCTTTTGATATCGTGCAAAAGTCAGATCAAGCAATGCGCGGTGATTCCAGTTATACCGAATCTACCATGGAGATCATTCGTCCTGATTGGACTCGGTCGATGACCATGAAGAGTTGGACCAAAGGGACGGATTTGTCTTTGGTGTTGGTTACAGCGCCAGCGAAAGATAAGGGCAGCGCTTCTCTAAAACGACAAAGAGAAATGTGGAATTGGGTGCCGAGTATTGAACGCGTCATCAAAATCGCGCCATCTATGTTGAGCCAATCGTGGATGGGCTCTGACTTCACCAATGATGACTTAATTAACCAGTCCTCTATCGTGGTCGATTATCAACATGAATTGAAAGGTGAGGATGTGTTTGATGGTGACAAGGTTTGGGTGATAGACGCCGTTGCGAAGCCCGATGCTCCCGTGGTTTGGAGCAAAGTAACGTTGTGGATTTCCAAATCGACCTATCTGCAGCGCAAAGTGGAATTCTACGATGAGTTTGATGAGCGAGTGAACGTGATGACGACTTATGACGTGAAAGAGCTCGGCGGGAGAAAATTAGCGACCAGAATGGAAATGCAGCCGCTTGATAAGCCAGACAACAAAACCGTACTCATTACCCACCAAGCGCAGTTTGACTTCGGTATCGATGACAGTTTTTTCTCTCAGCAACAGATGAAATCGCTGCGCGACTAAGTTTGGATAAATCAACGGCTAAAAGAAGAAACGGATAATCAAACATCAACGGAAGGAAGCGAATCAATGCTCGTGAAACTAGCTTGGCGAAACCTCTGGCGACAAAAACGCAGGACACTACTGACGGCGTCTGCGTTGGCATTGGTGCTGTTTCTTTCACTTATTACGCGAGCGTTTCAAGAAGGGAGTTATACGTCCAATATCAAAAATGCCGCCAAGTTTTATACCGGGTTGATTCAACTGCAAACCCCCGAGTTTGGTGACTCTTCCAGTATTGATGATGTCTTGCCACAAACCGCTTCTTTCATTTCCGCGGCGAAAAACAATCCCAATATTGATGTGGTATTACCTCGGGTAGAATCTTTTGCTTTAGCCGCAAAAGATGAACGCTCGAAAGGCGTGATGGTACTAGGCGTTGAGCCTGAAGCTGAAAATCAGTACTCCAATATCAGCGACAAATTGATTGAGGGAAGCTACATCCAATCAGGGCAAAAATCAGTGCTAGTCGGTGGTGGTTTAGCCAATTATTTGCAACTCAAGGTTGGCGATGAACTGGTGCTTTATGGTGCCGGTTATAGGGGACAGACCGCGGCAGGTTTGTATCAAATCTCGGGCATTCTTCATTTTCCTTTGCAGCAGCTTGATTCTCAGTTGGTGTACATGCCGCTCGATACAGCGCAAAGACTGTATTCATTGGATGACCAAGTCACCGCGTGGGTTTTAAATACGGAGAGTTTAAGAGCGTTACCCAATACCGTCGCACAGCTTAAAGCCGAGTATGGCAAAAATGTCGCCGTGAAAGATTGGAAAGAGTTGTCGCCAGAAATGGCACAGCAAATCGCCTTAGATAAAGCGGGCGGTATTTTCTTGATTTATATTCTCTACGGTATTGTTGGTTTTGGCTTGTTCGCGACAATCTTGATGACGACATTGGAACGCCAGCGCGAGTTCGCCGTCATGCTGGCAACCGGAATGCTGCGCTCCAAGCTCGTCCTTCTGCTCACGATAGAGTCTCTGTTTATGTCCGTTATTGGCATCATTATTGGGCTTATCGTGAGTGCTCCTGTGTTGGGATATTTCTACTTTAATCCAATCGAAATTACCGGCGATGCTGCCAAGCTCATGCGGGAAAGTGGTTTTGAGCCTATTGTGCCCGTTTCGCTCGACCCACACTTACTGCTCAATCAAATCGCCGTCGTGCTGTTCATTCTTTTATTATGTCTGCTTTACCCAATGGTTCGCATGTTTCGAATGCCCATTGCGGCAGGGTTAAAAGGAGGTGCTCATGCTGGTTAAGTTGGCTTGGCGTAACTTGTGGCGCAACAAGTTGAGAACCTCAATCATGCTCGGAGCTATGGTATTTGGCTTGATGGGCGTGGTTGCCATGATGGGATTCATGAATGGCTTGGTCGATAGCATGATTAAGAACGCCATCTCTTGGCAAACCAGTCATTTGCAGATCCAGCAAAAGTCCTACTTAGTCAATCCAGAGCTAAAAGATGTGATTCCCGATGCGGATAAGATAAGCAAAGTGTTGGCGAGTAACCGAGAAGTGAAAGCTATCTCTGAGCGATTTTTAGCAGATGGCATGATAGCGTCGGCGCGCAGTACACGTGGTATTCGCATCAATGGCATTAATATCGAGCAAGAGCAAAACATCACGCCACTCTCGAAACATATTGTCGACGGGGAATGGTTGAGCGAAGAAGGTAGAAATCCGATTTTAGTATCGAGCAAGATAGCTGAGCGATTAAAGCTACGTGTCGGCTCCAAAGTGGTACTCACTTTGTCTGATGTCAATGGAGAGGTTGCAGGTGCGGCATTTCGTGTTCGAGGCATATTCAAAACACCATCGACAGGGTTTGATGACGGGAATGTCTACGTTCGAAAAGCGGATCTTGAAAAGGTAGCGGGGCTGAGTGGCACGCACGAAATCGCGATACTCCTTACTTCTAATAACGATGCTGAGCTCAAGCAGTTACTGGCGTTCACTCACTCTATTTTGCCGCCGGAAAGTAAAGGCTTGCTCAGTGTGAGACCTTGGCAGGAGATCCAACCTTTGCTCTCTACCATGATGAGCACGATGGATGTTTCTAACCAAGTGATGCTGGTGGTTTTTGTGCTGGCGATGACCCTTGGCATCATCAATATCATGCTGATGTCGGTGTTTGAACGCACGCGAGAGTTCGGTGTGTTAATGGCTGTCGGCATGCAAAAACACAAGATACGCTTGTTGATTGTTTTTGAAACCTTGTTCCTCGGATTAAGCGGTTGTGCGCTTGGGTTGCTCGGGAGTGCAATAATGCTCAAGGTGCTGAGTATTACCGGATTGTCGCTGGCTGGTATGGCGGAAGGGCTAGGGGCTTATGGCGTGGATACCTTGCTTTATCCACGGGTATCAATAGCGGAATATCAAATGATCATTGTCGCAATTTTTGTTGCCAGCCTTATCGCAGCCCTGTATCCCGCACGACAAATTTTGAAGCATCGACCAGTGGATGCCATGGCGGAGAAAAGCTAATGACCATCAAACTACAAAACCTAACTAAGATTTACAACGCCGATGGTGATTACCCTGTGCACGCAGTGCAGTCGGTAGACTTGGAGATTAAGCAGGGTGAATTTGTTGCGATCATGGGACCATCCGGTTCGGGAAAAACGACGTTGCTGAACATGATTGGAGGTATTGATGCCCCAAGCTCTGGCAAAGTGGAAATCGACGGTTGCATGATTTCATCGATGTCAGAAAAAGAACTGATTGCCTATCGTCGCGATAATATAGGCTTCATCTTCCAAGACTATAGTTTGTTACCAGTGTTAACCGCGCTTGAGAATGTGGAATTCGTCATGCAGCTGCAAGGTAAAACTGAGCGAGAGTGTCGTGAACGTGCGACGTCCTTACTTGAGCAAGTGGGATTGGCGGAACAGATGAATAAGGTGCCAGGTAAGATGTCCGGCGGGCAGCAGCAGCGTGTTGCGGTTGCCCGTGCTTTAGCGCCAAAGCCTCGTTTTGTCATGGCGGACGAACCTACTGCCAATCTAGACGCCAAAAGCACCGCGGAGTTGCTCGACATTATGGAGCAACTTAGTGAACAAGAGGGAACGACGTTTATCTTCTCGACCCATGATCCGCGTGTGATAAAACGTGCACACCGAATTATCGTGTTTGAAGACGGTCGTTTGGCGCGTGATTTCAGTAATATTGATAATCGTGCAGAGAGGTCGCATGCATAGAGCTGTTTCCTATTTGTCTGCGACTTGCACCAAAGCTCTCCAATTCAATACTGGCTTGCTCAGAACAAAAATAAATGCAGTGTTTATTAAGGCGTTAAGCCTTTCATTGCTTAGTCTTCAGGCTGGTTCTGCCTTGTCTGCTGTTCCCGGATTAGAGCCTCAAAAGTCATGGGATTTGGATGGTTACATCAAATACATGGCAACCTACAGTATTCCTGATGGCACTGATAATGCGTTCGATAACCTGATACACAATCGACTTAACTTTGAATACCGTTTTTCCTCTAGCTGGCGTGTGAATGTTGGGCTACGAAATCGAGCACTTTGGGGCGATTCTACCGACTTTCCTGGCTATGCCGATTTGGTTGCGTTGGATTCTGGTTACATGGATTTAAGCAAAAACTGGCATGAAGATGATGTGGTCATTAACAGTCAGCTTGATCGTCTATATCTCACTTGGCAGCAAGATGACTGGGGAGCGCAACTAGGGCGCTTTCGTATCAATTGGTCGATGAATACGATATGGAATCCAAACGATATCTACAATGCGTATTCGATTTACGACTTTGACTATGAAGAGCGGGCAGGTACGGATGCGGTCATGCTGAGCAGAAAGCTGGGCTTTGCCGATGGGGTAGATTTGGTGTTTTCACCAGCTCGTCAGTCAGGGCAGGACAGTACCTCACTGCGTTACTTCGCCAATCAATCGGGATGGGATTATCAGTTTATTGCAGGGCGAGCTCGGATGGATTACGTACTCGGCGCTGGTTTTGCAACGGATGTGTTTGATGCGGGTTTTCGTGGAGAGCTCACGTGGTTTGATCCCATTGATCCAGAATTTGAGGGTGAACCGACTAAAAAGACCACAGTTGCCAGTATTGAATCGGATTACAGCTTTGGCGGCAAACGCAGCTGGATGGGGCGTGCAGCGTGGTTATTTATCTCTGAACCGCAAGATACATCAAGCGCATTGGCGTATTTGAATCTTCCTCTCGATGCAAAAACGTTGAGCTTTACACGAAATACATGGTATGTCGATGTGAGCTTTGACTTAACGCCTCTAAACCGCGTCACGCTCTCAACCAGTTACTACGATGATCATTCCTATTTCCTTGGGATATCGAGTAACTACTCCCTCGCTAATGACTGGCAATTGCTCACGGTAATTCAAAGCTTTAACGGTAGCAGTGGCAGCTTGTTTGGCGAGGTACCTGCGACTTTGTTGTTTGCTAATGTAAAGTACAGTTTTTAAACATATGTTTTAAAAGTGAATTTATTTAACTGTTAGTAAGTGAAGCTCTCCTATCAACTCTGATGTAAATACGATACTGAATGTTGCTCCATAAATCCCAACCCGCTCACGCTTTGACAGTTGAGTGCAGGGTTGATATGAAATTAAATGCAATTTCTTGGTAAAGCTAAAAAGCCTTGTCTACACTCAACGTAAAACGAATGTTATTCGTTGGGTGGCATATTAATTGAGCCACGGAGAAAAGTAGCCAAAGAGCTACACCAGTAAAGTTGGCTGATAAGGACGGGGAAATGAACAACGAGTGTTTTGCTAGGTCCCGAGGTGTCACGGATGAGATGCCAATGAAAGAAACGTTTTCTGCAGGTAAAGATCCTTATGCACATTACCTAAAAGACATCGTGGGGATTGATTTACTCTCTCGAGAAGATGAACTGCATTATGCCAAACTCAATCGAGCGGGGGACAAAGAAGCGCGCGAGGTGATGATCGAATCTAATTTGCGTTTAGTGGTGAAGATTGCCAAAAGCTACTTAAAACGTACTGGTAACAACTTCACGCTGCTTGATTTGATTGAAGAGGGCAACATTGGCTTGATCAAAGCCATCGACAAGTATGATCCTGAGCCGGGTTATCGCTTTTCAACTTACGCAGTGTGGTGGATTCGCGAAAACATTGAAGCGGCATTAATGAACAACGGTCGCACGGTGCGTCTACCTGCTCACGTTTGTAAAGAGATAAATAGCCTTGCGTCGAAAAAGCACGATGCGAGCAAAACCATGAGCAAAGACATCTCCATTTCAGAGTTGTCCCATTGTTCAGGCGTAAAGGTAGAGCGTGTTGATGAGTTAGTCGCGTTGAGCGGCTTTATCGATGTTTCAACAACTGTCGACCTTAATCATGCGCCATTTGTGCTCGAACAGTGCGAAAGCGAATACACAGCAGATCCACAGCAAGATTGCGAAGACCATTGCTTTACTCAAGCACTGGAGCACGTCGTTAACACATTGCCTGTGAAGTTGCAGCAAGTGTTAATTCATCGCTTTGGCTTGTTTGAGCATAATGTGAAAACACTAGCTGAAGTCGGGGACTTACTGAATGTCTCTAATGAACGTGTGAGACAAATGCAGAAAGAGGCAGTAGAGCGAATACAAAAACGTCTTCAGTTTGATGGATGGGTGTAATACCAGTTCAATAGCTTCTAAAAAGCCAGCGTCATTGCTGGCTTTTTTCTATCTGCGTGTTGCTCAGTTGGTCTTTGCTTGTTCTTCGGCAAAAAGCAGTAACTCAAGTTGTGCTTTTGCGGAGGGTTCGAGTGTCCAGATGCTCAACATGCGGTTAAGGGCAGCTCGATACACACGACTCTTGAGTAAAAAAGCGAGGGTGCTCGTGTAGTTGTTCACCACTTGAGTTTGTGTTGCCACTAGCTCCGCTTTGTTTGCGATGTCGATTTGCTCAAGATTGAAATCAGGCAAAAATGCACACTCGTACCACACCTCGACAATCTCGCGGATTTCGAGTTCTTCTTCAGGCACATCAAAGTCCTGTAATGCGTGGTTTTCCGGTATCGCTGATAAATAAACCACATCCAATTTGTCAGCAACAAATGTATACATCTGAATCCTAAATACCTTTATATCTCGGTCGAATCATCTCTCTGGTTTATATCTTTGTCAATTGCATCTGTCTGATTAAAGAGTTAATTGTGAATAAGCGCCACAGTATTAACTTAAGCTGTTTAAGTATTTGTCTGTTAAGCCAAAATATTTCAAGTTGCCGTCTGGCTCTAATACCAAACTCATGTTCGAAGTGGCGATCAACCCCGGATCATTGGTAGAGAACACCACGGTTTTGTTTAGCAATTTATCGGTGAACAAGCGGTTGAAGTACTGAGCATTTTCTTGCTCAGCGCCATTAAATGGTTCATCAATGATGATCAGTGATTGTTCACAGCTTCCAAGCCCCAGCGCGAGGCGCAATTTCTGTTGAATACCGTTAGGTAAATTCTTGCATTTATCTACGCTTAGCTGAGTGTTCAATCCTTCTGGTAACCATGCGTCGAGTTCGAAAAAGCTCACCATCTCTTGCATCTTTTCTGTAGGGATGAGTCCATTATGCAAGATGAAGTTAGTCTCCAGAGAGCCTTCAAAAATATGCAAATTAAACGGGATGTAGTTAATCGAGGTTCGGTAGCGATAGCTGTTGAACTGTTTGATGTTGTAGCCGTCTACCGACACTGCACCTTGGTATCTATCTTCTAAACCCGCAAGGATGGAAATTAGCGTGGTTTTTCCGCAACCTGTCGGTCCACAAATCACCACCTTCGCCCCTGGGGCAATTTTAAATCCGAGATTGGTTAAGCCCGTTGCTGCGCCAGTGTAGCGATGGCTCACACCGCTGCCGACAATGCTGCCTTGGAAGAGGCGAATAGGTGGGCTTTTCTCCAATGTTAGCTTGTCGTCATTCATTGCCATAAGGTTGTTGATTTGCGCAGAGGACGCCTTAATCGATTGGAATTTGGAAATGGAGTTGTAGATACCCATTATCGGACCTAACGCCTTCCAGACTAAAATTACGGTTGCAAGCATGGCACCAGCGTCAGACGTTCCATCCATTACACCAATAACCGCGGTCACGATACTTGCGGTACCTATCACCTGAATCAAACTGCCACCTGCGGCTTGAACCTTGCTGTTGGTCACCGCAACGTTCTCTGCGTCGTTGGTGCTTTGCATGTGTGAAGCACTGAAGCGAGATTGAATCACTCGCAACAGTGGCAAGCCTTGGATGGTTTTGATGCCGCGAAGAATCTCATTCCATTGGTAAGAAACCATGGCGTTGGCGCGAGAGCTCTTAGATGTGGCTTGTGAGTAGATGTAACGAGAATAAACACAGAACACCAACATCAGAATCAAACCCGCCATGACGACCAGTGCAGCAGTTCCTGACATGATGGCAATCGCGACAATGAACACAATAACAAACGGCATGTCGAAGTAGCTCAAGGTTGATTCTGCCGTTACTAATCGGCGGAATGTGTCGATGTCTTTTAAACGTGCCAACTGAGAAGACACGCCGGCGGTGGATGTCATCGCATACGGGAGCCATAACAGCTTGGATATAACCGCTTGAGAAATGTGTACCGCCAAGTCCTTACCTGACGTGGAAATGATGTTGACCCGCATTTTCTTAAAAAAGTATTCCGAGAATCCAACAATCACCGCAAACAACGTGAGCCAATAGAGCGTGGCTTGCGAGCTAGACGTCAATGCGAAGTTGTACACACTCATGATAAAGAAGGGTTGGAGTGCGCCCAAGATACTGATCACGAAGCTGAGGATAATCAAGCTTTTGAGTTCATTGTTGTAGCGATAAAACGCGTATTTAATCCAGTTACTGCGGTCTTGAGATTCAGGTGGCGGCTCCCGGAACAAGCGCGAGTATTCGCTGATCGAAACCAACAAGCACGGCTTCTTGCAGAGCGGGTATTCAATGGTGTTGTTATTGGTGTAATCAAACAGGATCAGTTTGCCGTCTTTAGTGCCCAAGAAAATCGCAGTGAGGTTTTCTATCTCGATAAAACAAGGATGAGGGTGCCCCTCGATGTGCTCCAACGTTTTTAATTTGGTGACGTCACAACGGTAACCAAGGCGTTCAATGGTGGCGATAAAACTGTCGCTGTCTTTTGGTTTAGGGATAAAAGCGTCGCTGAGGATAGAAGGTGTGCCTTCCCATTCAAGCGCAATGAGGGTGTAAGCCAAACCACGAATCAAAGGTGACTGATTGTATCGCTCGTCATAACTGCGAGCCTCAAAGTCCAACAAGCGCTGAGGGACATTATTAAAATCAACCAAAATACTCATTGGTCACCTCCGGTAAGTTTGACGCGTTTGAGGCGATGATTGAGTTTGTCCATCTTGTTGCTGACGATGATGAGGATTTTGTCGTTGGCGCGATAGGCGGTACTGGTCAAAACCAATCGAGCAAAGTCGTCATCATAAACACAGTCGATATCGTCGAAGATCAACACACGTTTGTTCGCGAGTAAGGCACGCACTAACAACAAGGCATAAGCGACTTGGCGCGAGAATGGGTTGCGTAAATGTCCCTTAAGCTCGGTATAAAAACCAGCGGGAAGGGCATCGATTTGTGCTTTGATGTTCATGGTCTCGCAAAGCGCAAATGCGGTGTTGTTTAAGCTCGGGCGGAAACAAGTCAAGTTGTCGATGATGGTGCCTTCAACGAACGAACTGGTTTTGTCGACCATGAGCACGCTATTGCGCCAGACGTTGTAATTGACGTCATCAAGCGGTGTCTCGTTGATTTGGATATCGAGCTTGCTGTCGGTGTTTTGCCGCGTAATGCAATTGGCAAGATGGGTTTTGCCTGCGCCGCTTTTCCCCGTCAGCAAGTAAGCCTGACCGCGTTCAAACTCAATGCGTTGTTTTTCCGAATACTTCACCGAGATGCGCTCGACTTCTGTCGTGTCATTTTGTTGTTCTACAGACGCAGCAAGTTCAAGCAACTCGGCGATTCGTTGAATGTGAAGCTTGTTCAACTCCCAGCGGCTCACCGTGCGCATCACTTGTTGGTATGGTGCGAAGTAACGGTTGGTAAGCATGATGATGGCAGCCATGATGCCCTGGCTAGATTGCATGTTGATAACTGCCGTTGCCAAAACCACGACCACACAAGCGATGGAGAGCTGTTGTATGAGCGACAAGATAAGGCTGAAGTTTGATTCAATTTGCTCGTACTTGATGTTCTCGACTTCACGTTCTTCCACCATTTGTGTCATCAAGCTCTCAACGCGATATTCCATATTGCGCGCTTTGATATCGAGGGGGCTAGAGATGATCTCGATGATTTTCGAAGTGGTTAATCCTTCGATGTCGGATTTGTTTTCTAGGCTGTTGATCTTTTGCTTAGAAAGACTGAGTGCGAACACCGCCAAAACGATGGAGGCGAGCAAGATGGTCACCCCAGCCCAGATGTTGATCAGACCGATAATCAGAATGGTCAGTATGCTGACGGCAAGGTTGATCAATGCCCGTACAGATTCTCCGCCAAAGAAGGATTTAATCTCTGGAATGGTGGCAATACGCTCTAGGTATTCACCGGGTTCTAGACGACGAAACTTCGAGATCTCAGCCAAACAGATGGATTGAAACACCTTGTTGGTTAGGTTGGTTTCGAACTGCTTCATGATCACCGACGAAATCTTCTCTTCCTGATTCTTTAAGTGATAGTCGAGGAAGATGGTGATCAAGATAATGGCAAACAGAAGAAACAGTGTGTCTTTGGCTTGGTTAGGTAAAACACGGTCAAAGATAATCAGAATCGAAAAGGGCAGCACTAAACCAAACAGTGTTGAGATGACCGTTGAGAAAGTCAGATAACACTTGTCAGCAAAGTTAATCTTCTGGGAAAAATGCTCAGTTTGCATTGCGACCTCCTTTCTTAATCGATGGTTTGGAGAGAAGGTGTTTTGGAACTAAGTCTTGATTGCTTCTGCCTTCGATATCGCTCATCAATTGCATGATGCTTTCGATGGATTGCACCGACAGCATGCCTTTGATTTGCTCTAGATTGATCGATTCAATGATGTAGTCATACCGCGCGCTTTCGTAATCACGTAGCGCGCTAAACAGTTTACTCTCCGCTGCCAGTAAGTCGGTTATGGTTCGTGTACCAAGTTGGTAAGCGCGTTGAATGCCTTTGTAGGAGGCGTAGTTGGCACGGATGATGTTCTCGTAACTGCTGATGGCGCGGGAGAAGTCATTAATGTTGAGTACCGAGGTGTTAACGCTATTGCGCGTAGTGAACAACGAATCTTGGTACAGAAGTTCGGTTCGCTCGATGGCAGTTGATGATTTTTGATAACCGTAGTAATCCGAACCGCCGGAGAAAATCGGCACATTCAAGTTCAAACCGACGCTGGTGGAGTTACTGTCTCCTGTTGCGGTTGGGTCGGTTCGGTCATAGTTGTTCGCGTCGTCGTAACGGTAACTGGCAGAAAGCGATACGGTCGGCACAAAGTTTGAACCGCTTTCTTTCAAGCCTCTTCGGCTGCGTTCGACGGTTTTCTTCGCAACCAATAAGTCGTTATTGAGCTTCAAAGCTTGTTCAAGAATCGCGCGTTGTTCGGATTCGCTGATTTCCGCCAAGGGCACGCTTTCGTAGATGTCCTGCGATGGGGTGACTGGGTATTGAACTTGAATCTCTAAACCGTTCAAAATCACACGTCGATCTTTCTCTAAGGTTCTCAAGCGATTGGCGATGCCTTCTTTCTGAGCAATCACCTCATACAACTCGCTCGCCGCAGTGTTGCCAAGCTCCACGTTGCGACGCATTTGGCGTTCACGTGTTTCAGACGATTTAAGCTCGACTTTGGTGGCTTTGATTTGCGCGTTGTTTTTCAGGTACTCGAAATATTGCGTCGCGATTTCAGAAATGGTGCTCTGGATTTTGTTCTCGTGTTTGATTTCTTCAATGTTGAAATCAAGCTTCGCGGTGCCGTATTTGAAGATGTCGCCAAGGTTAAACACCGATTGAGATAAAGACACGCTGTAGCTGTTCGAGTTGTAGCTAGAACGTGTATCCGGTGTTCCCGTTAAGATGGTTTCGTTTTCATTCCATGTGGTATCAGCGGCACCGTTTAAAGAGGGCAGGAACTTAGAACGGCTAATGTCGATGTTGTATTCGTTTTCTTCCACGCCTTTGTCACTAGCGCGCAGAGATAAATTGTTTTCCAAGCCGAGTTTGACCGCCTCAAGCAAGGTGGTCGCCATTGCCGAAGGAGCATTGCTCAATGTAAGCGCTGCCAATACGCAGCTAGTTAAGTTTCTGTACCGCCACATACTTGTTGATCACCTTGATGATTTCGTCGTTTTTATAAGGTTTGCTGATCACGTAATCCATTCCAGCTTCGATACAAGCTTGGTGTTCATTGCTGCTGGTCAATGCTGTCGCACCTATGATGGTGCAAGGGTTTTGTCCGCTCTCTTGTTCGTATTGTCGAATGCGTTTGGTTGCTTCAATACCGCCCATGCCTGGCATGATGCAGTCCATAAAAATGATGTCCGAGCGCTGATTCATGAAGTGCTGAACGGCGTCTGCGCCATCGCCAACGGTGTCGGCTTCGTATTCTTGCTTGCTCAAAATACGTTTGAGTAGAATCTGTTGAACACGGTCATCCTCAACAATCAGGAATGAGCTGTTCTCCATCTGATCTTCAGAGGCTTCCGCTTCCATGATTGCTAACAGATTAGGGATGAACTCATATGGAATCGCAGGAGAGTTCAGAATCTTGTCGACAAAGGTATGGCTCTCTTGTGCTTGCTGAGTGCTAGTAACTGAAAGCAGCAATTTAGTATTTGGGTGATTGCGCAGTTGAGATTTCACGGTTTTGCTCAGTGAGGGCAGTTTGTTTGGCTCAAACGTGTCAGTCAGCATGATGGCGTCGTATTCGCCAAAGGTTTTTGCCGCAGAGAAGAGCTCGTTCGGCGTGCGAATTGGTGTGATCTCTAATCCCAAGTTGACTAACATTTTGTTCATCACATCAATGCGCAGCTGAGAGTTGGCACATAGCAACAAACGTTTATTGTCGAAGCGAGTTTTCTCGGTGTGGAAGCTTTTGGCTTTCAAATCGAGCTGAATTTGAAAACGTTCCTGATTGCCCGATTGATACCAATGGCTCTCGTAATAGCCATAATCTTTCAACACGCTTTTTGCCAAATCGTCTTTGGTTGCTGTGTGCTGTTTATGGTCGCTCCAGTGTAGGGTATTGAGCTTGGCAAACGGCACATCCAGTGTGGTTAAGAAGTTTAGATTGATGGTCAGGCGAGTGTTTTCAATGTCTGACGCCGCGCCCGATTCAATGGTGACAAACAGTTTTTTGTCGGCTTTGAGTTGGATGGCGTTCGATAGCTGTAGGAACAACACCCAGAATAAGCTGGTGGATTGCCCTTCAACACGATTTGGTAAGTTATCCGAAATAAAGCAGTCTAGTTCACCTTCATTTCGCTGCACTTTGGAACTGATGTGAATCATCAATTCAGACAGCACATTCAGCAGTGAAAACTCTTTCGATTTGCTCTCGGTTCCTTGTGAAATGAGTCGGTTGTAGTTCTCTGCCAATTCAGACAGGGTATTGGCAGCCGACGTTATATCTTGCGCCATCAACACGCCGCTCTCATCGGTCTCTTGTACGAGGTATTGCACGCCGCCGTTAATGGTGTTGGTGATGCCACGAATCTCGTAACCAATCAGAGCATAGAGCTGCTTGTAGAGATCGTTATTACGTTTTTGCTCTTCGAGTTTGCTGAAAATCAGTTTTAGGTGAGAGTAGATCTGACGCTGCTTCGGATTGATGCTCACTTCATTGAGCAACTCTTCCAACCTTTGTAAATCCAGTTGTTTGAGTTCTTGATAAAGCCCGTCAAATTCTTGATCAATGTCGCGCTCATTCGAACTGGATTTTCTCAGTTTGAGGATTGCCACTAAATTCGATAGAACGGCGATACCAACTAACACAACAACGACCATAAACAACCAAATGAAGAACTCGTTTTTCTCCATCATTAGGTCGCTCGCATGGTTGTTAAACATGGTGCGATAGTTGTCGTCCATTTGTAGGTAGTTATTGGTGAGCGAAAGATACAGTGCCAACACATCGTCACGCGTTTTTGAGCTGTCCGAGAAGCGATTAATCGCCAGTTCAAGCTGCGTATATTCGGTCGCGCCTACCAAGCTAAACTCGGTTTTGTTGAGTGACGCGAGAGACTTAAACTGGTCAATTTCGTTTTTCAGAACCTCAAAATTGAGCTCTGTTGTACTGCAATAACGCGCGGCTAAACAGCGCTGAAGCGTTTGGATATCAAGTTCGATGGTTTGGTTGAGTTGTTGGGCTTGAACTAACAGAGGTGCGTTTTGCACTTGCTCCACTGAATCCACTTTTTCCCAAGAGACATACAAATAAAAGGCGAGGGCAGCCAGCACCAAGCTGAAAGCAATGCTTAGGCGCATAACAGGAACGGAAATATTGTAGGAAGGTTTGTTACTCATCCATTACCTCTCATCGAACGCGTCTTCGATAGCCGACATAACCGGCTTCGCAGCGTATTCGATAACCCGACGCGACCCTGTTTTCACGTCGGCGGTAAACTCCATGTAAGGGGATAGTTTGTATTGTGTGCCTCCGCGCTCTAGATAGTTTTGGCTGATTTGGATTTCAGCGAGGTAGAATTCAGCGTCCTCTTCTTCATAGGACGAACGGCTGATCGACGCGATTCGACCTTCCAAAAATCCGTATTTGGCAAAGTTGTAGGTGTCCATCTTCACTTTGACTGCCTGTCCGATTTCAACAAAGCCCATGTCTTTACGTGGAATCTTCGCTTCGCCATGAAGGGAGTTATTAATCGGCGCAATGTCCGCGATACTTTCCCCCGGCGGTATCACTGCAGAACGGAAGTTGAAGTGCACTTTATCCACCACACCATCAATAGGGGCGTAGACCACGAGGCGATCCACTTTGTCTGAGTGTTGAGGACGAAGAATGCGTTTCAGCTTGAGATCTTTCTTCGCTTGAATGATTTGCGCTTGGTATTCGGAGTTGCGATTTTCCACCAAGTCTCGGTACTGCTTTTCTAGTTTGTCGAGTTGGAAGCGCTCATTCATGACCGACTCATCGAGATTTTCAATCTCACGCACCATGTTTGATTCTTGAACCTGCATATTCAGAACATCGACATAAGATGCCATTTCTTCTTTGTACAAGGTGTTCTTGATATTGAGCTGCTTGCGAATCAACGAAAGCTGGTTCTCGGAACTTTTGCGGCGCTTAAGCATAGAATCAATCAAAGAATTCTTATGATTGATGTCGTGGGTGATCAACTCTTCATTCGAGCGGTTTTTGGAAAACTCTTGCTGCCAGGTATTCATATTTACCTGAACCAATTCTGGATATTTTTCGATGTAGGCAGAGAAATCGGGCTCCACCATATCGCGCAAGCTTTCATAACGGAGTTTGTCTAACTCGAGCTGAATGATTTCTGTGTTTACCGTATCGAGTTGAGTGTTTCTATCCAAAGAGCGAATGCGCGCAATGGGTTGACCTTCGTAAACCACTTCGCCTTTGCGCACTAACATTTCTTCGAGAATACCGCCTTCAAGGTGTTGCACTTTTTCTACGTCAGACTCCAGCAGTAGCTCACCGCGCACCGACACCACAATGTCGATACGAGCTTGAGACGCCACGGCGATCGCCACCATTGAGAGCAAAAAGATAACCAGCAAGGTTTTGTGGACGCTGGTCATCGCACTGGCTAGCACGATCGTATCGTCTGCGGTCACCTTCGAAGACTCGTTATTGGAAACGAGTGCTTTTCTGAGGTGGTGCTCGATCTGCTTGTTACTCATGATCCACCTCGGTTATTCATCATCTGCGCTGTCATCGATAGAGTTTTCGATATCTAACAGCTGGCTAATTTGCTTGTTCACGTTGTTGAGCTCAGTTTTGATGTCCTCAATCAATTCATTAGGTGCAGGGAAGTGGTGCTTACTCAAATGCTCCAGCTTTGCCATCTTGGGTGGTAAATCATCATCACAAAGCAAGACCAGAATAGTCTTCAGCTTTTTTGAGTAGCCGCTCAGTTCTTCAAAACGGTTTTGTTTATGCAGCATTTCGATGTTGATCGCCGCGCTGCTGAAATCCTTGTAAAAATCTCCCAATAGCAATTGCAGCCCTTTGTGGCTGTTGTCGACTGAGCGCAACAGATTCGTCATGTTTATCATTGTTCCACCGCCCTAATTGCTTTAATGACAATAACTAAGGATCTTTAAATTGCGTTTTCAAATTTTTTTTACCTCTTTCTGGTTAAGCAACAGGAGTATGAAAAAAGTTGGATAAAAAAGTTGGTTTTCCAGAATGGTGTCCTTTACTGCCTCTAAACACGATCAGTTAGCTAATGGCAACGGAGGCTGTAATGGCAGGTGACAACAATCAAAATAACCAAAACAAAGACCTAAATGACGCGGTAGAACAAACGGAAACCAATGACGCGGGCACGCCCTCCCAGCAGCAGAATCAACAAAACCAACAGAATACGATTGCTTCGACCGTAGCAACGGGTGCTGAAAATACCGATGCAGCAGACGAAGCCAATCAGGCGATGGAAGACAACCCAAGTGGTGCCGGTACTGAGGAAGAAGCCTCGGCGTCCGGTGGTGCGGTACAAGAAGACGCGCCAGAGAGTAGCGGTGGTTCGGATGCCGCTCAATCGAACGTGGTAGACAGCGTGGCATCAGACGGTGGGTCTGGTGAAGAAGCGTCTGGCAGCGGCGGTGCGGCTTCCGGTGCGGGTGCACAAGCCGTTGGTGGCGGTGATGCCTCTGGCTCTGAAGGTGGTTCGGACGCAGAAGGCAATGAAGCACAAGGACAAGCTGTACAAACTTCGGCTGCGCCAAGTGCCTCTTCATCTGATTCTGAAGGTTCACAAGGTGGTGATAACCTAGATTCAGAAACCACAGAAGAAACCTTTGCGGTGGACGTTCAAGACACCAGTGAAGAGACCACGACGCAAGTAGAAGATGATTTCGACTCTGAAACCACGAGCGAAACGTTCCAAATCAAAGTCGAAGGTGAAAACGATGCGCCAGAGGTAGAACAAGATCTGGCTTACATCATGGATGAAGACGGCACCATTACCTTCACGCAAGAACAATTACTCGAATACGCCAGTGATGTTGATGGCGACGACCTTGTTGCGTCTAACGTCCAAGTCGGTGCGAATGCATCGGTTCAAGACAATGGTGACGGCACGTTCACCGTGGTTCCGGACGCTGATTTCAATGGTGAACTCGACTTAACGTTTGATATCAGTGATGGTCAAGAAACTGTTTCAAGTTCTATCGATTTAACCGTTCGTCCAATCAATGACGCACCAGTGCCTGAAGATAAAACCTTTGAGGTGGAAGAGGACGGAACTCTGATCTTCACCGATGCTGACCTGCTTGCTGGCGCAACGGATATTGAAGGCGATAACCTAACGGTTGAGGGCGTAAGCTACGACGGTGGCGACGGCATCCTGACCGACAACGGTAACGGGACTTACACTTTTGCGCCAAATGAAAACTTCAATGGTGACGTAAACTTCAGCTTTGATGTGTCCGACGGTACGGATACGGTTTCTGCCAACATTGATGTCAGTGTTACGCCAGTTGATGATGCGCCAGTGTCTGGCAATCTTGCTTACTCGGTGGATGAAGATGGCTCGATTCGTTTGAGCCAAGAGCAGTTGTTGTCGCAAGCTTCCGATGTGGAAGGTGATACACTGACGGCTTCTAACCTTTCGGTAGATGGCAATGCGACGGTGACTCAAAACGACGATGGTAGCTTCACCATCACGCCAGACGCAGATTTCAATGGTGATATCGACATTAGCTTTGATATCTCAGATGGCACGAATACCGTTCAAGCAACCGCTGACCTAACCGTTAATCCAATCAACGATCTGCCTGTTCCTCAAGACCAACAATTCAGTGTGGAAGAGGACGGCACACTGCAATTTACTGATGCGGATCTGCTTGCAGGCGCGACCGACATTGAAGGCGATGACCTTTCTGTAACGGGAATTAGCTATGAAGGCACCGACGGCGTTCTAACTGATAATGGCGATGGCACGTATAGCTTTGCGCCAAATGAGAACTTCAATGGAGATGTAAACTTCAGCTTCGACGTATCTGATGGCACAGATACGGTTTCAGCGAATGTAGATGTGAGCGTCACGCCGGTGAATGATCCTCCGGTGGCTGGTAATCTTGCTTACTCGGTGGACGAAGATGGCTCGATTCGTTTGAGCCAAGAACAGTTGTTGTCGCAAGCTTCCGATGTGGAAGGCGATGCACTGACGGCGTCTAACCTTTCGGTAGATGGCAACGCGACGGTGACTCAAAATGACGATGGTAGCTTCACCATTACGCCGGACGCAGATTTTAATGGTGATATCGACATCAGCTTTGATATCTCAGATGGCACGAATACCGTTCAAGCAACCGCTGACCTAACCGTTAATCCAATCAACGATCTGCCTGTTCCTCAAGACCAACAATTCAGTGTGGAAGAGGACGGCACACTGCAATTTACTGATGCGGATCTGCTTGCAGGTGCTACCGATATTGAAGGCGATGACCTTTCTGTAACGGGAATCAGCTATGAAGGCACCGACGGCGTTCTAACTGACAATGGCGATGGCACGTATAGCTTTGCGCCAAATGAGAACTTCAATGGCGATGTAAACTTCAGCTTCGACGTATCTGATGGCACAGATACGGTTTCATGTGGCTGGTTCAACGTCTTACACGGTTCACGAAGACAACTCTATTACCATTTCTGACACGCAACTGTTGGCAAATTCTTCGGATTTAGAAGGGGATGTCTCGATTGATAGCGTGAGCTACTCTGGCAGCGATGGTGTGTTGCAAATCAATGGCGACGGTACGTACACCTTCTCTCCAAATGAAAACTTTAATGGTGAAGTGACGCTTGATGTTGTCGTCGCTGATGAAGAAGGAGCAACGGATGCCACCACTGCTGGCATTACGGTGCTGGAAGTGAACGATCCACCAGTCGCTGGACCAACTTCTTACACCATTGATGAAGATTCTGTTCTGACCTTTAGTGAGTCGCAAGTGCTGCTGAATGCCTCTGACGTGGAAGGCGACGTAGAGCTTGTTGGCATTAGCTACGATGGTCCGGATGGCATTTTCACCGTTAACGATGATGGCACGTGCAGCTTCGCGCCAAACGAGAACTTTAACGGACAAGTTCAACTTGATGTGACCATTCGAGATGAAGACGGAGCAGAAGTTGATACCGTCATCAATGTGAATGTATTGCCAATCAATGATGCGCCAGTATCGGGTGATTTGGCTTACAGCGTTGATGAAGACGGTGCGATTACACTCAGCCAAGAGCAGCTTCTTTCTCAAGCGTCTGATATTGAGGGCGATGACCTGACTGCTAGCGATTTGACTGTAGATGGAAACGCAACCGTTACAGCGAACGATGATGGCAGCTTCACGATTACACCAGATGCGGACTTTAATGGTGACATTGATATCCAATTCAACATTACGGACGGCACAGACACTATCCAAGCAACGGCGGATCTAACGGTTAATCCAGTTAACGATCTTCCTGTTCCTCAAGACCAGCAGTTCAGTGTTGAAGAAGATGGCACGCTGCAGTTTACCGACGCGGACCTACTTGCTGGCGCGACCGATATCGATGGCGACAACTTAACGGTTGATGGCATTAGCTACACAGGCAGCGATGGTGTACTGACTGACCACGGTGATGGTACTTACACCTTTGCACCAAATGAAAACTTCAACGGTGATGTCAGCTTTAGCTTTGGTGTTTCTGACGGCACTGAGACCGTACCTGCCAATGTGGACGTGAGCGTCACTCCAGTGAACGATCCTCCGGTTGCGGGTTCTACGTCTTACACGGTTGATGAAGATAATGCGATTACCATTTCCGACGAGCAGCTTCTGGCTAACTCTTCGGATGTGGAAGGCGCAGTGTCTATCGATAGCGTGACCTATTCAGGCACCGATGGCGTATTCCAAGACAACGGTGACGGCACTTACACCTTCATGCCGAATGAGAACTTCAGCGGTGATATCAGCCTTGATGTCATTGTGGCGGATGAGCAAGGTGCGATTGACGAAACGACCGCAGGCATTACCGTCATTGAAGTGAATGACCCTCCAGTTGCCGGTCCAACGTCTTACACGATTGATGAAGATTCAGTACTGACATTCAGTGAGTCACAAATTCTTGCCAACGCGTCTGATATCGAGGGCGATGTAGAGCTTGTTGGCATCAGCTATGAAGGCTCGGATGGTATCTTTACCGTCAATGGCGATGGTACTTGCAGCTTTGCACCAAACGAGAACTTCAATGGTCAAGTTCAGTTGGATGTGACCATTCAAGATGAGAATGGGGCAACTGTTGATACGCACATCAATGTCGATGTCTTACCAATCAACGATCCACCAGTCTCGGGCGATTTGGCTTACACCATCAACGAAGACAGCTCAATAACGCTAAGCCAAGAGCAATTGCTTGCCAAAGCGGGAGATATTGATAGCGAGAACCTTGAAGCCATCAATCTATCGACAGATGACAACGCGACAATTCAATACAACGATGATGGCAGTTACACCATCACACCGGATGAAAACTACAACGGCGATCTAGACCTGACCTTCGATATCATTGATAACGATGGTGGCTCGGTACAAGTTGGTCTGGATATTACGGTTAATCCTGTGAATGACTTGCCACAAGCGCAAGATCAACAGTTCACGGTAGAAGAAGATGGCACCTTGCTGTTCACGGATGCAGACCTATTGGAAGGCGCATCGGATATTGATGGCGATGATCTGTCTATCGAAAACGTACTCTACACAGGTGCGGATGGTGTGCTTACCGACAATGGCGATGGCACTTACAGCTTCGCGCCGAATGAAAACTTCAACGGTGATGTTCAGTTCACATTCGATGTGTCTGACGGCACAGGTTCAACACCAGCATTCATTGATGTCAGCGTGACACCAGTGAACGATCCACCGGTTGCAGGTTCAACGTCGTACACGGTTCAAGAAGACGGTCAAATCACCATTAGTGACGAGCAGTTGTTAGCCAACTCTTCTGATGTGGAAGGCGATGTAGCCTTGGCGAATGTTAGCTACTCCGGTAACGACGGTAGCTTCGTGGACAATGGCGACGGCACATATACCTTTACGCCAAATGAGAACTTTGACGGTAACATTTCGCTCGACGTTACGGTCATCGACCAAGATGGTGCAACAGATACGACAACCGCAGGCATCGATGTTATCGCGGTGAACGACGCACCTGAAACGTCAGGCATTCAAGCTGAAGTGGATGAAGATAACGCCATCACCATCACGCAAGAACAATTGCTTGCGAATGCGACAGACATTGAAGGTGATGACCTTGTTGCCAGCAATCTACAAACCAATGACCCAGATGCGACGATTGTAGCCAATGAGGATGGTTCTTTCACCATTACGCATACGGAAAACTTTAACGGTGAGTTGGACTTCACTTACAACATCAGCGATGGCGAAAATGATGTTCTGACCACGTTGGATCTGACCGTTAATCCTGTCAACGATGCGCCAGAAGCGGGCGACGAGATCTTTATTCAAGCGGAAGAAGACCAAACAGTGGGTGTTTCTCTGCGTGAAGAGCCTGCGTTACGTCTCGACCAAGCCCCTGAAAACGGCATCATTGAAGCAAATCTAAATGACGAATGGGTACAGCTAGAAGTCGGGCAGGAGGTGCCTGCAGACACGGAAGTGCGCTTCATTCCAAATGATGATGCATTGGCGAACGGTACGCACACGAGTCAAATTGGTACCTTTGACGACAACGCCAGCCTTGATGATTGGGGTACAGCTGTTGACCCTTACACACGTGAGTTTGTCGATGGCGATTTGAAAGTTACTGTTCAAAGTAATGATGACCCACTCGGTGCGTGGAATGGTAAAACACACATCGGTCACGGTATTGGTGATACTGACCGTCAAGGCTTGAGTGGTGATGAAAAACTGACTGTGACCGTTGAAGGTCAAGACATCAACGAAATCAGCTTCCACCTAGATGGTCTAGGCGGCTGGTTTATGGAAGAGTCTCGCCACTTTACCGAAGTCGAAATTCGCGCATTCAACTCTGATGGTGACTTGATCGACTCGATGACTTACCACAAAGAAGATCGTGGTAGTTATGAGACGGATTACACCCTAACGGTGAACGAGCCGGTATCTTACTTTGAGCTAGGTACGATTCAAGGTAACGGTACTTACGTGGTTCAAAACATGACGGTTTCCCAAACTTGTCATGATGAAGCGGTGTTCACATCTATTGGCGTGGACGGCACGGAAATCACGGAAACGGTAGAGCTTAATATCCGTGAAGGTGACAGTGAAATCGAACTGACCGCTGATCTACCAAATGTGACCATTGATACCGAAGGTTCTACGCAGTTTGCCTCTGTGGTAATCACAGAAGAGCAGCTTCTCACACAAGCGAGTGATATCGATAGTGATGTACTTGATATTCAAAACCTAGAGCTGGTGGGGGATAACGCGGAGCACGCTACGTTAACCGACAACGGCGATGGTACATGGACAGTCACACCAGATGAGAACTTCTACGGTGAGATTGAGCTTGGTTACCAAGTCACGGATGGTGAACTCACTGACGACAACATCATCAACATCAACTTCGAAGCAGTAAACGATGCGCCAATCGTTTCTGGTCCGATTGTGTTGTCGACTGATGAGGATGTGGGCATTACGTTTAGCGCGGACGATCTGCTTGCCAATGCAAGTGATGTGGAAGGCGATGCGCTGTCTATCTCTGATATCTCTTACAGCGGTAATAACGGTGAGCTTGTCGACAATGGCGACGACACTTACACCTTTATGCCGAATGAAAACTTCAATGGTGAAGTCGACATCGATTACAAAGTCTTCGATGGCACCGATGAAGTCGATACCCATCTAGATCTGACCGTTATTCCGGTCAACGATGTGCCAGTTCCTGGTGCACCGCTGCATACTCAAATGCTAGAAAACGGCACCATCATCATCGAAGCAAAAGACCTGTTATCAGGTGCGACTGACGTGGATGGCGACATTCTGCATATCGAGAATCTGCTGCTTGTTGACCAGTCACAAGGTACGTTGACAGATAACGGCGACAACACCTTTACCTTCGAGCCAACTTCGAACTTCTACGGTGAAGTGAACCTGACCTTCGACATCAGCGACGGTCAAGCAAGTGCACCAAGCACTGCGAAGATCGATGTTGAGATCGTTAACGAAGGTCCAGAGGTCAGCGGTCCTGTTGATGCGGTCGTTGATGAAGATGGCTCAATTACCATAACTCAAGAAGACTTGTTAGCGAACGCGACGGACGTAGATGGTGACAACCTTGAAGCGGTGAACCTGTCGACCAACGATCCTAATGCAACCATCGTTGAGAACGCTGATGGTAGCTTCACGATTACACCGAGCGAAAACTTCTTTGGTGAAATCGAATTTACTTATGACGTAACTGACGCGATTGAAACCGTCGCTGCGGATCTAAACCTCACCGTTAACCCAGTGAACGACCTGCCAGATGTGCCTGATTTGTCCTTCACCACAGAAGACGGTGAAGCGATCACTATTACTGAAGCAGAGCTGCTGGCTCAAGCGACGGACATCGAAGGCGATGACCTGTCTGTTGTTAACGTGACGAGTTTAAGCGACACGGTTCAAGTGACAGACAATGGCGATGGCACTTACACGTTAACGCCGGAGCAGGGCTTCTTTGGTAATGTTGACCTCACGTTTGATGTGAGCGATGGCACCGACGTGGTGGCGGCAAACATCGACTTGAAAGTTGAGTTCGTTAACGATGCACCAGAAGCAGCACCAATCGTGGCAGACGTGGACGAGGATGGCTCTATCCTCGTGACACAAGAAATGCTGCTTGAAAATGCCAGCGATCAAGATGGTGATGACCTATACGCAACGGCACTAGAAACCAATGATCCTAATGCCTCTATCGTGGATAACGGCGACGGCACCTTTACCGTTACGCCTTCACAGCACTTCAACGGAGACATCGAGTTTACGTATGAAGTGAGCGACGGTGAATTGAGTGTTGCCAATGAAATGACATTGACGGTGAACCCAGTCAATGACATTCCAATTGTTGCGCCTGGCATGTACCACATTGAAGAGGATGGCAGCATCCTGTTCACGCAAGAAGATCTTCTAAGTGGCGCGATTGATATTGATGGTGACGACCTCACCGTTACCAGCATTAACTACTCGGGTGATGAAGGTACTGTAACGGACAACGGTGACGGTACATTTAGCTTCGTACCAGAAGAGCACTTCAGTGGTGACTTGCAGTTCAGCTTTACGGTTTCTGACGGTACTGATGAAGTTGAGCAAGACATTAATGTTCACATCGAAGCCGTAGCAGATGCGCCAGACCTAGTCATCACCGATGGCGATGGTCGAAACGTGGATGACCAAGCGATCTTGGTTGAGCCAGGCGGTATTGTTGAAGTGAACATCGCCGCAGCATTGGTTGACCAAGACTTGTCAGAAACGCTGACGGTGACCGTGGATGGTGTTCCAGAAGGTTCGGTGATCAGCTACGACAACGAAGGGGTACTTAACGATCAAGACAACGGTATCACTAGTTTCAACGATACTGAAATCACGGTTACGTTTGAAGGTGAAACCGCGGGTTACCAAAACACAGCGGGTTACTACAAAGTCGATGAAGATGGCAACATCACGGGCGTTGAAGTAGTGTACGAAAACGCCTCTCAAGTTGGTGGCGGCGGTGATTTGGTTCCTGGGCAAGATCAGTTCAGTTTCCAAATCTCGGAAGGGGAAAGCTTCAACCTATTCTTGATTCCTAACGGTCATAACTTCAATGACTTTGCATCCATGCAAGATGGTCAGTACGAGTTCCGTGCAGCAGATGGCTCTCCTGCGAACATGGATACAGTTGACCCGCAACTCGTGTTTGTTGGCGCTGATGGTTCTGAAACCGTGATTCAAAGTCAATTCGGTGATGCAGTCTTCCATGGTGGTTCAAGCTCAGAGCTTAACCAAGATGGTATTGAGCATACCCGAACTACCGTGAACGAAGACGGTGAACTGGTTTACGGCTTTGAAGATCTCTACGGTGGCGGCGATGCCGATTACACCGACTTCAACTTCACCATTGATGTAGGTGAAGTGAACAGCCAGATCTACAGCGGTGAAGTAACAGTAGGTCCAGATGGTTCTGTAACGCTTCCAACCACAGCAATTGAACAAGAGCTACAGATTCAATTGCCAGAAGACTTTAACCAACAGCTAGAAATCAACGTAACGGCAACGGCAACAGAGCTATCAAATAATGATTCTGAAACCGTTTCTCAAACCATCTACGTCAATGCAACAGGTGCCCACATTGAACACGCGCCTGAAGCATTGCCTGTTTCAGCGATGGTTGAAGAAGATGGTTCAATCCTAATTACGCAAGAAGATTTGCTTGCTAATGCGCGTGACTTGGATGGAGACCAACTGACAGCACTGAATCTGGCAACGGATGATGAAAACATCACCATCACAGACAATGGTGACGGCACTTACACCTTAACGCCAGATGCGGACTTTAATGGTGATATCACCTTTACGTTCGATGTGTCTGACGGCGATGATGTTGTCTCAACCAACCTTGAGTTATTGGTTTCACCAGTTAATGATGCGCCGGAACCACAAGATCAAGCGTTCACCGTTGGTGAAGATGGTGTGCTGACCTTTACTGATGCGGATCTGCTAACAGGTGCTACCGATATTGAAGGGGATGACCTATCTGTTGAGGGCGTCACTTACACAGGCGCAGATGGTGTTCTTACTGACAATGGTGATGGCACATATAGCTTCGCACCAAACGAGAACTTCAATGGCGACGTGAACTTCACTTTCGATGTTTCCGATGGCACGGATACTGTGACGGCAAATATCGATGTAACAGTGACGCCAGAGAACGATCCACCGGTTGCAGGCAGCACGGCTTACACCGTTCATGAAGACAATTCGATCACCATCAGTGACGAACAGCTATTGGCGAACTCATCGGATATTGAAGGCGATGTGTTGATTGATAGCGTGAGCTACAGCGGTAACGATGGTGTGTTAGAAATCAATGGCGATGGTACTTACACCTTCTCACCAAACGAGAACTTCAGCGGCGAGGTGAGCCTAGATGTTGTCGTTGTCGATGAAGATGGTGCAACGGACTCTACTACTGCTGGCATTACTGTGATTGAGGTAAATGACCCACCAATCGCAGGTCCTACTGCATACACTATCGATGAAGACCAAGTTCTGACCTTTAGTGAGTCGCAAGTGCTACTGAATGCTTCGGATGTTGAAGGTGATGTTGAGCTAGTAGGCATCAGCTACGACGGTCCAGATGGTATCTTCTCAGTAAACGGTGATGGCACTTGTAGCTTTGCACCGAATGAAAACTTCAACGGCCAAGTGCAGTTGGATGTGACCATTCGCGATGAAGATGGCGCAGAGGTTGATACTTACATCACAGTCGATGTCTTACCAATCAATGACGCACCGGTATCGGGCAACTTGGCTTACAGTGTCGACGAAGACAACTCAATCACGTTGAGCCAAGAGCAGCTTCTTGCTCAAGCATCTGATGTAGAAGGTGACGCATTAACCGCATCTAATCTAGTGGTTGATGGCGATGCAACGGTTACGGCAAACGATGATGGCAGCTTCACTATCACGCCAGATGCGAACTTTAATGGCGACATTGATATCACGTTCGATATCAACGACGGCAGCGATACTATTGTTGCAACGGCGGACCTAACAGTTAACCCAGTTAATGACTTGCCGCAGCCGGAAGATCAAGTGTTCACCATTGGTGAAGATGGCGTGTTGACCTTCACTGATCAAGACCTGCTGGATGGCGCAACGGATATCGATGGCGATAATCTATCGGTTGAAGGTGTGTCTTACACTGGCGCAGATGGTGTCCTAACCGACAATGGCGATGGTACGTATAGCTTTGCACCGAATGAGAACTTCAATGGGGATGTGAACTTTACCTTCGATGTTTCTGATGGCACGGATACCGTGACCGCGAATATCGATGTGACAGTCACTCCAGAGAACGATCCACCGGTGGCAGGCAGCACGTCTTACACAGTGCATGAAGACAACTCGATCACCATTAGTGACGAGCAGTTACTGGCGAATTCATCAGACGTCGAAGGAGATGTCGCGGTTGATAGCGTTAGCTACAGCGGCACAGGTGGTGTGTTCCAAGACAATGGTGACGGTACGTACACCTTCTCGCCAAACGAGAACTTCAATGGTGAAGTGAGTCTAGATGTTGTCGTGGTCGATGAAGACGGTGCGACGGATTCCACTACCGCTGGCATTACTGTTCTAGAGGTGAACGATCCACCAATCGCAGGCGCGACCAGCTATTCAGTGAACGAAGATGAAGTTATCACCATTAGCTCTGAACAGCTGTTGGCGAACGCTTCTGACGTTGAAGGTGAAGTTGCGATTGATAGCGTGAGCTACAGCGGCTCCGACGGTATCTTTACCGATAACGGTGACGGTACATTCAGCTTCGCACCAAACGCCAACTTCGATGGCGATGTGAGCCTAGATGTTGTGGTTGTTGATGAAGACGGTACAACTGCGGCAACTAACGCAAACATCGATGTATTGCCAATCAACGATGCGCCAGTATCGGGCAACTTGGCTTACAGCGTCGATGAAGACAATTCAATTACGCTTAGCCAAGAGCAGCTTCTTGCTCAAGCATCGGATGTAGAAGGGGACGCGCTAACCGCGACTAACCTAGTGGTTGACGGTGATGCAACGGTTACGGCAAACGATGATGGCAGCTTCACCATCACGCCTGATGCGAACTTCAATGGTGACATTGATATCACGTTCGATATCAACGATGGCACCGACACTATTGTTGCAACGGCTGACCTAACGGTTAATCCAGTTAACGACCTACCACAGCCAGAAGATCAAGCGTTCACCATTGGTGAAGATGGCGTCTTGCTGTTCACTGATGAGGACCTACTTGATGGCGCAACGGATATCGATGGCGATGACCTATCGGTTGAAGGTGTGTCTTACACAGGTGCAGACGGTGTCCTAACCGACAATGGTGATGGCACTTACAGCTTCGCGCCAAACGAAAACTTCAATGGCGACGTGAACTTTACCTTCGATGTTTCCGATGGCACGGATACCGTGACGGCGAATATCGACGTAAGCGTGACGCCAGAGAACGATCCACCGGTAGCAGGCAGCACGTCTTACACCGTACACGAAGACAACTCAATCACCATCAGTAACGAGCAGTTATTGGCTAACTCATCTGACGTCGAAGGCGAAGTCGCGATTGATAGTGTCAGCTACAGCGGCGCAGATGGCGTGTTCCAAGACAATGGTGACGGTACTTACACCTTCTCGCCAAACGAGAACTTCAATGGTGAAGTCAGCCTAGATGTTGTCGTGGTAGATGAAGATGGTGCGACGGATTCAACCACTGCGGGTATTACAGTACTTGAGGTAAACGATCCACCAATTGCAGGCGCGACTAGCTACTCAGTGAACGAAGACGAAGTCATCACCATTAGCTCTGAGCAGCTATTGGCGAATGCTTCTGACGTTGAAGGTGATGTCGCGATTGATAGCGTCAGCTACAGCGGCTCCGACGGTATCTTTACTGACAACGGCGACGGTACATTCAGCTTCGCACCAAACGAAAACTTCAGTCGTGACCGATGAAGATGGTGCAACGGTAGCAACCAATGCAAACATCGATGTTCTTCCAGTCAATGATGCTCCGGTATCAGGTGATTTGGCTTACAGCGTGGATGAAGATGGTTCTATCACTCTCAGCCAAGAGCAGCTTCTTGCTCAAGCCGGCGACGTGGATGGCGATGACCTAACCGCATCCAACCTGACTGTTGACGGTAATGCGACCGTTGTTGCGAACGATGATGGTAGCTTCACTATCACACCGGATGCGGACTTCAATGGCGACATTGATCTGAGCTTCGACATTACGGACGGTGATGCAACCATTCAAGCCACTGCCGATCTGACTGTGAACCCAGTGAATGACTTGCCAACGGTTGGTCAGCCACAGTTTGTTACGCAAGAAGACACCAGCTTCACCTTTACCGAAGAGCAATTGCTGCAAAATGCAGGTGATATCGATGGTGATAACCTAACGGTTGAAAACGTTGCTTCTGACAGCGGTACGTTAGTTGATAACGGTGATGGCACGTACACCTTTGCGCCAAACGAAAACTTCGATGGCAACGTGAACGTGACGTTTGATGTCAACGATGGCACCGCAACCGTGCCAGCAGAAGCGAACATTGACGTTCAATCTGTGGTTGATATGCCAGAGCTGTCGATTGCGTCAGACTTGGTGATTGCTTCTGATAACTTCGAGTCTGGCTCGAACGGTTGGAACGCGAACACTGAAAGTTCACAAGGCTTCGAAACGGGCGACATGCTGGGTCGTATTGGTGGCACTGGCGGTGATGAAGCGGTCAGCAAAACCTACGAGATCCCAAGCGATGTCAATGAAGTGAATATTTCGTTTAGCTTCTACGAAATCGATTCTTGGGATGGCGAGTCGTTCCAAATCTTTGTCGGCGGTGAACAGCTAACAACCTTGGAAAACTCCGCGTTCCGTACTCAAGATGGTACGACAACGCTTTACGATTCTGACGGTAACGAAGTAGGTGAAGTGATCCACGGAGCCTCTCAACGTGAAGGCTTCAGTGGTTGGAACGACCAAGCTCACCAAATCAATCTGACGGTTCCTGTCGATGATGGTGAATTGCAACTGGGCTTCGGTTCAACCTTGAATCAAGACGTTTGGGATGAATCGTTTGGTATCGACAACATCGAAATCACGGTAGCAGACGCGGATTACCAAATCATTGGTACCGAAGATACGCCAGTGCCGCTTGATATCGATGCAGCTTTAACCGATACCGATGGCTCAGAAAACCTCTCTATCTTGATTGAAGATGTGCCAGAAGGCAGCTCACTATCAGCAGGTGTTGATAATGGCGACGGCACTTGGTCACTACAACCGGGCGAGCTAGAAGGGTTAGAGTTTATTCCGTCTGCGGACTTCAATGGTGATGTGACGCTAACCGTGAACGCAACCTCTACGGATGTAGATACCGGTACAACGGCGACAGCGACGCAAGGTGTGACGATTCATATCTCGCCAACCAATGATGCACCAGAAGTGACGGGTGATATCACTGCGGTAACTGCCGAAGACAACAGCATTACGCTGACTCAAGAGCAGTTACTTGA
>NZ_CAWMYL010000268.1:0-1786 GCF_963871815.1 Vibrio sp. L85
CCCTTCTCAGTAGTCAGACAACAGGCATTGAAGGTCATGAATGACAGGGATATCCAGACCCTCTGCCTTTACCTGAAAAAACAGAAACGGACCGTGGAAGAGTACCAGTGGCAACATTACGATGAACAATGCAATCTCCTGGAGCAACTGTTAAGGCAGGTGTTCTTGTGCCTTGAATGTGAGGCCGGTAAAGGCTCAGAAGCCGTCGTCGCCCAACTTCAACAGATGCAGACGGAAATCGCATTCGGTGGACCACTGAAGACGATGGATACGTCGCTCATCCCGAAAAAGCACCTCCCATGGTTGGTTAAACAGGATAACGTTAACCCGCAACGTTACGAATGGCTGCTCTACCGGCAGTTAACCTCACGACTGAATGGACGCATTTATTTGCCAAATGTTACCAAATACCGCGCACTGGAAGACGACCTGATCCCCCAGACATCGCAGGATACCTTGCTGGCCTCATCAACACTGGACAGACTAAAACAGCCCGCAGAGTTATTGTTACAGGAGAAACAACACCGGCTGGAAAGTGCACTCAAAGACGTTGCTCTCCATATTGATGAGGGAGACAATCGAAATGTGATCATGAAAAATCGTACCGGTACCCGCTGGCGTCTGCCGACCAAAAGCGCTACATCTCTGGTCAACAATCCCTTTTTTAAGCGAATGCAACCGGTCGGTATCGCGGATGTACTGCGGTATGTAGAGCGCGAAACCGGGTTCATGAAATGTCTGACTCATGTACTTCCGATACAAAAACAAGGGTTCACTCATCAGGATGATTTACTGGCCATTCTGATTGCCAACGCCACTCACCGTGGTGTGTATGGCATGGCGCAGATCTCCGATCGAAGCTATGAACACCTGAGTACGGTGCAGGCCAACTATATCCGGCCTGAAACGCTGCATGACGCCAGCGACGTGATCAATAATGCGGTTGCAGCGCTACCCATCTTCCGCCACTACCATATTCAGGAGGACCAGCTGCATGCCAGTGCGGATGGTCAGAAATTCGAAACCCATCTGGAAACCTTTAAAACCCGGTACTCCTCTAAGTATTTCGGCACCAACAAAGGGATCACGGCCATGACACTGGTGGCCAACCACAGCGCCCTCAATGCTCGGATCATCGGTTCCAACGAGCACGAATCACACTATATTTATGACCTGTTACAATCCAACAGCAGTGAAATCAAACCTGACGTACTCTCGACAGATACACACGGTGTCAATCATGTTAACTTCGCCTTACTGGATCTATGCGGTTACAGTTTTGCACCGCGATACGCGCAGTTCAGTAGTGTCATCAATGATCTGTTTGATGTGACTGAAAGTGAACAAGGCAGCACCATACTGGCGCTAAAGAAGCCTATCAGAACGAATGTTATTACAACGGGATGGCAAGATATCAGGCGTATTGTTCTGTCACTTCAGACAAAGCGGACGACACAAGCAATGCTGGTAAGAAAGTTGTCTGGTTACCCTTCTGGACACCCAATATTACAGGCTCTGACGGAGTATAATCGACTGGTTAAAGCGCAATATTTACTTGACTACATCGACGATGCCAGTTTGCGGCAGTATGTGCAACGTGCCCTGAACCGGGGAGAAGCATGGCACTTCCTTAGACGAGCCATTGCGTCGGTGAATGGTGATCAGTTCCGTGGCAAAAACGAGTCTGAAATCGCTATCTGGAATGAATGCGCAAGATTGCTTGCCAACGCGATCATCTACTTCAACTCCGCGATACTGAGTCATCTTCTGGGACACTTTGAAGCGA
>NZ_CAWMYL010000269.1:0-271 GCF_963871815.1 Vibrio sp. L85
AAGCGGTCAAAAAACCCTTCAAGCCAAGCAACGCGTCGCGATCGTGCAAACCGTGACGACCATGTTTTGTACGATGAACATCGATGGTCATCGTATTGGGCGCTATGCTGATAAGAGCAAGAACGAGCAACCGGTGTTTGATGAGCATGGTAACGAACTGCTACGTGGGATCACGCATTACGAGCTTCGAGGTCTGCACTCTCAGATTTGGCGTCAACCGATCTCAAGAACCAAATACAATGACGTGGTAAAAATGCTCAAGCTAGCGGGC
>NZ_CAWMYL010000270.1:0-388 GCF_963871815.1 Vibrio sp. L85
CCAATCGGCATCCACACCCGAGTTCACCGCGCCCAACCACCAAACGCTAGATTGGTTGGTTACGGTTTTTGGCACTTCCTGGCCACGCTGAAAGATGGTGTGAACCACATGACCAAACTGACGCCCACCACGCAAAAGCTCGCCCGTTTTTCCTTCCAACTTTCCAGAGGTCTCCGCACAGCTGGCTAACTCTTCAATCACCACATGTAACTTAGGTTTACGTCCATCCCCAAGCGCCCAAGCAATTGCGCTGAAGGTTTCCAACTCCGACATGCACGCCCCTTTTGGCGGAACATAAGCAAGCTTGAACGAACACCCAGTACGACAACCATGCACCGCTGCTTTAATGAATTTAGCGGGGTCAGAAAAACCATGGCACATTTGACCG